>CAZQYQ010000114.1:0-13089 GCA_964597625.1 uncultured bacterium
CCTGGCGTCATCGAGCGAATAGGGATGGGGAAATCCATCCCGCAGGTTCAGCCAGATCTTGCGATTGTTTGCGTAACGTGCGAGGGGTTCAGCATCGGAACGCTGATAAGACCTGACGATGCCGGTTGGGAAACGGATACGCACGGTGCACTCCTTTCAGCAATTGGTTGGGATGTTGTCCTCGGGCAGCAAGCGACTGCCGGAAAAACTGGTGGTGAATTCACGCCTGGGAGAAAACGGGGTGGAGATCTTCCAAAAAGAAACCCCCGGGGTTTCCCCCGGGGGTTTTGAGATCAGAGATTACTTACCGGAATTGGCTTTGAGAGTTTCATACTCACTCTTGGCCTTGTTCATTTCCTGAGCCACCTTCATGGCGTCATCCTGACGGCCCTGGGCGAGCATTTCGTTATAGAGGCGATAGAGTTCCTGATACTTGGCATACGCGAGCTGGACTTCGGAGGCATAGGTTCCGACGCTCTCGGCATCGCCGGAGATCGTAACCTGCGCCGCGCCCTGGTCGCCGCTGACCGGGATCTCGGATCCACCGGCAACATTGCCGATCGTCACGCTGCCGCCGATTGCGGTATCACCGATAGGATTGGTGCCGACCGGAGTTGCGACGGTGGTGCCGGAATCAGTCTTGTGGCCGAACAGACCGGCGATCTTTTTTGCTGCCCAGTTACCCAGGTAGCCACCCACCATGCCGCCGATGATCGTGCCGAACGGCGGGAAGATTGCGGAGCCGAGCATTGCGCCAACGGTCGAACCGATGGACTGACCGGCGACGCCGATCCAGTCGATCTGCTTGAACGCCTGCTTAAGCGAGAACTTGCCGTTCTTCAGGTCGCCGGCGAGATAGGAGCCGACCGAACCGCCGACCACGGAACCGAAGGTCGGAGCAAGAGCTGAGAGGAAGCCGCCGACAACCGGAACGGCGGAGAGGAAGGGCACGAAGAAGGAGCCTGCTGCGGCACCGGTTACGGAGCCGACGACGCCACCGGCGAACTCAGCGGAGGCAACGACTTTAACGGCCTTCTTCAGGCTGGGCTTTTCGCCGTTGATGATCTGGGTGGCCAGGTCGACGCCGACGGTGATCCCGGCGGTGACGAGAAGGTTCTTGGCGCTGAAGCCGGACTTGAGGCTGTCCTTCACATTCTGGACGCCCTGGCCGACCATGACTTTACCCTGTTCGTAGCCAGCCTTGAACTTGCTGGAAGTGACTTCCTTCAGGCCGGGCTTGTCAGCCTTTCCAGTCTGGGCAGCCTGACCGGTCTGCTCGGAGCTCTGGCCACTCTGGCCGGACTGACCGCTCTGCTCAGAAGTCTGGCCGGGCTTTTCAGAAGCCTGACCGCTCTGACCGGATTGACCGCTCTGGCCACTCTGTTCGGAGGACTGACCGCTCTGGCCGGATTGACCGCTCTGGCCACTCTGTTCGGAGGTCTGACCGCTCTGGCCGGACTGACCGCTCTGAGCGGAATCAGCGCTGCCCTTGGCAGGAGTCGGATTCTTGTGGAAGATTTTTGCGATGCGATCCTTGGCGCCGCGGAGGAGATCGCCAATCTTGGAGCCGGTGGTCTTCACGCCGGTGCCGACATTGCTGGCTGCGTTCTTGACCGTGTCGACCGTCTTGGTGCCGAACTGCTGACCGCTGGCCTTGCCGGCAGTGAAGTTGTCTTTGATCTTCTGTCCGTAGCCGGAAAGCTCGTTCTTGATCCAGCTGCCGCTGGTCTTTGCGCCGCTCTGGGCAGCGATGGCCGAGGAGTCAGCCTGGGCAACCGGCGTCGCGGCCGGAGCAACCGCAGCCTGAGCCGTGGTCTGGCTGGGGGTCTGGCTCAAAGCGACAGTTCCGACATTGCCCGAAGCCTGAGCCGTCGTGGCCGATGTGGAGCTCTGGGCGGCCTGACCGACGTTCGCTGCTGCGGTATTCGCGCCGGTGGTCGGGAGGACGAGCTTCATATACTGGGCCATCTCGAGTGCCACGGGCTGTCCGTTTACATAGCGGACGTTATAGTGGACAAGGTTGGCACCCTGGCGCACGGAGACCCACTGACCGGGGGTTACTGAAACCTGCTGACCGCCGACGTTCACCTTGATGGCGTCGAGGGCCGCGAGCAGAGGTGCTTCGAGAGCGAAGCTGGCGATGAGAACAAGGCACAGAACCTTGCTCAGCAATCTTAGAGTACTATTCCTCATATGCCTGACTCCTGAAAATAGATTCCCGATACATTTCTGAGGACAACCCGAACAAACCCTTAACCCGTAACATACTACCTGAACCCATACCCGAAAGGTCGTTAGAACCTTGAAAATCGGGGTGTACCCTTCACCCCTTGCGTTTAATTATAACAGCCATTCGAAAATGCGCAATAATTCAGGAAAAAATATTTCGAGACTCATCTTGACGACGATCCATTCTTTCGGTGATTCAAGTGCCTGCAATAATCCACGTGCCGCCGGCATGAAAGAGCATCTGCAGCTTCAGCAGAAACCACTCCGGTCACTCCTGTCATGGACGGCAGAAATTGTCTGGACATGACAGAAAAGTATGTGTATTATTTCACAAAGGTTGAAGCGTCTTGTTTTTAAGGAAGAAGAAAATGAAGAAACTGCAGACAGACAGAAGAGATTATGAAACACTCATTGCCGATCTGGTGAAGCGGGAACGGATCACTGATGAAACCGCGGAACTCATCTTTTCATCCGCATTTGATGCATTCCGTGGATGTCTGTTTGATGCGGCCGACCGGGTCAGGCGGGAAACCGTCGGCAATGATGTCTTTGTTCGCGGAATTATAGAATTCAGCAACTACTGCGGCTGTCAGTGCGATTACTGCGGCATTTCAAGCCACAACCGAGAGCTTGCGCGGTATCGCATGAATCTTGATGATATCCTCGAAACAGCTTCTCATGCATATCGCCTGGGCTTTCGCTCGCTTGTTCTCCAGTCGGGCGAGGATCGGACCTATAAACCTTTAGATATCTGCCGTATTATAGAATCTATCAAGAGCCGGCTAGGGATGGCTGTCACCCTTTCCATCGGGGAGTGGCCGAAAGCGGATTATGCCGCATTCAAGGCCGCCGGGGCTGATCGATATCTGCTTCGGATCGAAACAAGCAGCCCGAATCTGTATGAGCGGTACCACCGGGATTCGAAATGGCATGACAGGCACCAGGCACTCATGGATCTGAAGGAACTCGGCTACCAGGTAGGCTCGGGGATTCTCGTCGGTCTGCCAGGCCAGGATGGCCGGGGGCTTCTTCGCGATCTCGAGTATCTGGAACGATTGCATCCGGAAATGGTCGGCATCGGACCTTTCATTCCACATCCGAAAACACCTCTTGGAAGCCAGCCCGCCGGGCTTATTGATCACTGCCTGACGTTTCTCGCGCTCCTGAGGTTGTATCTGCCCGACGCGTATCTTCCGGCGACAACCGCGATGGGAACCCTTGACCCGCAGGGGCGGCAAAAGGCTCTGAGAGCAGGCGCCAACGTGATCATGCCGAATGTTTCCCCCCTGTCGAACAGGCCCGGATACCAGATTTATCCGGATAAGATCGGCCAGTCAGACGATGCCGAGACCTGTCAGCGGTGTATTGAAGATCTTGTTCTGGCTCTGGGGCGCCAACCGAATCTCGGCTTCGGACATATTAAAAGAACGATATACTGAAAACGTGCGAACCGCAGAATCGATCTGCGGTTCGCACGTTTTATGAGATCTTGTTCAGTTCATCCCGGGGAGGTTCAGGCGGTATTCCATGGAAGGGGCCGAATTGGCTTCGAGCATGGACTGAAAGCGCATCCAGAGCCCGGGCATACCGGAACCGGCGTCGGCGATCTCGGAGAGAATTTCAGAGAACCCCTTCTTCGTCTTGCGCTTGACCAGCTTGCCGGCCGGAAGATCTGCCAGTTCGAGGACCTTGGCGAAGGCTTCGTCCCTGTAGCCGATCCCATCCAGGAGACCATTCTTGACGGCCTGCTGGGCGGTGTAGATGCTGCCATCCGCGACTTTGACGATCTCTTCACGGGTTTTCCCGCGGGCGGCGCAGACAATGTCGATAAATCGATCATATAAACTATCGACAATAGAAAGAAGCATGGTGCGCTCTTCCTCGGTCATTTCGCGGAAGGGGCTCAGAATATCCTTTTTCGGGGTGCGATCCGACTTGATCGGAATATGCCGGTATCCGATGAGCTGGGCAAATTTTTCGAGATTTGCACCCTGCATGATGACGCCGATACTGCCAACGATGGAAGTCGGGTGAGCCCAGATCTGATCTGCAGCGCAGGCGACATAATAACCGCCCGATGCGCCCATCATGCCGATCAGCGCGAGGACCGGCTTTTTCGCAGCGCGGATCTTGCTGAGGTGATGATGAATGACATCGGCCGCGGTCACCTCTCCGCCGGGGGAGTCGATTTCAAGGAGAACGGCCTTGACCTGATCGCGCTCGAGGGCGAGACGAACGTCTTTTTTCAGCTTCTCAACCATGTTCTGCCGTATTTCGAACGGCATCTTCTCTTCCTCGTCGCCGTCCCTGATGACGCCCTTCACGGTAATCAGCAGCACTTCGGCGGAGGCTGTCTGATCACCTTCGATATAGGTCACGTTCAGCTTCTTGTCGGAATTGGCACCCGACATGGTTCCGAGAAGGTCGAACAGGCCCGCGGCCGAACACGTTCCGCTCAATATCACAACGGCAAGAAAAACAAAAATCACGCGTTTCACGAATACCTCCTGGGGCTTGCTTTGTGAAAAAATACCACTAATTTCGCTGCCAGCCGGGCTCACCGTTCCCATCCGGGCATCCGCGCTGGTGATAGCGGCATCGCTGACAGAGAAGGCACTGTTTGACAGGTTCCTGAGACAGTTTCTGGGCTTTCATGATCCATTCCGGGTCACGAAGCAGCACGCGGCCGAGAGCGATGAAATGAGCGTCTTCATTTGCCAGAATCTTGAATGCAAGCGACGGTTCGCTGATCTTGCCGACGACGGCGACCGGAATCGTGAGGACCTCACGGATATCGCGCGCATCGTCAACAAAGACTCCGGGTGGCGTTGACGGCCCGGTGAGAGCTTCCGGACCATGCAGCGACGCATACATTCCCCCGGAAACATGCATGAGATCGACGCCGGCGCCCTGAAGAGCCTGGGCCATCAGCGTGGACTGCTTCAGGTTGAGTCCGCCAGGCAGATAATCCCGCGCGGACATCCGGTAGGAAATGATCAGTTCTGGGAACGCGGCCCGGATCGAGCGCACGACATCCAGTGGAAATCTGGTTAAACCATCCGGCTCGAGCCGGTATTCATCTTTTCGCCTGTTGGTCAGAGGAGAGCAGAACTGGTGCAGGAGATACCCGTGGGCGCCATGCAGCTCGATACCGTCAAACCCCGCATCATTTGCCATTCTGGCGGCATCGGTGAAAGAGATGACCAGCCGCTTGATCTCCTCGGTAGAGAGTGCGCGCGTCGGATTGTTCAGAATCGGGCAGGACACTGCGGACGGAGCGACGACATACTCGCCCTCCCGGGGAGTCAGAGACTGCCTGCCGGCGTGATGCAGCTGAAGAAAAGCTGGAGTTCCGCGGCTTCGAATGGTGTCGGCGATCTGGGCAAGCCCTGAACGATGCTCTCCCGACCATGCAGCAAGTTCTCTCGACCATCCCCGACCAAACGGGGAGACGGCCGCAGCCTCGACGATCACGGCACCGGCTCCGATCAGCGCAAGATGCGTGTAATACTTCAGAAGCTTCTCGGAAACACGGCCATCCTTGTCGGCATATTGCGTTGCCATTGGTGCCACGAGAAAGCGGTTACGAAGTGTGAGGTGCCGCAGCTGGACGGCTTCGAAAGCGTTTGAGACCATGGCGATACTATACCCCGATGACCGCTGAAGTGACAACAAGAAAGATCTTCGTTTCATCAACGCGAAGACTATGATACTATGGCCCTCTTATGGATCCGGAGCATGAATGCCAAGAGCTTTCCGGGGAACTGCAGAGCCTGCCTGTCGATACGGCGGAACTGCCTGAGTTTCCCGCAAGTCAACCCCTGACCTTCAGTCACAAGCTGCTGATTCGGCGGCTTCTGACTGAAACCGGCGTCTCCTCATCAGACTATGCGCTGTACAACCTCCTTGGCTGGTACAAAAAGCTGCCGCCCGTCATCAGCCGCATTCACAATCAAGTCATCATCTCGATTGAGGGGCCGGACGGCAGATACATGTTTCTCGCCCCCATCGGAACCGGGCCGCTACGGCCGGCAATGGATCTTCTGTTGAAACATCTCCAGCATGCGGGATTCCCCTGCGAGCTCCGATTTGTTCCGAAGACGATCGCGGAAATCATTGCCCGGGAAATTCCCGATGCGACCGTCGAGGCGCAGCGAAGCGATTATGATTATCTCTACAGCAAACAGGATCTTGCGGAGCTGTCGGGACGGCGCTTCCATCAGAAAAAGAATTTCGTGAACAGGCTTGAAGAGGAAGTGAAGCCGGTTGTCGAGGTTTACTCCCCTGAGCACGCCGACGAGGTGCTGGGATTTCTCGGCGAATGGTATAAGAGTTTTCAGAATGACGATGAAAATGTCCAGATCGAGGCCGCTGCGATCAGGCGGATGCTGCCCCATCTCGATAAAATATGTGCTAAAGCCATTCTGGTGCGTGTGGAGGGGCGTATTGCCGGGTTCACTCTGGCTTCTCCGATTCACCGGAACTGCTGGGTCGTCAGCATCGAAAAGGCTGACCGGCATGTGAAGGGGATGTATCAATATCTCAACTGGGCTCTTGCAAACCGCCTCCCTCCGGAAGTGAATCTCATCAATCGAGAAACAGACCTTGGAATCGAGGGTTTGCGGACAGCGAAGCTGAGCTACCATCCGATCGGGTTTGAAGAAAAGTTCACGATCAGCTGCACCGGGCACGGTTAGAAAATCGCTCATCTCTGAGTGCCGATATGCCGATATACCGAATAGGGAATCATTTCGGTCTCGCATGGAGGCACTTCATTTATGCGCCGTTTACAACGACTTGCTGCGGCTGCGTGCCTTTCCCTGCTGATTCCTCTGCTGCTTCCCGGATGCGCTTCAGAAAAGGGCAATCCGATCGCGGTTCAGGAAATCGGCACAACGCCGCCCAGATTTGAGAGCGCGATTCTTGACCTCGATGCCCGCGGCTTCATCAACGGCGTGTTCCAGCCGGATGAAAAAATTTCCATCGCGGAAGCGGCATATCCTGTTTCCTATACAGGAGACTGGCGCCTGATCAGAGTGAATAATGTCGATGGATATTATATGGCTATTTCCAGCACGCCCGGTGCAAGCGTTGAGATTACGGCATCGGCATCCCGCGCGGTTATCGATTTCTGGGATTACGAGATGTATGCGAATCCGGGAAGCGTCGATTTCGAACTGGACGGAACAAGCCTGGGCCGCTTCAACCTGAAAGGCGCTGTCAACGCAAACGGAAAGATCCTCGATTATCAGGTAACGACCGGGAAGACCACTGCTTCAACAATACGTATGACGCTGGTAACCGGAAGCGTTGTCATTTGCGGATATGTGCTTGTTTTTCCCGATACCCGGTTCAGCAAGTAAGAGGGCGGCAGGTCACCCTTTTTTCTGGGAGTCTGCTTCGGAAGCGGCATAGATGATACTCCTGAGAATCATCAGGATTCCGATAATCAGAAGCGCCGCAAACATATAACGAGCATTTGCACCAAGCCATTGATCGGCGTAGGGGCCGAATTTATACCCGGCCCAGATGGATATGGGACAGGTAAGAACGGCCCGTATGAAATCCCAGAACAGGAATTTCCAGTAATTGAACCGCATGGAGCCGGTCAGAAAATAGGTCGTGGAGCGGATGCCGGCAAAAAAACCCGCGAAGAAAACAGCTCTTGACCCATATTTGTCAAAGAACCGCCTTGATTTGGCCAGCATTTTTTCCGAGAAAAGAATATGGAACGGCCAGTGCCTGAGGATCGCCTGACCGTAATTTTTCCCGAAGTAATAGATGAGCGAGTCGCCGATCATCAACCCGATGAGGCTGACAATGACCATGATTCGAAGATCGGCTCCGATGTCGCTGACGACATATCCGGCCGTGATGAACGTGATTTCTTCGGGCACCGGCAGGCCGACTCCGCATAAAACCAGGACCATGAATACGGCAACATACGACCAGTGGGAGAAGAGCGGCTCAAGCTGCGTAAACCAATCCAATGAAAAGAACCCCCGGATGACCTCGTGGATACTCGACTATACTGCAAAACCAGTGTTCAGTCCAATCATGTATGCAGCCGAGATGAATATTGGTAGTATTGACGAGATATGCAGAAATTCCGGCTCGGCGGCATCACATCCCATCTGTTCGAAGCTGCGATCCTTTTTCTGCTCTTGCTGCCGTTCTACGGGTATTTTCTTCGAACGCCTGGAATCGTGCGGACCATCGGCTGGTTCTATATTGCCGGGCTGCTTTCATACATGGTCTTCAGATCGCCTCATCGCAGGGCGGATGCAGCAGCGAGATCAAGCCTGAACGAAGCCGCGTTCATGCTCGGCTGGTGCATGATCCTCCTCTGGGGGATTCTCCCCGCAGGAACAACGGGATTTTCAATCGGAATTTTCCTGCTGACGATGACCTTGTTGTATCTCTTCTTTCTATCCCGGGTGAGGCACCAGGACTCATTGGCCGACTGGGGACTCGGTTCCCCCCGTGATTTTTTCACGTATCTGAAGCATGGTGCTCGTCGGAAAGCTGCGCTTGCCGGAATCGCCACGGCGAATATCCTGCTCGTTGCCGGCTGTCTGATTGCCCCCGGATTTTTTCATGAACTCCTGCGCGGGCTCGTCAACAAATCGCTGGGTGCCGATATGGGTTCCTGGGTTCCGGAGTGGGCCGCGGTGATCCTGCTGGCGGTGTTTCTGAATACGGTTATCGTATTTACACGATATGACAATCTCAGCCAGGCCTGCCGGGTGATTGGAATATATCTGGCGCTGGTCTGGCTCGCGGTCGGTATTTTGGGATATACATATGTGTATATTATAAAGGGCGGTTGGGTGGAGCTCGATCCGGCGGGTGGTCTGTCGGAGGTCGGCACATACATGATGTGGGGAACGATTCAGGAGCTTCTGTTTCTCAGCTATTTCAACACCCGCATCAGAAAGGGAGTGACGAGCCCGCTGCTCTCGGCATTGATCACGGCCGTTGTCTTCTCCCTGTTTCATATTCCAGCATATACATTGATGACCATCTGTTTTCTCGTCGGGATCGTCTGGGCATTGATATTCCAGTATGCGCCGAATCTGGTCGTGCTCGGTTTCAGCCACGGTTTCAGCGCAGGCTTTTTTTCGGCCTTTCATGTAAAAGGGTTTCCCTTTTCCCGCATCAAAGCTTCCGTGGGCCCCTTCAATCCTTAATCAGACCGGTGATGACCCGTGAAGGGAAAATTTACAGGAACGCTCTGGCAACTGAAGCAGGAGTGATATACCATATGTGCCGCGCATGCCAGCATGTTGCCGCCGCACGTTTTCACGATGGAGCCACTCTTACACACATGACGGACACCCTGCGATGCCTTGGAGAAGGCTTTAACCGTTGTTTTGAACGGTGGCTGTTCGCGTGTCTTTTTCTGTTCATGGTTGCTGGCTGGTATCTCGAGCCATACACGAGCCTGGCTGACGGGCGCACGATCGTGCCGGTCCTGTTCGGCTTCATGACGTGGTTTACCTCGCTCAAATGCAGCTGGCGTGAGTTCGCCCGCATTGCTGCGCATCCGGGCCCGATTCTTCTGGTGCTGGTTCTGCTCCATCTCGGGGTCACCCTTTTTGGCTGGGGAGTCGGCAACATCTTCTACCGCGGCCATCCGGATCTGGTCGCCGGCTTTGTCTTGTGCGGGGCGATTCCGATCGGCGTCACGTCGGCGATCTGGACCGGTCTCGTCGGCGGCGATGTGGCGCTGGCTCTCGCGTCCGTAACCGTCGATACGATCCTGAGCCCGATCGTGACGCCGGCGGTGATTCTGCTGTTTCTGGGCCGGAGTCTCGATCTCGATCTGACGGCGATCATGATCGACCTGACGAAGATGATCGTGCTTCCCTCGATCATCGGCATCACCATGCACGATCTCTCTGGAGGCACATTGTATGGGCGGGTGAAGCCATTCCTCGGCCCCTTCTCCAATATCGCGCTGGGGCTGGTCATCGCGATCAACGTGGCGACCACGCGCAAGACGATCCTGAACCTGAATGTCAATCTGGGCTTTCTTCTCGTCGTCATTCTGCTGGTCGTTGCATTCGGATATATATCTGGATATATCGTTCCCCGCCTTTTCCGCTACGATCGTGGGAAATCCGCTGCGGTTGCTTACTCGGTCGGCATACGGAATCTCAGCGCAGGCCTGGTCATCGCGCTGGGCCACTTCCCGACTCTTACCATCGTTCCCGTCGTTGTGTCGATGCTTTTCCAGCAGCCCCTGGCGGCGCTGAGCTGCTCATATATCTCAGGGAAGCGGGATGTCGAAGTCGAAGCGATCTGATGACACCGCGCCCTCATGGAGTGTGAAATGACAACGAATAAAGAACAGAAACCCGAATGGAAGGTCATCGTCGATCTTCTGCGCGAAACGAATCCTGCGCTGCTGAACCGGCTTGGCAGGAAGATGATGAATTATCTTTTCAAGCGCAATGTGAAGAAAGTCGAACAGCTTCTGCAGCGGCTCAATGTGACGCAGGCGGATTACCAGACGGCGACGGGCTCGTTTGACAATCAGCCGATGCCGCGGCTGAATTCATCGCTGCTCGAAGAGTTGATCGATGAAACGTTCATCATCGCCGAGCAGGAACTGACGGCGCAGGACATCGCCCGCATGATGAGCCTCTGGATGAAGCAGGAGCAGTTTCGCTTCCTTTCGATGGCAGCCGAAAAACGTGATGTCTCGCTTACCGAGATCAGCGAGGCGCTGCATCGATACTGCCTGAAACCCGGTGCCCAGAAACACCTTTCCCGGGAGGAGCGGATCGGCATCCGGGTCGCGCTGATCCGGCGTTTCTTCAGCGAAGACCTCGAATACATCAATACGCTGAAACATTACGTGTCGGTGAATGATTTCGCGCACCTGATGACGCGTGTCATCGGCCCGGCGCGCGGAAACGGCAAAATGGGGGGGAAAGCCGCGGGCCTTTTCAGGGCCGCAAAGATCCTGATGGCGGCAAAAGCGCACAATATCGGCCTCAGAAATCTTTCCATCCCCAAGACCTGGTATATTACATCGGATGGTATACTTGAATTCCTTCATTACAACGCTCTCGAGGAAATGCCGACGATCAAGTATCGGGATCCGGCCGAAATCAGGCAGGAATATGCCTATGTCGGCCAGATCTTCAAAAACTCCAGCATGCCGCCGGAAATTCTGGCCGGTCTGAATGTCGCTCTCGAGGATTTTGGTGACACGCCGCTCATCGTGCGTTCTTCGAGCCTGCTCGAAGACACGAAGGGATCCGCGTTTGCCGGTAAATATAAGAGCCTCTTCGTCGCGAATCAGGGAAGCAAAAAGGAGCGGCTTGATGCCCTGATCGATGCGATCGTCGAGGTGTATGCCAGCACGTTCGGGCCTGATCCCATTGAATACAGGCGTGAACGAAGGCTCCTGGATTTCAATGAAGAGATGGGAATCATGATCCAGCAGGTTGTCGGCAGAAAAGTCGGACACTACTGGTTCCCCGCCTTCGCCGGGGTTGCCTTCAGCAGCAATGAATTCAGATGGTCACCGCGCATCCGAAGAGAGGACGGGATCGTCAGGCTTGTCGCCGGTCTTGGCACTCGCGCGGTTGACAGAATGGGCGAGGATTTCCCGATGCTCATCAGCCCCGGCCAGCCCGGACTGCGTGTCAATATCACTCCGGATGCGATGCTCCGGTATGCCCAGAAAAACATCGACGTGCTGAACCTTGAAACAAGCCGGTTCGAGACCATCAACTTTGAACAGATCATTCACGAATACGGCTCCGAAGTGCCGATGCTGCCGTATCTGGTCTCCATGTATGAGGACGGGCAGCTGTATCCCCCTATCGGCACGTTGACAAACCTCAAGAGCGGCACACCGGTGCTCACGTTCGCGAATCTCCTTCAGAATACGCCGTTCCTCCAGGAGATCAAGGACATCCTGCGGATTCTCAAAGACGCGCTTGGTTGGCCGGTTGACATCGAGTTTGCCGCCGGGGAGGACCAGCATACGCTGTATCTGCTCCAGTGTCGGCCGCAGTGCCAGGCTGACGGCACGATATCGATCGCCGTTCCCAAGGATGTTGCGCATGAGGACAGGCTTTTTACGGCCAGTAAACATGTCACTTCAGCCGCACTGCATGGAATCGAGTATGTGGTTTACGTTGATCCGGCAAGTTACGACAGCCTGCCGACTCTGGACGAGATGCTGGATGTCGGACATCTCGTCAGCGAACTCAATCAGAAACTTCCCGAGCGCAAGTTCATTCTGATGGGGCCGGGGAGATGGGGCAGTCGCGGCGATATCAAGCTCGGCGTCAAGGTCGGATACAGTGATATCAACAACGCGGCGATGATGGTCGAGATTGCCCGCAGAAAGCTTGATTACACGCCGGATCTTTCCTTTGGAACCCATTTTTTCCAGGATCTGGTCGAAGCGAATATTAAATATTTACCGCTTTATCCGGATGAAGCCGGCAACGTGTTCAATGAGGCGTTTTTTCAAAACTCGCCAAACTGCCTGAGGCGGTTTGTCAGCAAAAACGTATCGCATGCTATCGACTCGGTCGTGCGTGTGATTCACATTCCCGGCGTCGCTGACGGGGCGACGATGTCGATCGTCATGGACGGCGATCAGGACAAGGCCCTGGGGTATTTCAACAGAGAGAACACGGCACAAGGGTAACTCAGATCGAGAGAGAAAGAATCTCGATCAACTCTTCGTCCGTCAGTTCGATCGCATTGCCGTGCATGAAACCGGATGCACGCGCTTTTGCGATGAACACGGGAAAATCCGCGGGCGTGACACCGTAGGCGCTCAGGGAGCGAATCTCCAGCCTGGAACGCAGATCGTGAATCCAGAGTATT
>CAZQYQ010000115.1:0-13052 GCA_964597625.1 uncultured bacterium
AGATACCTGCCCCGAGAGCGGATGAATCGGCCGAGCTCTGCGATGCGCCGGGAATCACGGATCCGCTTCCGTACCGGTTCCGGACACTGTGGATCGTCCAGGGTTTTCTGCAGGCGGGCCCGGGCGGCTACCCATGCACGGAGAACCGCTGACGGAACCGTTTCGGCCGCGACGGCGGGGACGGACGGGACGGACTCGACCCGGACGCCGTATACCTCTGTAAGTATCCGTTCGATCGATGCCTTGTGAGCCGTTCCGTAGACGAACAGGATCCGCCGGGCGCCGGCCACTCCGGCGGCATTCAGCGCCCGCTTGACGATCATCTGATTGCGGGCGATCGAGAACCCGTTGGCGACCTCCGTCCCCAAACGAACCCTCTCCTCCTGTCCACGGTCGATGCTCCTCGCCCCATCGGTGTGCAGCCACTCGAAGAACACCGCCGGATCATGCGGGATCTCGCTCAAGAAGGAGGAACCGGCCTTGTCGAACGCCTCGCGTTCGGCAAGGCTCATCGCGTCGTAGGCCCGGTCGGCCTCCGTCTCCGGCCCCCGCCAGTCGCAGGGAATGAACCGGACACCGGTGGTCCGGCACACATCCTCGACAAAGGCCTGTTCCGGCGGGAACAGACCGCGAAGCGCGGTATCCGCCTCCTCCGCCGCCACCTCCCCGCACACGATGTCCGGGCGGATCATCCGGATGGCCTGCGCCATCCGGGCCAGAGAATACTCGAAGCGCCGATCCAAGTGGCTTCCATGGATTGCACAAAGGACCAGAGCCGTCATCGGCTCCTTCGCCTTTCCCGGCCCCGAATCCTCCGCCGTTTTGGCGGCCCATCCAGGAAAGGCCGTCAGCAGCAGAACAGCCAGTGTCAGCCAGTGTCTCGGTTTCATTCTTTCTCGCCCCCTCCTTCGCCTTTCCACGCCGCCAACGGCAGCTCGTATCGGTTGTCGGTCAAGCCATCCTCGAAAGCCGCGAGCCTGAAACCGCACGCCGGATCGTGCTCCATGATCATCCAAGGCTTATCTTGTAGCTGATGAGCGCCAGAAGGTCGGACAGCTGCGCCGCATCACGCACATCGACGATGAGCGGCTTCAGTTTTCCCACGCAGGGGGTCGAGGCGAACCGGTCCCTGAGGGTGGCGGCGATGTTCAGCTTTCGTATCCCCATCCCGGTTTTTTCGGTGAAATACAGGCTCACCTTGAAAAAGCCATCCCAAACGGACAGCCAGGCAACCGTTTTCGTCTTCCTGCAGATCCTGCACAACCAGGCTTTGCCGTCCCGGTAATACTTCCACACCTGTGTCAGCCCACGTTCATCGGTTTCCATCGATGCACAGAACGTCTCGTAAACCGGAAAAACAGGGCCAAGCGTCTTTTTCAGCACCTCTTTCGACGGAACCACCATTTCATCTTTCAGCAGCTGAACGTCCACTCGGCCTCCCCGAGACATTCCCGACGACGCGCCCATCGGCGCCATCGCATTATATTGTGCATATTATCACGAGCCTTCCAAGATTTCATGCGGGGTATGGGTGAGAAGGGGCATATCGGGGATACGATCACTGACACCGATGCCTGTTTACCCGTGTTTATCTTTGTCCTGCCACGTATCAGTTTGTATCGCCATTGTCTGGATCGGTTCCGGGTCCACGTTCCACATTCGTCACATCACCGCCGAAAACAGACAATGCATCGACGACGGAAGGCTTTGCAAGAACCTTGTTCCGAGACTCCTGGTCAAGCCGGGCAATCTGCTGTGCATGGTTTGCCGCCGGCGGCACAGCCGGAGACCTGGCCCCCTCAGGGAGCTTGTCATCAAGCCCCGGCTTGGCTGCCGCTTCCTGCGGGTTTTTAACCGCAAGCCTTGTTCCGGGGCCATATAATTCGGCAAGAAATGGTTCCAGCAGGGACTGCACTTTCGGATCCCGGAGTCGTTCGATATGGAACCCCGAACTCGTAACAACCGTCACGATGCCGTTTTTAAAAGACTCGAACGCAGCCTGCTGAAGGAAAGAGCCGTTCACTTTCGAAGCCCTGGCGAAGCGGGCCTGCAGAATCTGGTATTTGTCTGAGGGGGTTTCATTTCCGGCAACCGGTTCACCGGCAGGGAATTCTTCTCCTGGCAGCGATGAACGAGTCTGAGAGTTCGGCTTCGTCGGTGCAGCTGGCCTTCTGACCGTGGTTATCGGAACCGGTGCATTCGCCTGCTGGCCCGCTCCACCTGGAATGGCACGAAGACCGGTCGGAGCCGCACCGCCAGGGGCTCTGGCCGCCATTCCAGGAGCAGTATTGACTCCAAGGGGGAGGTTCCCGCCCATGATGCGGCTTTCCACGGCTGCCACTCTGCGTTCGAGACCTTCCATGCCGGCCGACACTTCACCCATGGAAAGACGTACAAGCTCGATTTCAAGAAGGAGTCTCGGGTAAGCCGAGTTTCTCAGGCCCCATACGACACGCTCGAGTCTTGCAGCCATTGCCATCAGGAGTTCGGCGCTGATACCTGCAACCTGCGCAATGATATCCTGAGTCTGCTCCACAGGAATTTCCAGAACGGGCCCGGCCTTCGGATCGATCTTCAGGACCAGACAGCGGCGGAGATACTCGAGGAGATCCCGGCCGACCGTAAGAGTTTCATGTCCTCTGAAGAATAGCTCATGAAGCCTGGTTAACAACCCGCCCGGGTCTCTGGCAAAAATGGTCTGGGCAAGCTGCTTGAGAGTGGCATGTCCCAGTCTGCGGGTCATTTCAAGAACCATGTCGAGCGTAACAAGGCCGCCCGCCATCGAACCGGTGATCTGATCGAGCAGGCTCAGGGCATCACGAAATCCGCCGGCAGCGCATTCCGCGATCAGATACAATGCCTCCTGGCCGATTTCCGGGAAGTTCTGCGAATCAGCCTCGCGTTCTCTGGCGGCGACTTCGGCAAGACGGTCCACGATGACTTTGCGCGAAATTGCATGAAAATCGAAACACTGGCAGCGCGACAGAATCGTTGCCGGAACCTTCTGGGGATCCGTTGTCGCCAGCACGAATACGACGCGTGGCGGCGGTTCTTCCAGCGTTTTGAGAAACGCATTAAATGCCGCTCCCGAAAGCATATGAACTTCGTCGATAATATAAATTTTATACTGACCTTCAACCGGCAGATACTTCACCTTTTCGCGCATCTGGCGGATGTCATCAACGCCGTTATTACTTGCGGCGTCGATCTCGACAATATCCATGAAGGTCAGATCTTCAATACGCCGGCACACATCGCAGACCCTGCAGGCATCTTTCAATCCGGACGGTGTCGTTACAGGTTCGCGACAGTTCAGAATTTTCGCGAGCAGCCGGGCGGCCGATGTTTTTCCCGTTCCACGCGGCCCCGAAAACATGTATGCATGCGCAAGTCTTCCGGTTGAAACCGCCGATTGAAGCGTGCGAACGATATGTTCCTGGCCGAGCAGCTCTGAAAACGTCTGAGGCCTGTATTTCCGATAAAGATTCTGCCGGGTGGGCTGGCTGCTCATTTCACTTCAATCTCCTGCCGCCGGGGGCAATGCCCGTCCGTCGTTTCATTTACGATATGATGCACCACCTGCGCCATCCAGGCAACAATTACGGGAGAGGGCCCCTGCAATGAGTGCCCTTCCCGGAATCAGAGGATGCCGCTAAAAAAATCGAAGGGAAAACGCGGTTTGAATGCGTCTTCCCTTCGCTTTTTACGAGGTCGTGCACCTGCCCTCGTCCCTAAATCAATGGCCCATTTCCTGAACCTTCTGCTCCGGACAGGCACTGCCACATCACCCGAAAGCTGACGTTTACCGTTGCTATCTTCCGATCCTGGCGGGGTTCACGGGCTTTCGCCGTGTGGAACCCGTCCTTCACTACTTCCGGAACAGGCTGGTACCACCAACCAGGTCCTCTGGCAGGGATTCAACCCGCCGGCGGGGATTTGCGGTTTGATAGAGGACCCCGAGCCCTCCGTCTAGCACGACAGCGGAGAGGGCGAGATTCGAACTCGCGATCCTTTCGGATACGTACTTTCCAGGCACGCGCCATAGACCAACTAGGCGACCTCTCCAAGACCCCACCCGGGGGAAACCAAGGGCGGAGAGAGTGAGATTCGAACTCACGAGGCAAGCTATCAACTCGCCTACTCGATTTCGAGTCGAGCGCTTTCGACCAACTCAGCCATCTCTCCATAAAAAAACAGCGCGCCTGAGAGGACTCGAACCTCTGGCCACCAGATCCGCAATCTGGTGCTCTATCCAAACTGAGCTACAGGCGCATAATGAGCGGCGGAGAAGGCGGGATTCGAACCCGCGGTAGAGCTTTATGGCCCTACGACGGTTTAGCAAACCGTTGCCTTAAGCCAACTCGGCCACCTCTCCAAAACTACTGGCACGGAGGAAGCAGGATTCGAACCCGCGAACCTTTCGGTTTCCGGTTTTCAAGACCGGCGCCATCGACCACTCGGCCATTCCTCCACGGCGGTCGCGGAGGAAAATATACCACAGGTACACCCGAATTGCAAGCCTTCCACCGCTTCGAAAAGAGTTTTTTTCAGTGCTTCGGATCGGACGGTTCAGTTTCGCTCCCGGTGCGGATTTCCGCTGAACTGCTGGAGGGAACAGCCGATACGACGATTTCTTCAGGTCTGACCAGCCCCAACCGCTCGCGGGCAAGCCGTTCAATTCCCTCGGGTGTTGAGAGAGTGTCGAGATTCTGTTTCAGACGTCGGTTTTCACGTTCCAGCGTCTCGATCTTCACGTTGAGCTCGTTTTCCTTCAGGAGAAGGGTCCGAATCGTTGAATATCGTGACAAATAAATAATTGAAAGCGCGACGCAGAAAACAACGGACAGAATGAACATGATCTCGGTGGAAAAGCGCACCCGGCGTCTTTTCCCCGGTGTTCCGGTCACCTGGACATGCTGCTGGTCTTCTGCCATCCGTTCCGCTCCTGTTGCGTCGGCCGTGGAATATGGGATAAAGCGCAGCCGCCCTGGCTGGGGCGGCTGCGCAAAGAATTACTTCGCGACTTCCTCGACGGCCGGGATACGTGCCACGGACATGACGCGATCGCCTTCGTCGAGAGTGATCAGTTTCACACCGGATGCGGCTCTTCCAGTCGAGCGAACTTCGTCGGCGTTCAAGCGCACAACCTTCCCCTTCGTGGTGACGATCATCAGCTCATCGCCTTCAAACATGCGCTTGATCGACAGCACTTCGCCGGTCTTTTCCTTGACCAGCAGGTTAATAACCCCCTTGCCGCCACGATGAGTGACCCGATACTCGTTCACATCGGTCTGCTTGCTGAAGCCCATGACGGACACGGTCAGCAGCATGCCTTCGAACTGAATATACTCGGTCGGAAGGGCGTCTTCGCTGCCTTCACCGGCATCTGCCCCTTCAGCGTTCACGACATCAGGAACGACCTCGGAAACAGCGATATCCTCTGTCGGCGCGGCAGCACTGCCTTCTACGATTTCAGCGCCTTCGGGAGGAACGGATATTGTCCCCGGCTCCGGGGCCGCCTGGCCTGCGCGGGTAAATGCTTCCATCCCGATGACGACATCAGCCGGATCCTTGAACGAGATGGCGCGTACGCCGCGAGCCGCACGGCCCATACATCTGATCTCGTCTTCAGGGAACCTGATCGCGTATCCGCGCTGCGTGGCGATGACGACATGTTCGCCACCACGGATTGTCTTCACTCCGACCAGTTCGTCGGACTCATCGAGATTGATCGCAATGATGCCCTTGGAGCTCGGCCGTGAGAATGCGGACAGTTCAACCATCTTGGCAACGCCGCGCCGCGTCACCATGAAGATGCGCCGCTTGTCGTCAAACGTCTTTACAGGCAGCAGCGCCGTGATTTTCTCGCTCTCGGTCAGGTTCAGCAGATTCACGATCGCACGTCCACCGGCCTGGCGGCCGCCTTCCGGAATCTTATACCCCTTGAGCCAGTGGGCTTTTCCGGTCGATGTGAAGACGAGGAGATACGAATGGGTCGTGGCCAGGAACATGTGCTCGATGACGTCGTCTTCTTTGACGCCCATCGCAAAGCTGCCCTTGCCGCCGCGGGCGATTTGTCTGAAGGTATCCGGTGGAATGCGCTTGATGTACCCGTTGCGCGTGACCGTGATCACGATGTCTTCTTCCTGCATCAGATCTTCGATGCCGAGTTGTTCGGCTTCGGAAACGCTGATCTTCGTGCGGCGCTCATCGCCATATCGTTCGCGGATCTCGAGCAGTTCACCCTTTACGATTTCACGAACCTTCACATCGCTGGCAAGAATGTCTCTCAACTTCTCGATCAGAGCCAGGGTTTCATGATACTCGTTCACGATCTTGTCACGTTCGAGGCCAGTCAGCCGCTGCAGGCGCATATCGAGAATAGCCTGTGCCTGTTTCTCGCTCAGCATGAATGAGCTCATCAGGCCTTCCTTGGCCTTTGTCGGGTCAGCAGCTTCTTTGATCAGCTTGATGACGGCGTCGAGGTTATCAAGGGCGATGGTCAGGCCTTCCAGGATGTGGGCCTTATCCTCGGCCTTTCTGAGCTGGAAGGTCGTCCGGCGCCGGATGATATCGCGGCAGTGGTCGACGTAATGCTCGAGAACCGTTTTGAGATCGAGAACCAGCGGGCGGTTGTCGACCAAGACCAGCATGATGACACCGAATCCGGACTGCATCGGGGTGTGCCGGTACAGCTGGTTCAGGATGACTTCGGTGTTGACGCCCTTGCGAAGCTCGATGGCGACCCGCATGCCCTCGCGGTTCGACTCGTCGCGCAGGTCGGTTATGCCGTCAATCTTCTTGTCGCGAACCAGGTCGGCGATCTGTTTGACCAGCTTGGCCTTGTTGACCTGATACGGCAGCTCCGTGATGACGATGCGTTCGCGGCCACGCGCAAACTCTTCGGTGGTCGTGATCGCACGCACCGTGATGCTGCCCCGGCCCGTGCGATAGGCCGCTTCGATGCCGTCGCGGCCCATGATCGTGCCGCCTGTCGGGAAGTCGGGCCCCTTGATGATCTTGAGCAGTTCGCCGATATCGAGGCCTGGCTCATCGATGAGACGAACGGTACCATCGATGACTTCGCGCAGGTTGTGCGGCGGGATATTCGTTGCCATACCGACCGCGATACCTGACGACCCGTTCACGAGAAGATTCGGGAATTTACTGGGAACAACGATCGGTTCCTGGAGGGAACCGTCAAAGTTCGGCATCCAGTCGACCGTTTCCATCTCGATGTCGCGAAGCATTTCTTCGGCAAGCGCTGCGAGGCGGGATTCGGTATAACGCATGGCCGCGGCGCTGTCGCCGTCGACCGAACCGAAGTTTCCATGACCGTCGATCAGCGGGTAACGAAGGCTGAAATCCTGAGCCATGCGTACGAGCGTGTCATAAATCGCCGTGTCGCCGTGCGGATGGTATTTACCAAGCACTTCGCCGACCGTGCGGGCAGATTTCACGTAGGACTTCTTGCTCGTGAACCCCTGATCATACATGGCATAGAGAACACGGCGATGAACCGGCTTGAGGCCGTCGCGAACATCGGGAAGCGCACGGCCGACGATGACGCTCATCGCGTAGTCAATATAGGACGTTTTCATATCGTCTTCTATATTAACAAAAATCTCGTTGTCATTCGGAGGGGCCGGAGGAGGGGGAACGGCTGCGCCTGAAGAGCCTGCGGCCATCTCGCCTGAATGCTCCGTGTTTTCGGGATTTACCGGAGTGGTGTCGTTTGTGTTTTCAGTGTTATCGGTAACCATTCAGTGCCTCAGATATCCAGATTCCGAACCTGTTTGGCATACTGGGTGATGAACTGCTTGCGCGGCTCAACCTTGTCGCCCATCAGGACGGAGAAAATACGATCGGCTTCCAGCGCATCGAGAGACTGTACTTTTTTGAGAATGCGCTGCGACGGATCCATGGTGGTTTCCCAGAGCTGATCGGGGTTCATTTCGCCGAGACCTTTGTAGCGCTGGATGTTCGCGCTGCTTTCATCGGTGCCCATTTCGGTCAGAGCCGTCACTTTCTCTTCGTCAGAGTAGACATACCGCTCATCGCGACCTTTTTTGATTTTGTAAAGCGGCGGCTGTGCGATAAACAGGAACCCCTTCTCAATGATTTCCGGCATGTAGCGATAGAAGAAGGTGAGCAGCAGCGTGCGGATGTGAGCCCCATCGACGTCGGCGTCGGTCATGATCACGATCTTGTGATAGCGGGCCTTCTTGATGTCGAAATCCTCCTTCCCCACTTTGGTGCCCACGGCCGAAATCAGATCCAGGATGACTTCGCTGGTGAGAACGCGCTCAAGGCGGGTCTTCTCGACATTCAGAATCTTTCCCCGAAGCGGCAGAACAGCCTGGATCTTGCGATCCCGGCCCTGTTTTGCCGAGCCGCCGGCTGAATCTCCTTCGACGATGAACAGTTCGCACTTCGCCGGGTCACTTTCCTGACAGTCCGCAAGCTTGCCGGGAAGCGAGTTGCCATCCATCGCGGTTTTGCGTCGTGTCAGTTCGCGCGCTTTTTGTGCGGCAACGCGGGCGCGCAGGGCGGTAAGCACCTTGTCGATGACAGGGCGGGCAATCAGGGGATTCTGCTCGAAATAATCGCTCAGAACCTGGGTGACAACAGCATCGACGATGCCGCGGACCTCCGGATTTCCCAGCTTGCCTTTTGTCTGGCCTTCAAACTGAGGTTCGGGAACTTTTATGGAAAGCACGGCGACAAGGCCTTCGCGCGCATCATCCGTGGTCAGCTTGATCTCTTTTCCCTTGTCCTTGCCGAGCAGAGACGGGTCCTTTTTCAGGTAATCGTTGAAAACCTTTGTGAGAGCGGAACGGAAGCCGACGACATGCGTGCCGCCGTCGATCGTGTTGATGTTGTTGACGAAGGCCAGAAACTGCTCATTATAGCCATCGTTATAGGACATCGCGACCTCGACCTCGATGTCGTCGCGCTCCTGCTTGAAATGAATGACATCCCGGGTAAGCGTGCTCTTTGTCTCGTTGAGATACTCGACAAAGCTGGCGATTCCTCCCTGATACTCGAACAGATGGCATTTCAGGGTCTTTGTCTGGCGAAGAACGATCTTGACCCCGCGGTTCAGGAACGCGAGTTCGCGAAGCCGCTTCGACAGAATTTCGAAGTTGAATTCTATATTAGGAAATATTTCATTATCGGGCATGAAGTGAATCTTCGTGCCGCGCCGGGTGGCACCTTCGGTAACGGTCATGTCACCAACCGGAGCACCACGGCGGAACAACTGCTGATGGGTCGCTCCGTCACGCCAGACGGTCACTTCAAGCCATTCCGACAGGGCATTAACGACGGAAACTCCGACGCCGTGCAGCCCGCCGCTGAATTTATAGCTCTTCTTATCGAATTTGCCACCCGAGTGAAGCACGGTAAGCAGCACTTCAAGCGCCGGTCGGCCGGTTCCGGGGTGGATATCGACCGGCATGCCGCGGCCGTCGTCCAGCACGGAAACCGACCCGTCGTCATGCATCTGAACATTAATCGTCGTGGCATAGTTGGCCAGGGCTTCGTCGATACTGTTGTCGACGACTTCCCAGATCAGGTGATGCAAACCTTCGAGACCCGTGCCGCCGATATACATGCCGGGTCTTTTCCGGACGGCTTCCAAACCCTCAAGGACCTGGATGTTTTTCGCGGAATACTCGGTCGTCGTTCCATCGCCCGGGGTGCCGCTGCCGGCTTCGGGTTTTTCGGCCACTGCGGCCTGTGTTGCTAACAGGGTGTCGGAATCAGACATCATCTTCGTCTCCCATCTCTTGGCCCTCGTCAAGATCGGCAAGGGCCTTCTTCACCGGCAACGGCCGGCGATAAAAAGCTTCATCAAAAAGCTGACTCTGGCCACGATGCGAAAGCGCTTCCGGCGACAGGGTCGATCCAAGCCATTTTCCATTCGTCGTTAGAACCGCTGCGTGAGGCTCTCCATCGAGCTGACCACACACTGCCTGCAGGATGATATCGCGAGTCGCCGTATCAATCGTGGCAAGGCTCACGATCGCCACGCATTCAGAAATATCGATAAACTCGTTATTCCCGAGATGAATCAGCATTCGCCGCTCTCCCGGGCTTCTTTTCCTGCTGCATTCTCGAGCAGGTTCCGCCAGGCGGCCGGAAACAGTGCATCGATTGCCTCGGGTGTCATGGCGTCAGGCCGGACACCGGTCTGAAGAATCACTGAGCGGAGCATTTCAAGCCGGAGTCTGGGAACCATCGCCTCATCGAATGTCTCTTTCAGCTGTGTTCCAAGGGCTTCCACGGTCCGGTTCACTTCGCAGAGGAGGTCGCTTTTTGCGGCCTCAAACTCGATGATGGAAACCGATGGAATCTGCTCCCGCGTCTCATCAAGAGTCAGCCACGGCGTTTCGTCGAGCAGATTGCGAAGCTTCGACTGCTCTTTCAGTCGTTCCTGATGCCTGCAGGAAGCGCATACGCGGACTCCCGCGGGAATGGGAACCCCATTGCATTGCGGGCACGGCTTCATTCCTGCCTGCGCGAGGGCTTCCCGTCTGGCCTGAAGCTTTGCCCTGCAGCGGGTAAGGGTGTCGTACAACTCCCGGTTTTGAATCAGCGGAAGCTTGGACAGCTTAACCGCATGCCAGTCGGGCCAGTCTGGAGCCTGAGCAACAGGGGATCTTGCCGGCAGACGGCCAAGTCGCGCCACGACGGACTTGACTCCTGAATCCGGGCAAAGCTGTCTGACACGCTCAAGAACCTGTACACGCACAAAGGTGAATGTCTGCATCCATTGCGAATCTTTGCATACGACAAACAGTTTTCCCTGAAAAAGGCGATCCGGAGCGGAATGGCGGGCGAGATCGGGCCCGACCATGGTAGGCCAGGCTTTTCGCAACCTGCCGAGCTGAAGCATTTCCATTCCGGCGGCACGGGCGACTCGCATCGAAAAACCGCGGCCGCCCTGTTCCCCATACCGGGCTTCCCAGACCTGACGCTTCAGGCCGGCGAGAACCTCGGACAGGACGCTTCCGGCAGCTTTAAAGCTGCCTCTGGAACGGGGAGTTCCTGCGTTCATGCTCAGATCATTCACCTCTGAAAAAGATGACCGTACGAATTACGCGTAAAAGCGTTCCAAACGCGATGGGGTGCGGAATATGATACCCCTAATTTGCCCTCAATGCAAGAGAGGCGTTGAGATACGCCACCGCTTCGTTCAGGCCTTGCAGCCCCTCTCGAAAGGCAGATCAGGAATGCGCAGGTTTTCAGGCAAATCCCGAAGAATAATGTCGCAGCTTCGGCAGTGGATCTTCGAACGTCCTCCCCGAACGCCGGAGATCCGCATGACAACGAAAATCCGTTGTTACCGTCCCTGCGGGTCGACCCATCTCAGCAGTCGTTCGAATTCGGCGGCAAATGCCGGATCTTTTGCGATGCGGTCTTTGATCTTTTCGCAGGAATGCATGACCGTTGTGTGATCCCGGCCACCGAAGTTGGAACCGATCTGATTCAGAGACGCCTCTGTAAGAAGCTGGGAAATGCGCATGGCGATCTGTCGTGGCAGAACCAGATTCGCCGACCTGCGTTTGCTTGTCATTTCGATCTCGGGGATATCGTAATACTCCGCGATTCGCTTCATGATCCAGGAGATGGTGACCTTGCCCGGTGTCTGTTCCCGGAAAAAGTCTTTCAGGACCTGGTCGACGAGATTCTTGTCGATCGGCTTCTGGACGACGCTCGCATACGCAACAACACGGGTAAAAGCACCTTCGAGAGTCCTGATGTTCGTTACGACGCCTTCAGCCAGATACAGGAGAATCTCGTCGGAAACCTTCACGATGGAACGGGCCGCTGATTTTTTGAGAATGGCGATACGCATTTCCAGATCAGGCGCCTGGATGTCGCAGACAACGCCCATTTCAAATCGTGACACAAGACGTTCTTCAAGTCGTTGAATCTTTTTTGGCGGCGCGTCAGAGGTGAGAATAATCTGCTTCTTATTCTGAAAAAGCTCGTTGAATGTATGAAAGAACTCCTCGATAACCGAGTCTTTTCCGACAAAGAACTGGACGTCGTCGATCAGGAGAAGATCACGACGACGATATTTCGCCCGGAATTCGTTCATCTTCCTGTCTTTGACCGCTTCTATGAACTCGTTCATGAAAGCTTCAGAAGACAGATAAGCGACACGAAGTTTCGGATTCGTCTTCAAAACTTCCTGTCCGATGGCCTGCATCAGGTGGGTTTTTCCGAGCCCAACACCGCCGTAGATGAAGACCGGGTTGTATGCTGTTCCGAGGGGTTTGCTGGCAACCGCCTGGCAGACGGCATGGGCAAACTGATTACTTTTGCCCACAACAAACGTATCGAACGTATATTTTCCGTTGAACTGGGTCATGACCGGTACATGAGGCTTCTCCTGGCTGACTTTTTCAGGAAGAGAAACCGGAACCGACGGACCACTGATAGCCGGCAGGCAGGGCTGAACCGGATTCCTTGCAGGAGCCATTCTGTTTGCCGTTCTTGCGCGAGTCACAAAGACACAGGAAAGAGGAGGAGTCGCGCCCTGAAGAATCTTTTGAATCATGCCGTGATAACGCCGTTCAACCCAATCACGGCATACCTCGTTCAAAGCTTCAAGAACAAGCGTTTCACCTTCAATTCCAACCGGATTGATCGAGTTCATGAAGATGTTAAGATTTGCTTCATTGACCTGGGCTCGAATTTCACCGGTAATGCGTGACCACAACTGATTTACTGCTTCCATGCATCGTCCTCTTGCTGTGTACACACTCGAAACCCTGGGATGTACGAAACAATGCGGGTGTCGGGGTTGTTCGGGTGGGTGAAAGTGGTATGAGGATACCAGAATCCGGTCTTCGCCGCAAGCCCCAAAAACCAACAAACAACTGATAAGAAGCTGGTTTTTCCACGTGAATAACCGGTGGAAAACCTCTGAACAACATCAAACACCGAGCTCTCTGTGGAAAGTGTGGATTACCCCGGCTTCCCTTCCACAGAGTTATACATCTGGCAAACGAAGGCGTGATGAGACTTCCACAGGGTTT
>CAZQYQ010000116.1:0-13028 GCA_964597625.1 uncultured bacterium
GGAGACAGGGTCGGCATACCGTCCCGGAGAACTGCCTGCCTGAGCGGCAGAATCGTTTCAACCTC
Organism: uncultured bacterium; assembly: GCA_964597625.1. Classification (GTDB taxonomy): domain Bacteria; phylum Muiribacteriota; class Ozemobacteria; order Ozemobacterales; family Ozemobacteraceae; genus MWAR01. Next base: position 66 of record CAZQYQ010000116.1, read on the forward strand.
GACCTGCATGATCCTCGGATTCTGGTGCATCGGCTTCTGCTGCATTGCGGGATTTTAGCATGAGTCTCGCACCCGCGGCCATACCTTCTCAGGCAGAAAGAAAACCACATGAATTCCAACGGAAACCAACTCGTGGCTTGATTTTGGTGGAATATTCCACTATGCTGAATGCATATAACAACGTATTCGTTCCATTTTCTTCCAGGGCGCCAGCCCACACGCTTCGTCACCGCATTCAACGTCAGACACCTTATTTCGCAAAGAACAGACAGATGAACAACGTCAAAGCTTATCTTGCCGGCGGTGGGCTTGCCGGGATTGCAACCGCATTTTATCTCATCAAAGAGGGCAGGCTTCCGGGAGAAAACATCAACGTTTTTGAAGCATCGGATTTCGCCGGAGGCAGTCTTGATGCTGCGTATGAACCCGAGAAGAACTGTTATTTCATGCGGGGCTTCAGGATGTTCGAAGAGAAGGTCTATTCCGCCTTATTTGATATGATTTCCTCTGTTCCGTCACTGGAAGACCCTGCAAAAACCCTTATGGATGAATTCGTTGAGTTCAATCAGCAGGTAAAAACCTATTCCAGAGCGCGATTGCTGGTAAACGGACAGCCTGTTGACGCAAGACCGTTCAAGATGAAATTTTCGGACCGGATAAGACTTCTCAGACTTCTCACTCTTTCTGAAAATAGAATTGAAAATGTAAAAATCGAAGATTATTTCTCTTCTGCTTTTTTTGAAAGCAATTTCTGGTTACAGTTCTGCACGACGTTTTCATTTCAACCATGGCATTCTCTCGAAGAACTCAAGAGATACATTCTGAGATTCATTCAGGATTCGCCTGTTCTCGACACCCAATCCTGTGTAAGAAATACGAAATACAATCAATATGATTCAATCGTTCTGCCCATAAAAAACTGGCTTACAAACCAGGGTGTTCATTTTCAGAAGAACAGCGTCGTTTCCGACGTGAAGTTTTCCCAGACAAACGAAAAAATGCGGATTCATGAAATTTCCGTGTTGTCGCAGGGAGTCGAAAAAAGAATAGAAATTGAAAAAAACGGTCTTGTTTTCCTGACACTCGGCTCCATGACGGAACAATTTTCGACCGGTTCGATGGATAAACCACCGTTGCAAATTCCTGAACCCAGAGGTTCCTCATGGGAACTTTGGAAAAACATTTCAACGATCAGTCCCGAATTCGGTCAATACTCCGTTTTCAATTCAGATATCGATAAAACGAAATGGGTGTCATTTACCGTAACATTTTCCGACCCGCTGTTTTTTCAGTACATAGAAAAAATCACCCGTTCGAAAGCCGGCACAGAAGGCCCGATATCGATCAAGGATTCCAACTGGCTGATCTCGTTTGCACTGCCGAACCAGCCTCATTTCATCAATCAGCCCGAAAATCTCCAGGTCATCTGGGGGTATGGGCTTTACCCTGACAAAGTTGGAAATTTCGTTAAAAAGAAGATGTCTGAATGCTCCGGCAGGGAAATTCTTGTTGAGCTTCTGTATCATTTGAAATTCGAAAATATTCTTGACGATATACTAGGTTCGGCAATCTGTATTCCCTGCACCCTGCCCTATATCACAAGCCAGTTCATGCCGAGAAAATCAGGTGACAGGCCGAATGTCGTCCCGGCCTGTTCGGAAAACTTCGCCTTTATCGGGCAATACTGCGAAATTCCCGAGGATATCGTTTTTACCCTTGAATACTCGGTCCGATCCGCTCAAATTGCGGTATTTTCACTTTTAAACAGCAAGAACAAACCAACACCCATTTATCCGGGCTGGAAAAGTCTCAGGAATCTTTTCAATGCCGTCAGAACGACTTTCAGATGATGGGATGATGCGAAAGGTTCAATGAAGAGCATGGGCTTTTTTTCCGTGCATTGCATCTCAGAGAATTCATTCATCATCGGATAAAGCAGTTCTTGCTGATTCATACCGTATTTGGGTATATTGCGTTCACCCCTGGCAATCTCAGGATGAACAAGGCCCTGAATGCCGTCGGCAAACTTTCGCACTGATTTCATCACAGTTCCCCGGATGCCACGGGCCAGGGGCAACGTTGAATCTTCCAAAGGGAAATACGGGTTCATGCTATCAGGCAATGTTACCATTGAAGCGGTTGAATACGAACTTCCGCCCCAGGTTATAACCTCCGGGGAAATCGAAGAAGCGATAAGCGGCACCATGAATCGCTTGAAGCTTCCCATGGGCCTTCTCAGGATGTTGACCGGGATCAGCGAAAGAAGGGCGTGGCCCGCCGGGGAAATGCCGAGTGACGTGGCGACCCTGGCCGCAAGGAAAGTGATTCACGCTTCGGGGATCAATCCGGAAGAGATCGGTTGCATCATCAATACCTCCGTGTGCAAGGATTATATTGAACCTTCCGTGGCCTGCCTGGTTCAGGGGAACATGAAATTATCGCCCCGGTGCCTCAATTTCGATATCAGCAATGCCTGCCTGGGATTTTTCAACGCCATGCACGTGCTGATGCTGATGATCGAGGCCGGGCAGATCAAATACGGACTGATCGTAAACGGCGAGACCTCGGGGCGGGTTCTTTCGGCCACGCTGGATCGCCTTAAGAGGCCGGATACCACCATGGATTCGTTCCGTGAAAATTTCGCCACCCTTACCCTTGGGAGCGGTGCCGTTGCGATGATCCTGGGGCATAAGGACACCAGTCGCACCCATCACCTGATCAACGGGCTCGTCAATCTTTCGGATACCCGGTATAACCGGCTCTGCGTGGGGCAGCCGGATTTCATGAAGGCGAACACGCTGGAAATCATGAACCAGGGAGTGAGACTCGCCCATGAAACATGGGTTCTTTCCCAGGCGACTCTGCCGCGATGGAGCAATGACACCATTGATATGTATATTCCTCATCAGGTCAGTTCGAAAAATATCGAGCTGTTGAACAAATCGCTTGGGATCAACCCTGAAAAGCAGCACCTGAATTTCATGACGCACGGGAACATGGGACCGGCCTCGATTCCCATTACCCTGAAAATGGCTGAAGAGAAGGGCCGTATCCGCTCTGGCGACCATGTGGCCCTCCTTGGCATCGGAAGCGGCCTGAACTGCTCGATGATGAGCATCACCTGGTAGAAGGCCGGCGCCGGAGAGGCCTCGATGTCCTGCCGTGACATGCCGCGTCTCCCCTTTTCCGCACCGAACGTCGAGGAGTCTGAAATGCCGCGGTTTTGTGGTAGACTTTTGAGGGGCCGGTTCCAGCGGCTTCGAGCTTCAGCGGCACGGGGAGAATGAGATGAGCGAGTCACGCTTCGGGTTTCTGTGTGAGGCACCGGTCCCGCTTCTCCTGGGAATGGTCCATGAGCATGCGCTGCCGGGAACGCCGTTCAGCCGGTATTCCCTGAGGGAAATCGCCGAGATCGCCGTTTCCGAGGCAAAGGCATATCAGAAGGCCGGATTCGGCGGTATTATTCTTGAAAATATGCATGACAGGCCGTATCTGAAAGGCCATGTCGGTCCCGAGATCACTGCGGCCATGACCGCCGTTGCGCTGCGGGTACGGGATGCGGTCGGACCGGCGTATCCCGTCGGCATCCAGATCCTGGCCGGAGCCAACATCGAGGCTCTTTCCGTCGCTCTCGCGGCTGATCTGCAGTTCATCCGCGCCGAGGGGTTCGTTTTCGCCCACGTCGCCGACGAAGGCTGGATCGAAGCCTGCGCCGCCGAGCTCATGCGGGAGCGTAAGCGTCTCAATGCGATGCATATCAAAATATGGACTGATATTCAGAAGAAACATTCGGCTCACTCCGTAACGGCCGACCTGAGTTTGACGGAATGGGCACACGGCGCTGAATTTTTCGGTGTCGACGGTGTGATCGTCACCGGTCTCAGCACCGGGCATGCGGCCGTGCCGGCGCATCTGGCCGAAGTGAAGAAAGCAACGAAGCTGCCGGTTGCGATCGGTTCTGGCATCACACCGGACAATGCAGCCACCTATGCATCGGCTGATGCCTGGATCATCGGCTCGAGCACCAAACAAGGCGGCTACTGGGAAAACCCGCTCGATGATGCAGCCCTCGCCCGCCTTGTTGAAGCACACAAAAAGCTGATTTGATTCCCGTGTCTCTTGCAATCCCTTTCAAGATCATATCCTGAGGATCACATGATGAATCGCTCCCTGCGCCGCATTGTCACTCTTTTTCTGATTGCCGCAGCCATTCCGGCTTCTGGGGCTGAGAAGCTTCTGCTGCTTCATACGAACGACTGGCACGGCACGGTCAGGGCCACGGCGGCGCTGTGGCTGACGAAAGATCACCCGCCGGTCCTGGGCGGGCCGCAGGCACTTTCGGGCACGCTGGAGCATTACAAGCTCCGGGCGCTCAGCCAGGGGATACGCTGGCTTCAGGTCGATGCCGGCGACCGGTTCCAGGGGACCATGGAAGTCAACTTCTCGCACGGCCAGGCGATGACGGATCTGTATAACGCCCTCCATTACACGGCAGTCACTCTCGGAAACCATGATTTCGATTATGGCAAACAGGCTCTGACCGACTCGATGAAATCGGCGCGTTTTCCGCTTGTCTGCGCCAACCTGATCGGCATCGGCATGCCATGGCATTCCCGTCTCATCGCTCACGTCGGGTCGCTGACCATCGGCATTACCGGCGTCATGACCAGCGATCTGCCAACCCTCACTTACCCTGAGAACATCGAAGGTCTCATCCTCGAAAATCCTGCCAGCGCCGCACGACGAGTCACGGCCGAGCTCCGGAAGCGGGGGTGCGATCTCGTCATCCTGCTCAGCCACTGCGGCCATGACGTCGATCAGGAACTTGCCCGCGCGGTTCCTGATCTGGACATCATTATCGGGGGTCATTCCGATGAACATCTGAATCAGCCGGAGAAAATCGGCAAGACCCTGATCATGCAGACCCGCGGCTACGGTTCCCATGTGGGTGCCCTGACGCTGATCCGTGATGAACACTCCGGTAGTATATCGTCTTATACCTATGACTCGATCGCCCTCGATCCCGCTTCCTGGACGGCCTCCCCGGAGATAGATCCGATTATCGCTTCCTGGGGCCGCATGGTTGATGAAATCGCCGCCCGGCCGGTCGGTGAAAGTCCCCGGGAATTTTTCCGCAGACCAGGCCCCGACGGCGAATCTCTGCTCGGAATTCAGCTCTGCAAAGCGGTGTCCGCACAGAGCGGGTGCCCGATCGTCCTCTTTCAGCTCGGCGGACTACGCACGGATCTGCCTGCCGGGAAGATCGTCTTCAAGGATATCTACCAGGTGCTTCCCTTCAACCATCAGATCCTCGTCGGCACCATTCTCGGCCGCGACCTGCTCAGCCTCCTCGACAAAGGCAGCGACAAGAAAGGCGTCGAACTCTGCATTCTTGGACCGAAGCTGAAACGAGGCGCTGAGGGATTTGCAGCCGAGTTCGAAGGAAAACCGGTTCTTCCTGACGCCAGGTATCCGATCGCTCTCAACGACTTTCTGGCAAAAGGCGGAGACGGCTTCGAGGAGTTCACCCGCGTCGAGAATCTTCACCCCCAGGGCGGAATCATTCGAGACGCCCTTCTGGAATGGATCCGCAAAGGAAATCTGGGGAGCTGACCGTTTTCCACGAGGCATTCTGACACAGTCCGGGTCATAAGCCCTGCGGAATTTTATCGGCATCGATATTAATCGTGACCGAGCATTGATCCCCGATCATCATATTTTTATCGGCCGGATTCATGCACTCGATACGCATGGAAACGAGATACTTTTTTTTCATTGTCGTATTGACCGAGCCGCCATCCGTCACATGGACTCCCGCCAATTCATCGGTTGAAAACAGATCAATCAGGATATTTTCAACATCGCAGACAAGAACTTTTCTTGCCGCTACGGTCAGTGAAGGGTCGAACTTTCGCGTCAGACCATACGCCCGGTCGCGCAGGCTTCTCGTGTCATAGATCTCGTCACGCTCGCTGAGAACGAGCCGCGAAAGCCTGTTGATCGCCTGTTTCGGGTCGGGCTCCAGAGTCATTTCGACCCAGGTTATCATTCCGGGCTGGTAGGCGGCAAGATCGGTTTCCGGCAAGCACATCGGAAATGCCATCAGGCGGACCGTCTCTGTCGAAGCCTTGACAGCGCCCTGTCTGACCGTAAGATCCATGTCCCTCGAGTTTTTCACGGTGAGATTCCTGAGTCGCCCCGAATCATCGTATGTGCGCTGCTCCTTGTATGAGAGCACAAGCTGCTGAGCGCCGCCTTTGACAATCGTCGTCGGGTAGCTGGTCTTCTTGAGGAACAGAGAAACAGCCCGGGTGCCGTTCCGGAGCTCCGTCACGGCTTTCTGCACCCAAAAGCCCTTTCGGGTTTCACGCCGTGCCTGATCCATGACCTGGTAGGCAACGATGAAAATGATCACGACCAGCAGCATCACGATCAGGAGTTCCAGCATCGTCATTCCGGCCGCACATCGGGGAAGGGATCTTCGACGCTTCATGGTCCGATCCCCCCTGTGAAGCGGGATACGATGATCTCTTCCTTGATCGAGTCCGAAAACACCATGTTTCCCGTACCCCGCACGGTCGCCTGAACCTCGATTTCATATCCGTCCTGAACCATTTTCATTCCGCCGAGAGAGCTTTCAAGCTTGATCGATTTCAGCTGGTAGCTTCCATCCAGCGGACCATCCGTGGCTCCGGCGCCCAATGAATATAGCGACCAGTATGGAACAGGGTTTTTCGAGAAGCGCACCTGCGGATGAGCATCACTTTCGACATCCGGATACGGCGCGGTTGATCCGGCATCGAATGCGTCAAACGTCTCTTTGGGAAGAAGGCGCAGTTTGAGTATCGCGTGCTGTATCGCCGACTGGGCAAGATAATATGCCTGCAACTGGCCGAGTGTCTTTTTGTTCTGCACCGCCAGATTCGTGTTCGACCCCACGAGGGCATACATGAAAAGGGCAATGGTGACGGCAAAGCACAATACGACGACAACGGCTATTCCTCGTCGGCAGTTCATGTTCATCATCCGTCCAGATGCGATTTGACTGCGACGAGATGAATGGTTTTCGCCTGGGGATCATCGAGCGGATCTTTTCCCTTTTGAAGGGACCAGCGTATTTCAAGAACAAGTTTTTTCATGACGGAGTAGTTGCCATCCGCATCTTTGGGTGTCAGATCCTTCGGCTGAAATGTCCTGATGCCCCTGCCTGGAATATTGATGGAAAATTCGATTTCATCGATATCCACGCACTGAAGGCGAATGCGGTAAACACCCCCGTTCCGGTCGGTGAACCGCCCGTCACCAAGAAATGTTCCGGCCGAAGGCCCCGCAAAGCCGGTTCCAAACATGCGAGGCATCGCCGTTCCCAGCAGGGTCTGTACCGCCGGCACCATTTTAGGGTCTTCAAAACGCGCCGGATTCCCGGCCCGTATGACGCGCCACGGAATCTGGAACAGAAGCGTGTCCATAATGAATTTCGCCTGCGAAATCGCGACCGCCTCGACGTAAAACTTTTCCGTTTCCCGCACCGCATTGTTCATGAGCTGATAGACCGGCAGAAGCATAGCAGAAAGTATTAATACTGCGATCATGATCTCGATAAAAGTCAGCCCGACCTTCTTCCGCCGCATGGCAGATGAAGGCCGGCTCCCATCGCTCTCAATGACGCTCATTGACCCTTCACTTGATCATCAATGGGATGAACAGCACCTGCGTATTTCCGCTGATATCGTCCGCTTCAATAAACAGATACGGTTTTTCCGGCAATTTGAACTCGGCAAGTTTCAACTCGGTCGGATTCGCCGAGCCCACCAGAGTGGGCGGTATGACAGCCCCTTCACAGAGGCCGAATCGGACGCTCTTCTCATTCACCTGTTGATTGTCCCGCAGGAGCGGTTTCATCCCGAGGACGGCATTTTTCGCGACATGCAGCGCCGCCCGATCGGCCGGTATAATCATCAGTCCGCCGAGTTCAAGACCTTCCACAAGAAGGTTTTCCTCATTGCCGCCGGTTCCAAAGAGTTTGCCCTGACAGACGACGTCGGCAATTTTGGGCAGAGGGTATTTGTGAGGCGGGTTTTCCAGGGGATAGACAACGGCGGCATTTCCGTCAGCCGTGACTTCAAGCCCGCAGGTCGGCGGCGTGAGATCGGTTACCGCCACATTCAGACTGTGACTGGAATTCACGAATGCCCCTTTGAAGCTGTCAGGCCCTGTACGATACTTCATCGGTCGTGCAACCGTCACCGTTACCGCTCCGAAGCCGGTAGGATCCAGCGGTGTGACGGCCATCTGGTTTGCCGGCAGCTGTCCTGTCGCGGATGCCAGAGTGCTCTGATTTTTTCCCACATCCTCGAAGAACCAGCGCACCGACGCCTGTCCAGTCCATTCCGCATCCGGGAGTTCGGTCCCTTTATAGGATGCCGGAGGTTTCTCGGCAAAAATCCCGGAGTTTGCCGTCAGGATGACCGGAATATCCTCGGTGAATGTTGCCGGAACGACATCCCCATTCCCCCCCGAGATGTCGAGCGGAACCACCGGGCTGACATCGGGCGGCTCAAGAGGAATATCGACACCTTCGAGCCATGGAGCATTCTCAATGTCCGTCCCCAAACCAGTCTGGGCGGATAGACCCGGCGACAGCGCGGCAAAAAGGGTTGTGAGAGCAAGGACCAGAACTTTACAGTGCATATTCTCCATTTCTCCCTCGTCAGATCACTCGTTCCGGCCGCCTTCGACCGCCATCTGCGTGTTCACGACATAGAGCGGAAGGCGCACAACGGTCCTGTTGCCGTCTTTATCGGCGCCTTCCATGACAAACTGGTATTCAGGCTGGTCTTTGTATTCGCTTCGCGGATAATTGGGAACACGGAACAGATATGATCCGTCACTCATTTCCACCGGTGCGCCATCCTGCGCTTCGATGCGGCAAGCGGATTCTGCCGCAGTCGTGCATTTGTCTCCATTGTCCGTCGTCATCGCCGTGACGATGAAAGGAACGTTCCGGCGCACATAAACACCCTTGAGATCCGTATTTGAATTGACTTCCGTAACTCTGGTCATGGCAGCAGCATCCAGAACCTTCATCCGGAATGCTCCGGCCTGTCTGGTTTCGTTCTTGCCGACTTCGTTGAAAAGAGGCCCTTTCACCATGACTGCCGCGGTCTTTTCAACAGGCGTTTTGTTCAACGGAAATTCTGAAACCGCGAGAAGGCTGGTTCCCTTGAGGTCCTCCGGAAGAGCGGTGGCAGGATCTATCAGCCCCTTGTTGGCGAGAATCTGCTGCCGGAGTTTGTCTTTGAGCTCGGTCTCTCCAAGCGCAGACGTGGTATTTCCCGCCGATTCCTGGAAAATCGCCCAGACGTTCGGACAGGTTGCATCGTGGCAAACGACCTTTACGGACTGCGTCGAAGTGACCCGTCGGCTTCCGGAGCCACTCGCAGCAGCAGACCCCGTGCCGGAGCCGGCGGTGCTTCCCGCATTTCCGGAATTGTCGCTGGCCCCGCCACCGCTTCCGCTGACCTGCCGGGCTCCGCTGTTCCCGATGACGTATTCGCCGGGTTCAGGGAACTGGCTGTTGTTGGTTGCCTTGTTGGTGTTCTGGTTCGACAGGGGATCCGTTGATCCGTCGGCATTCACCTGGCTCGTGGTCCAGCTGATGCTCGGCGGGCCCAGAAACTTCGAACCACCCAGCGATGATGCGGAGCCACTATACAAAGGCGAATTTTCCGAGAATTTATATGGCTCGTCTTCGAGAAGATTGATCACGCCCATTTCCGTGGTGCTGCCCCGAAAATCAGCAGGCAGCGCATTTTTGACCTGGAGGTTCATTTCGGGATTCTGCGCTTTTGGTGTCTCCTGACCCGAGACGGTCCATGGCATGGCAAGAACAAAAGCAAGCGCAATATATGCATATCCTGTTCTCATAAAGATCTCCTTCTCGTTTAATGTATCGAGCCCCACAACACAGGCGTGCGACGTGCGGTTCAAACCAACCGCGTTACATATGGATTAACAGGTGAGCCCCTCGTAAAGTTACAAAAATGGTTATCTCCTGAATTATTTTCAGCAGTTCGCACCACCCCTTCCCCATTGTCTCTGTGTTACAATGCGACATTACGGCGGGGTTCCTCCCCGGGGGCGGCCCTGCAGAAGATCTGACCAGAAGCTTGTGTCCTCGGTTCCGTGTATCCTCCGTGGCATTTTCTGATTGAGATGCCCGGGTTGATTTGTTCAGCAGAGCATGACGATCACACCGGTATCAATTATAGTAACAAAGATAAAACTGACGGCGCATGCCTGGTGCCGCGGAAAACAATGGTTTCCGCGTGCGCTTTTTCTTCTTTTTCTTTTGAATATCGCCCTGAATTCCATCGCCGATCCCAGATCCTGGACTCTTTTCGGGCCGATTAACCTCGGCATTCATGAAACCGGGCATCTGGTCTGCCATTTTTTCGGCCCGTTCATCGGCATTTCTGCCGGCACGGTATTCCAGCTTGCCGCACCTGTCGCCATCGGAATCGGCTTTCTGGCAATCGCCGATCTGTTCGCTCTCTCATTCAGCGGCATCTGGCTCTCCATCAGTCTTCTGAATGTTGCCGTCTACGTCGCCGATGCCCGGGCACGCAGTCTCCCGCTCGTCAGGCTCGGCTGGAACAGCACCGTCATTCACGACTGGAACTACCTGCTGAGTGCCTTGGATCTTCTACCCTATGACAAAGACCTCGCCTGGCTGCTGAGCTGGACAGCCTATGTCATCCTGGCCTGTTCGGTCGCCTGGGGTGTCTGGCTCTGTCTGCTGATGGCAACGCTCCCGAAAACCCCGATTCCCGGATATCCTGCCACCTGACTGCCCACCTCCACGGTGCCGATCCTCGAACGTCGACTTGTGAGATTCGGGAATCATGGCTGGCCCGTGGAAGATGCTATACTGCTGTAAGAATCAAGCAAATGAGCCGTTATACAATTTGAGTTTTCTCTTTGAGGATAATGCGCATGAAATGCCCCCGTTCTTCGCAAACTGCATGGAAATTCTTCCTTGTTTTCATTTTTGCCGTCGTGGCCATCTGGCCCATTGGCTGCAGGCAGACCTACGGATCATTTGATGATCCGGATGCCGCGCCCGCAAACGTTCTCAGCCTGAGAGGGAATGTCCTCATCCCAGGCAATCCGGCCAGCATTGTCGCCAAGGCTTCATGGCCGAATGCCGGCCCTGCGGTTCGTGCCGCCGGGCAATCAGGCTTCACTCCCGTTGCGAACGCCCTGGTCTGGATCGAGGAACTTCCGGAGGTTCCGGCTCAGATGACCGATGCCTCTGGAACATACGCCTTTTCCGGTCTTCCCAGCGGACAATACCGCATCGTAGCGAAATTCGTACGATCCGGAACATGTTTCAAGACCCGATCGGATCCCGTCGAACCCCAATCCTCAGTGGCAAGTCAGACCGATATTCCCCTGCTGCTGTCTCTGGCAGCGAAGATCGTCACGGGTGTTCTGCGTGATTCCTCCGGCGCCGTGTATCCTCCCGGCACCGTACTCACGCTGTGGGGCGAAAAATTTACTGTCCAGGAAGAGGGCAGGTTTACATCCCCCGAACTGCCGAACGACGTCGATGCGGCGGATATCGTCGTTTTTCAAACCGGCGTGACGCAGAATGCTCAGCCAAAAGTCACCGTACAGTTCTTTTCCACCGAAGGGCCGACCACGGTTGAAGTGCAGGTCGGTGGCAGCGGCACCCCATACAAACCCATCGGCGGGACCATGCTGGTAACAAAGAACGGGAAGCCCGTTTCCGCTGACAATATGATCTCAACCGGCGATCTGGTCGATCTGTCATTGTCCCTGACCAATATCGATCGGAGTTTTCCCGGAATCACCTTCGACTGGGATGCCGGCAGGGGCCATTTTTCGACCGCCCCGGGAAGCGCTGACTCCGCCGTCTGGGCGGCTCCTTCCACCTCGGGCATGGCGACGGTCAGCGTGAAGATCGGCGCCCCCGATCGAGGGTTCATCAAACTCCTTCTGCCGCTCGTCGTCGATGTTCCCGTTCAGGCACCGACGTTCATCGTCACCTTCGATTCGCAGGGTGGAAGCCAGGTGGCTCCCCAAACCGTCGACCAGGGGGCGAAGGCCTCGACTCCGGTTGCTCCGTCGCGGGCCGGCTTCACCTTCGCGGGCTGGTTCAGAGACGCGAACGGAACGACCGCCTGGGAGTTTGCGACAGACACGGTCTCACAAAACACGACGCTCTATGCAAAGTGGATCAGCGTAACGACGCCCACCTGCACGGTGAGCTTCAATTCACAGGGCGGAAGCGCCGTCGACTCCAGGATCGCCGAGCAGGGGGCGAAAATCACCGCCCCGACCGATCCCACCCGGGCGAATTTCGCGTTTGCCGGCTGGTACAAAGAGTCTGCCGGAGCAACAGCCTGGAACTTCGAAACCGAGACGGTGACTGCATCCATGACCCTCTACGCCAAGTGGGCCGCCGATCAATATACGCTGAGCTATACCGCCGGCGCCAATGGTTCGATCACGGGCAGCGCCACGCAGACCGTCAGTCACGGAGCAACCGGGACTCCGGTGACTGCGGTTCCCGTCGCCGGGTACAAGTTCACTCAATGGAGCGACGGGAATACGTCGAACCCGCGCACCGACGCCGGCGTGGCCAGCAACATCATCGCCACCGCCTCCTTTGGGGCAATCCAGGCAGTCATTCTCGGAGAGAACAAAACAGCCTGGAGTGAAAACGCCGGCTGGATCAATATCAATCCGACCCACGCCTCTCTCACCGCGCAGCTCGGCACAACTGGCTCGCTGACAGGATTTGCCTGGAGCGAAAACATCGGCTGGATCCGTTTTGCGGCTGCATCGGCGGTTGCGCCTTTCGCGAACACCACCGCGGCCAACTGGGGCGTGAACATGGACGGCAACGGGAAACTCTCCGGCAATGCCTGGAGCGAA
>CAZQYQ010000117.1:0-13004 GCA_964597625.1 uncultured bacterium
AATGTCAATCGATCAGAATTGCACGATGGTCATTGAGTTTCTGGATAACCGCGCGCCCCTGAATATTTCTACCGATCAGATTCGCCATATAACCTTCCGACCGACATTTGAAGGCTCTGAGCCCAAGGTAGATTCTTCGGCGCCGGCTCCCGCGACAACCGTTCAGCCAACCAGAAAAACGAGCCCGTTCGACGGAACCTGGCATACTCACCGTGCTCACATCAAGTGTTGTTCTTACTCCACCGATGAAGATTATACGTTTACGACCGATGCGAATGGAATCACCTCCGTCAGTGGTCCGGCGTTTTCAGGCAAGAAGGGAAACGGCAATGCCTTCACCTTTAACTATGGTCCTGGAAATACCGTTTCCATCACCCTGAGCAATGACGGAAAAAGTTTCACGGGGACATTCTCCGATTCAAACAACCACCATGGATCATTTCAGGGAAAACGATAACCGAGGAGTTTCATGGTCATCGTCGTTCCGACAGGCGAATCGACGAACCCGGCCAGTAAATTCACAATTCTATAATGCAGTCTATAATTATTTGAGCAGCCTCGGTCTGGAAACCTTCTGAAGTGGTTGTCTGGGAAACCTGATCAAGGTCCTCTGTGATAAAGCACCTGATATTATTTGCTGAAGGATGACGAAAAGACGTGAGCGAAGTCACGAGGAAGCGGCTGGCGGTGCCGGGTGCGGAGAAGCTGGCGAAGATGCTCCCGGAGCTGAACAGAAGACCCGTTTCTGGTCTCAATACAGGGGATGGGTGAAGCATGACATTTCTTCACGATCTGTTTGTCAGTTCCCCGCCCCTGCTTATTTTCTCCATCATCGGGCTCGGATATTTTCTGGGCCATATCAAAATTCGCGGGTTCCAGCTCAACGTGGCTGCCGTGCTCTTTGTCGGCCTCATTTTCGGCATCTGGGATGCGAAAGCCTTCGAGCTTCCCGAGCCGATCTATGTCCTCGGATTGATGTTATTCGTCTATTCCGTCGGTCTCCAGTCGGGCCCGGTTTTTTTCAATATTTTCAGAGAACGCGGATTCAGGGTGAATGTGCTGGCCATCAGCGCCCTGGTTTTCAGCTTTATCCTCACCATTCTCCTCGGCCACCTCTTGCATATTCCATCAGAATTGCTTGCCGGGGTTTACTCCGGGGCCCTCACGAATACCCCCTCACTGGCCGCAGCCACGGACAGTGTGCGCGCGCTGGCTGCCAATGCCAGCTGGACATCGGCTCTTGCCGCCGAGAAGCTTTCCGCGCCGACCCTTGGATACAGTATTTCCTATCCATTCGGGTCCATCGCCGTCATTCTTTCCATGCAACTGTTGTCGTGGCTCCTGAAGGTCTCTTTCAAAGAGGAGCGGGAAGCGTATCTCAGCCAGTTTCAGGCAAAACAGAACCTGCTCGTGAAACAATTCCGCATCGCCAACCCCGCATTATTCGGAAAAATGATCGAGGAAACGAAGCTGACAACACTTACCGGTCTCGTTTTCAGTCGTTTAAAACATCAGGAATCGATCTCTCTGGTGACACCTGAAAGCCGTCTTCACGAACATGACATCCTTGTCGGAGTCGGAACACGGGAAAACATTGAAAAGGCCCAGACGATTGTCGGACCGATTGAAGAGAATGACCTGGTAAGCTTTTCTCCGCAACTTGAAAACCGGGATATCATCGTCACCAACAAAAAAATCGTCGGCACCCAGATCTGGCAGTTGAATTTCGATCATGGCTTCAGAGCGATCATCAGCCGGGTCAAACGAGGGCTCACCAACCTCCCCATCGATCACACCACCACTCTGGAATTTGGCGATCAGATCCGGATCGTCACCTATCCCGAAACGATGGATCAGACCTGCGCGATGTTTGGAGATCCCGTGAAAGACCTTTCCGAAACGGATTTTCTTTCGGTTTCTCTCGGGCTGATTCTGGGCATCCTGCTGGGGATGATTCCAATCCCCTTGCCCAATGGAACCGTCATGCGTCTGGGGTTCGCCGGAGGCCCACTGCTCGTGGCGTTGTTTCTGGGAAATCTCGGCCGAACCGGTCCGATCATCTGGACCATGCCCATCAATGCGAATTTAACCATCCGCCAACTCGGCTTGCATCTCTTTTTGGCGGGAATCGGCATCAAGGCCGGCGGAGGATTCTGGGCCGTTCTTCAGACGGAAGGGCTTCAACTCTTTTTCGCAGGCGCCATTCTGACGATCGTCACGGCCTTGTTTACTCTGCTCATTGGCTATCTGGTGTTTCGAATCGAAATGATCGCTCTGCTGGGCATCACCGCGGGAATCTTCACGCAACCGGCTTCCCTGGTATTTGCCGGAGAAATGTCGGAATCGGACGCTCCCAATCATTATTTCGCCGCTATCCAGCCGCTATCGATGATTGTGAAAATCATCGGAGCCCAGATGATCGTGTTGTTTTTTTGAGGGAAGAGGTGATCCGGACAGACTGGACAGCATTTCATGAATAGCAATCGATATATCCGCTGCGAGTCATGCCGCTGTCGGTTCCAGAGGTCGCTCTGTCTATCCCTCGGTAACCCTTCTCGTATGTAACGCTTCGCCAAAGGCGTTCGATGAATAAGTTGCTTCCGCCCGGCCTTGCTTTTCCGGCCGTTGATTTACTCAGACCTGTCGGGATTCACAAACTCCGGTTTTCCGAGCATCCATCGACAGGAATACGACAATCCCCCCGCGCCGGCGCGGCTCAAAAAAAATTCCGGAGGGAATTCATATCCGGGGTTCATGACGGCATCCTTCACTATCGATGCCTCGCGGGGAGCCAGTTTTCCGGCCGTCTGAAGCATATCCACCCGCCTGACGAATTCCGCCTGAAGTCGTTGCCTTGAAAGCGGTGTCAGACGCCCCGGGTCAACGGCCACCGTTCCGGAGCCGGTATAACTCCCGGGGAACATGACAAGGAAGAGGAGAGGGAGTGAAGCGACGCAGCATATCACGGCGAGATGTTTCCCGATCGGGGCGGAAAACCTCCCGACGATGACGAAAAGGGCAAGAATAACCGCGGCCAGGGCCGGAACAACCATGGACGCCGTTCGCTTGAGGTCACCGATTTGCGCTTTCAGGGATGAAAGGCAAGCCTCTTTCCCGCGCATGATCTCCCGCGATCGGAACATACAGCCAAAAGAATATCTGTCATTCGCGAACGAGACGGATAATTTCGGTACATCCTGATCCCCGGAATCATCTCCCGCCGGAAGAAGGGGAAGTCCGTAAAGATCGCGAACCGGACCGAAAACGGTTATGCCGGCATCGTTCCCACCGATTTGCACGGCACACCCCCGAAACGAATTCAAATCGACCGCCTCCGAAGCGGAAAGCTTTTCGAGAGTCTTCGCAACCATACGGAGAAATTCCGTCGTCTTGTCCTTCGTCAGTCGCAGAGATCTTTCGTCACTCGCGATCGGATTCTTATCATAGAAATGAGCTGCCAATTCATCCGTGGAGATCGTGAGGGGAACGATCCAGGCGGAAGCGGCGACGAAAGCGACGAGCAGGCTTGAAAATACCGGCAGCCACCACGGGTTCCCTTTCCGCGCGCAGCTGTCCAAAGGTTCGGAGCGATTTTCCCCAACCATCCCTCGTCATCCTCTCTTCACGGAACAAGCGGCCCGTATATCGCTCAGGATACCACCCATGCCTTTGGCTGGCCACATCTGACTGCGTTTTCTGAAGACAGGGAGACAGAGAGGCAGGAGACTTACCCTTCGATGTGTGCTGAACGCTCTGCGGCCACGGGACGGGCAAGCTCTCTTGCAAGTTGCTCCACACGGACACAGAGCCGGGTGATTTCCTTGTCGGAGGTCAGGGAATTCATCACTGAAAGCCGAAGATAGCTCTTGCCATGAACGGTTGCCCGAGTGATGTAGAAGTCTCCCTCCCCCACAATTCGCTGACGGATTGCATCCTGAAGTGCGGAGTCGTCGCCATACCTGAAGCACAGGATGTTGGCGTCAGGGGCACAGAGACAATTCCATCCCGGGCGGTTCCCGATGAGTTCGTAGAAACGCCGGGTGTTGTCATAAAGCGTCTCTACATGTTTCCCAAGGCCTTTTTCCCCCACAATCGCCAGGTTGAAGAAGAGTTTCAGGCCCAACATTGCCTTGGTGCACTCCAGGGTATTGACCGAAATGTCTTCTCCTGGCTTCTCAAAGCTGTTAAAAATATAGGTTGCGTCCTGAGAGAAGGTCTTGAGCATGCTTGTCCGCTGGCGGAACAATGCCATTCCACACAAAGAAGAGGTGGCCAGCATCTTGTGGGTATCCCACGTCAACGAATCGGCCATCTCGACTCCCCTGAGCAGATGACGGTACCGGTCGGTGATGAGTGCAGAGGCCCCATGCGCACCATCCACATGGAACCAAAGCCCATTCTCCCGGCAGAAGGCGCCCAGCTCAACGAGGTTATCGTATATGCCTGTTGCCGTGCAGCAGGCATTTGCCACTGCCGCCAGGACGGTCTTCCCGCTGGAGACAAGCTGGTGGTAGCATTTCTTGAATTCGTCCACCTTGATCTGGAACTTCTCATTGACCGGAACCCGAATGACAGCTTTCGTGCCAAGCCCCATAATGGCCGCCGCACGGGCGTTTGAATAGTGGCTTGATTCTGGAACCATGATGACACACCCCTGGGGCAAGCCATCTTCCCAGGACCCGGGAACCCGGTTGGCACGAGCTGCAAGAAGACATGTCAGATTGGACATGCTCCCCCCATGGGTCATCACCCCGGCTCCTTCACCCTGCCATCCCACCTTGCCCAAGGCCCATTCGATCACCTTGTGTTCAACAGCAGTCGCCGCAGGCCCCATCTCGTAAACCGGCATGCTGTTGTTGGTCGCACCGTTGATCAGGTCGGCAATCGCAGCGCCAACCATTGGAACGGCAACCTGGTGTCCAATGTAATTCGGGTGGTGCAGACGATTTGAATTGGCAAGCAGGACTTTTGTGAGAGCTGTCAGATCCGCCCCCCCCGTTGCAACCACAGCATCAAAGTCGAGTTGCTGAGCAATTTCCTGAATCGAGTTCTGAATCAACACCTTTCCCTTGCCTTCAAGAGAGTTCCGAAGGTGTTCAACAAGCACTTCACTCACAGATTCAAGATTCTGCTGGAAATAGTCGGGGTCATATCCTTGTGCGAAAGAAGGAGAAACGTGATCGTGTTTCATGCTGGTTCCTTGAAAATTCAGGAGCGCGTTGCGCTCAGTGAGATGTGACAAAAAAAGTGCGTCTTTCGGACCCAAGATATCACACCTTCGCTTTTCGAGGGAAGGTGAGCTGGAAGTGGGCCTGCAACAACAGGGCAAGGGCGATAGTCATTCCCTCGGGCGGGATACCTTCTCGCATGTCTGTCACAGATGTCCAGGGGGTTGACTTGGCGGGCAAGAGGTTGCGATGGTTTTCGGCCATCCGGATCCTTTTCTCATCTGATCGGGCTTCCCCAAATTCAGCATGAATGGAGTAGGTCTTTGTCTGGGGAGACAGCTTCGTCATGCCCGCTCTGCCGGCAATAGAGCGGCCATCAGATCGTCGAAGAAGCAGATCCAGGGTTGACAAACGAGACCCGAACGACTTCTTCCACATTATATAGTTATACGTTTATATATTTCATGGTCGTTCCTGATTGGACTATTGAATCACCGATGAGGTATATACAGGCTTACCCCGGGCACAATGATCGGCATGACGGCCATTCCGAGTCGCTCATGCGCGTCAATTCTCCTGCCAGGCCGTTTCAATCTACTGATGAACAGGACATCCTATGACGAACCCGATTCCAGCAGATGCTCCCCGGAGCTTTTTCCAAACCCTCACCAGTTTCAGCCGCGCCTTCTGGTGTTCGAATTTCATCGAACTGTTCGAACGCTGGGCCTATTATGGAGTCAGGGGCGGGATTGCCGTCTACATGGTGGCAGCCGCCGCCATAGGCGGGCTTGAATTTTCGCATCTGCAGAAGGCAAATATCTTTTTCTGGTGGGCGGCGTTTCAATCGCTCCTTCCCACGGTCATCGGGGGCCATGCTGACCATTATGGCCATAAGAGAACCGTTGCCTTTGCCATCTCGATCTCCGTCTTCGGGTATATCTGCATGGCGCTGGTGAGCGGATACTGGCCATTCTTTTTTGCCAGCATGCTGGTCGCGACCGGCACAGCGATTTTCAAACCGGGGATTCAAGGCATTCTTGCAAATTCCACCACGAAAGACAACGCAACGCTCGGCTGGAGCGTTTTCTACATGATCGTCAACATCGGCGGCTTTACCGGTCCTCTGATTGCCGGATATCTCCGTCTCATGAGCTGGAAGTATGTGTTCATCACAAGCGCCTGCATTCACTCTCTGAACTTCTTCGGGTTATTGTTTTTCGACGAACCGGATCGCGGCCATGCCAATGTCGAGCACACCGACAAGAACCTGCTGGAAACAGTTGCCAGGGTATTCAAGGAGTTCTGGCAGGTCCTGTTCAGTTCGTTGAAAAACCTGATCGATCCTCCACTGATCATGTTCCTGACCGTTTTTTCCGGCTTCTGGCTGATGTTCATGCAGCTTTTCGACCTGCTCCCCAACTTCATCACGGACTGGGTCGACACGGCGGCCGTCGCCCTGTTTTTCGGGAAGCTCTTTGGGAACGATGCCTGGATCGCCTTCGGCCAGAGCGGAAAACAGATTCCCGCCGAGTGGCTCATCAATCTGGATGCTTTTGCCATTATTTTTCTCATGCTGCCCATCGGATGGATCTTTGGAAGATTGCGCCCCGTCGCCGGAATGATCCTCGGTATTTTCATCGCGAGCGCCGGGCTCGTGGTTGCCGGGTACACCATGAATGTCTGGATCTGCTGCCTGGGCATTCTCGTTTTTGCGGTTGGCGAGATGATCGCGAGTCCGAGGAAGAGCGAGTATCTTTCAATGCTCGCCCCGCCGGGGAAAAAGGGTCTGTACATGGGATACGTGAATTTTCCGCAAGGGATCGGATGGATGCTGGGCAGCAGCCTGGCAGGCCCGATTTACCAATATTATGGGGACAAAACGACTCTGGCGAGACAATATCTGGTCGAGCATTTGAGCATGGCAAAAGATGCCGTTTCCCAAATACCGTTGGATCAGGTGCTGCCGACGTTGAGCAAAGCTCTGAATCATCAGACCCTGCGAGAGACGACACAATTCCTTTTTTCAACCTATCATCCGGAGAGAATCTGGTTCGTGTTTGCGTCGGTTGGAATTCTTTCGATGTTTGGAATGCTCGCCTATGACCTGGTGTTCGAGAAGAAGCGCCGGCAAAAGGCCGAGGGGATTTCAGATCGCCCTGCCGCGAACCCTTCCTGATCTGCCGATCTCACGGGTGATGAAGAAGGGGAACTCTTATATCGTTCCGTTTTGAATCAAAACGTCGTATTCCTCGACCCAGCCGTGAGATCCCTCATCAATCCAGTGGATATCGTTGTTCCGAACGAGTCTCACCCGGGGGGAAGTCATCAGCTCCGAATATTTTTCTTCAACCAGACGATTGCGGGGTTCGCCTCTCCGGCCCGGCACGCACAGCCAGTCCGTATACACTTTCGCCGTATGGAGCCTGTCGAGAACATTCGCCAGCCATGTTCCGTATGTCTGTCCCCCGGCCCAGTTGCGCGACCAGATCAACGGAACCTGTATGCCATGGGCAAGCAGGATCCTGGATACGAAATACTCATTTTCGCAAAGGCAGTAGAGCAATGTCTTTATCCGGCTCGAACCCCAGACGCGCAGCTTGTATTCGAAACATTTCCCACTGTATGTGAAGTTGTCATAAATTTCATTCGGAGCGGGAAGCGCGGGAAGCTCCCGAAATCCGAGCACCTCACAACTCCCGTGGATGCCGCACTCTTTCGGCGACATCTCCAGCCCCGATGCGAATTCCTGATAAAAATTGATATCGGTATGAATGAACAGATCCGGGTCTAGTTCCCGGCTGGAAGTCTCTGCGGAAGCGTTGTTTCCCGACGAAACGCCACCGGTTCTCTCTTCCCAGAGTTTTTTTCCAGAGCCGAAAAAATCAATGTTGCTCAAATCCGTGCCGGAGGACGGATAGTAACAAATGCAGCAATATTTTTTCAGTTCCTGTACGAGATATTCCTCGCCAGCCATGGGAATGAATCTCCTTTGGACGCGGCAACACGTGAAACAGCGGCGGTTCGGAAATGCCGGTCGAGGCGAATGCTATCGCCCGAGCTCCTTGCGGATCCAGGATTCCACTTTTTCCGCGATGACCGGCTTGCCCATGGAATAGATCTTTTGATTGATAACGACTACCGGGGTCGTGATGATGCCGAAGGAACGAACCTCCGGGGTGCCGTTGTCGATCAGATCGAGTTTGATCTCCTCGCCGGGGAATTTTTTCGTCGCTTCGGCGACGATGCGTCCCGTTTCCTCGCACATGCTGCAGCCCGTGGGATTCTTGATCACCGTAATGTTTATCATGACACACCTCCCGGCAATGATACAGGGTTTGCCATGAGGATCGCTCGTCATCGATCTCTCAGCAAATCCACAATATCATGGTATCCCCGGCCTTCCGCGAGGTCAATCGCCTTCCGGCCGCTCGAATCACGTTGCCTGGGATCAGCTCCACGTTTCAGCAGGCATCGTACGGTTGCGGCATGCCCTTGCTGCGCAGCCAGATGCAGGGGAGCCCAGCCGTCGTTGTCAGGCTGGTTCACGGCAGCCCCGGCATCGAGAAACAGATCCACCATATCTGCTTCACCCCGGAAGGCTGCCCAGTGCAGGGGGGTCCAGCCATCCCGTTCGACGGCATGAACCGGTGCTCCCGCCGCCAGCAGCAGGCGGGCCATGGCGAGCTTCTGCTTTGCCGCAGCCCAGTGCAGGGGCGTGACGTTATCGATATTCCCTTTTCCCAGTTGGGCTCCGGCAGCCAGCAACCGATGCGCAATTCCCTCATGAGTGGTCTTTGCCACGTTCAGTAACGGCGTCTGAATCCCGGCGGCATCGGTTCCATTGGGGTCCGTGCCGGCGGCCAGCAGATCGGCCACCTCATCTTCGCGGCCTTCGGAAACAGCCGCCAGCAGGCGATCGACAGCTCCACCCAAAGCAGTGTTCTTCGTGATCATGCAATGCTCCTCCAGACCTTCACTCCCTTTGTATCAACCTACCTCATTTCACGAAAGAAGTCCGGGAATATTTCCGGCGAAACAGAATACCCAAAACGACCCAAAACAGGCAGACCGATTCAGGCTCAGCGGTTGCCTATTCCTCCGAAGTCGCCGACAACCATATTCCGTTACAAGGCAACGTCTGATAGAATGAAATCGGATGAACCAATCCATATCCTCGACAACAAGAAGGACTTCGGGAACACTCTCATGGAAAAAACTCTCGACGCGGTGAAAAGAAACATTGCCCGATGGACCGAGCGAAGTGCCCGACTCGAGACCGCCATCCCGGGGTTGCTGCTCTACCGGCATGATGAACCGACCCAGCCGATGGGGGGCATGTACGAGCCGAGTATCTGCTTTGTCGCGCAAGGGTCCAAGCGCGTGCTGCTCGGGGACAGCACCTATATATATGACCAGCAACATTATTTGATCACATCCGTGGATCTCCCCACGATCGTGCAGATCACGAAAGCGAGCCGGGAAAAGCCGTGTCTGGGCCTCGTGCTGAAACTCGACCTGCGGGAAATTTCGCAGCTGATGGTGGACGGCAATCTGCCCTCGCCGCGGACGCAGCAGTCAAGCCGGGGAATGGCGACCGGCGAGGTTACATTGCCGCTGCTGACCGCGTTTCACCGATTGATCGATCTGCTTGCCGAGCCCAAGGACATCCCGGTCCTCGCACCGCTCATTCAGCGCGAAATCTGTTACCGCCTGCTCATTGGCGAAGAGGGGACACGCCTGCGCCAGATGGCATCAGCGGGAAGCCTGAGCCGCCAGATAGCGCAGGCAATCCAGTGGCTGAGAAAAAACTTCACGCAACCGCTGCGCGTCGACGACCTCGCCACGCATGTCAGCATGAGCAAATCGACCTTTCACCATCACTTCCGGGCGCTGACGGCGATGAGCCCGCTCCAGTACCAAAAAAACCTGCGGCTGAACGAGGCACGGCGGTTGATGCTCGCAGAGCGCCTGGATGCAACATCTGCGGCATTCCAGGTCGGGTATGAAAGCGCATCCCAGTTCAGCCGGGAGTATGGCCGCCTGTTTGGCGCGCCCCCGTTGCGCGACATCACAAGCCTGCGGCAACTGACTCCTCAAGGGAATGCGTAGAGGGTTCAATGAACTCCCCGCTCTTCACCCTCTGATCTTCTGGACGCCGAATTCCAGGTATGAAGCGACGACTTCGAACCCCAGTTTCCGATAACAGGCGATTGCGGCCAGGTTATCGGCCGCGACGTTGAGGCCGATATGATCCACTTTTTTCAGCAGCGCAAGGCAGAGTTCCCGGATCGCTATCGTCGCCAGACCCTTCTTGCGATGAGATGGAAGAGTGGTTATGTTCCCGAGCGTGGCAACCCGGCTTACCTGGGAAACTGCATGGATTCCAGCGATACAGACCAGCCGGCTGCCATCCCGAATCCCAAGATACTCGCGTGTATCCAGCATTCGGGGGTCGAACCAGTTTCCAGGATAGCTTTCCTGGTACAACTGCAGAATCTCTGCCAGATGTTCCGGGCCGAGGCGGACTGCGCAAGAGCCTTCTGCTCCCAAAATCCGGAGGGGGACCTTCATGCTCATCTTCAGATGCTTCCCATGCGGATCCAATCGGAACGTTCCCCCGAAAGCGGCTTCAACTCCCGGAGAAACGTGAGCGTAAAACCAGTTGGGCAGGAGATCGGAAACACTCTTGATCAGGGCAATGAGCGGCGCGGGGTCTCCGAAAGCAAGGACGGTTGGCAGGGACAGCCCGACATAGACCAGGCACAGAGCTGAAATCTCGCATCCCCTTCCATTGGCAAACCACAAGGTGCGCGGCCAGAAGAAGTCGTCAAGATCTCCAAGCTCGTAGAGATGCAGGTCGGTCTGTTTGCGAAGGAATGCCTCGATCACCGCCTTGTCGTGGAGACAATAAAAATCAGACATGCTGGTTGTTTCTCCTCATGGATGCTGCGTTCGACGATCCGGCCCGTCCTTGCCCGGAAGATCCAACAGATGATCCATGGATTCTTTCATGGGACCAGTATACAGGAAATGCCAGCGGCGATGCCTCTTTTACTCGCCTTGATAAACCTGATACGATGAACTCGCGATATCGGGGATTTGCTTTTCAGGAGACAATCTGCGGCAATGTGCCGTATTCCTGGCTGTGAAGAAAGCCATGAATGCAAACACTTTCCCGAAGAAGTATACTCAGAGCGGTCTCCGAGCTCGTATAAAGACGAATTGCAATTCAATACCAGGAGGAATGATGTGAAGAAAGAAAACGTGAAAATCGCAATCTGGGGATTCGGTGCCATGGGAAGCGGCATGGCCGAAGTGCTGCTGCGCAAGAAAGGCGTAGAGATCGTCGGAGTATGCGATATTCACCCGAATCGCACGGGCAAGAGCATGTTCGAAGTGCTCGGCACTCCCCGGGGCACACACAAAGAGGTGATCATCCAGAACGACATCACCAAGGTTATCAGCAAAAAGTCGGCAGACCTCGTCCTGCTCGCGACGGACAGTTTTACCAGCAAGGCCTTCGACAAAATCAAACTGATTGCCGAACTGGGCATCAATGTGATCACCACCGCCGAAGAAATGGCTTATCCGAAAGCCAAAGAGCCCAAACTGGCTGCCGAAATGGATCGTCTGGCAAAGGCGAATGGCGTCAGCATTCTGGGCACCGGGATCAATCCCGGTCTCATCATGGACCTTCTCGTCGTTCTGATGACCGGCGCCTGCACCGACGTGGAATTCGTCAAGGCGGAACGCGTCAACAGCCTCTCTCCCTTCGGCCCGGCAGTCATGGAAGAACAGGGTGTGGGTATCACTCCTGATGAATTCGAAAAACAGTCCAGGTCAGGTCACCTCGCAGGCCATGTCGGATTCAACGAGTCAGTCAACATGATCTGTGATGCAATCGGCTGGAAGCTCGATAAACCCGTGGAACAGACCATGAGTCCGATCGTTTCCAAAGTGCTTCGCAAAACAAAATACGCCGAAGTGAAGCCTGGCAACGTGGCCGGCTGCACCATGAAGGGGTTCGGCTATGTGAGCGGCAGGCTCGCGGTTGAAATGATTCATCCGCAGCAGATCGAACCCGAACTCGAAGGTACGGATACCGGCGATTACGTCGTCATCAAGGGAACCCCGAATGTCAACCTGGCAAACAAGCCCGAAGTTCCCGGCGGCATCGGAACCATCGCGATGTGTATCAACATGATTCCCCAGGTCATCAATGCGAAACCCGGGCTGCACACCATGCTCGATTTGCCGGTTCCCCGCGCCATCATGGGCGACATGCGCGAACAGATTCACGAATGATTGTTGCTTAACCCCGATGTATCGACGAAGGCAGAAACACCTCGTTTCTGCCTTCGTCTTCAATTGAGGCTGCCCGAAGTCGTCGGAAAACCGGCTGAAGATGTACGAAAAAACGGCAATCTCAGGACTGGGATGGAAAGAAAACCTCTCCCGATCGCACTTCCCGTATTGGCACGAAACCTGCTAATCGTTGGGCAACTCGAACAGTGGAGGGGAAAAACATGACTGGGTCCAGAAAACTCCTGATGGTCGTCCTTTCTTTTCTGATGCTTTCCGCCGTATCGGCATTCGCCGGGATAGAACAGGATTTATCAAAACACCTGTGGACCTGGTCCACCATGGAAGAGCTCCTCGACGAGGCCAATCACGGCGGCATGCCGCCCATCAGCCCCAAGGAAGCCGAAGAGACCTTGCTCAAGGCACAATCCGAGATCAAGACGATCATTGCCGGCATCAAAACCTCCGATGAGATGCTCGCCGCCCGCAGGCTCGCCGACGGCGCGGTACTGCCCGGGCTCAAGCGCCGTGCGT
>CAZQYQ010000118.1:0-12991 GCA_964597625.1 uncultured bacterium
GCAACCCGCACGCCGTCGTCTTCGTCGATTCACTCGCAACGCTTGATCTCGACATGATGGATATATTCCAGAAGCCCGGGGCAAAACCCGCGGCTCCGGCAAAGCCTTCCGCCCCGAAAACTCCGCAGCCTGACGAGACCCCCAACCTCGGAGGCTTCCTCGATCTCGATGCTCCCATTGAGTCACCCCAAAAAGGCAAGCCCGGGGCAAAACCCGCCGACAAGCCCGGAGACAAGGGAAAGAAGGATCCCTTCGCAATGGATGACTTCGATATAAGCAAATTCAAGATCTGATCGGTCATGATGGAGATATGAAATGAAATTTCTGCATCCGCTTTTCATGCTGGGCTTCATGTACTGGGTGTTCATGCAACGGGCTCTTGGAATGAGCATTCTGAAGCGTCACGGCCGCGATGTCACCGGTGAGCCCAGCGTCGGCAAGCTGATGGAAAAACATCGCACATGGGGCTGGCTGCTTTTCGCATACTGTTTTGCCGGCCTTATCGCCGGCGCGGTTCTTACCCGACACCTGTATCCGCAGATCACCGTCGACTTCGGCCAGACGTACGGACACGGCTACATCGGAGCCCTCGGTCTCGCATGCCTTCTCATGTCGCTGGTCCTTGGCCTTTCGATTAAACGCGTCATGAAGCCCAAAATTCGTGAGCGATTCGTCGCCTTTCATACGAACATCGTTTATCTGATCGCCGCTTTCGCGATTCTCTCCCTTCTGACGGGCGTCGGCGTGCTGGCATTCGGCCCAGGACAGGCAGAAACGCAGCAGATTTACATCGCACCCTGAATCCCGCCAGAGGCATAGAACATCCCCGCAGCATATTCACGGGAGGAGTATCATGGGCCTTTCTCAGTTTCGACGCTTTTCAGCGCGTCGATTGTCAGGAACGGGGCTGGCGCTGGCGCTGGGTTTATGCCTGATCGCCGGTGATCTCTCCCCGCTCCAGGCGGCAAGAAAGAAGAGCGGAGCAGCCTCATCTTCCAGAACCTCGAAGAAAAAAGCCGAAACCGGCTCCGTATCGACAACTTCGCCGGAACAGTATTATGAAACGGCCTGGCAGCGCTTTGAGATCGGATCGGCCAAAGAACGCCAGGACGTCATTTCCGAATTGAAAAGCCGGTCAAAACAGGATCCGAACGATGGAACCTGTCATTATTACCTGGGCATGATGCTTGCCGAGGCAGGCGGTTCGAAAGAAGCCGAGGATCACCTCCGGGCCGCCGCTGCCGCGTTCCCGGAATCGCCGGATGTTCTGTACCGCCTCGCCGAACAGCTGCTCGCACGCCACAAGCCCGAGGAAGCGGCCCCCATCTACGAAAAAATCGTCGCACAGAACCCGAATCACGGGGGCGCGTTAACGCGACTCGGGTTGAAGGCCCTCGATGAAACCCAGTATCCGAAAGCTCTCGAACTGCTGACTCGGGCACGCGTCGCGGCCCCGGACAATCGTGAGACGCTGCGGGGCCTGGCAATTGCTTTCTTTAATAATTCCAGGCCGGCCGATGCCGTGAGCCTGTTCAAGACGGTGCTGGAGCTCGATGAAAAGGATCCCGAGTGCTGGATGCTTCTGGGCAAGAGTTACGAAAGCCAGAGCAAAGTGAAAGAAGCATCCGAAGCCTTCGAGAAAGCCAAGCAGTTCGGCAGAAAAGATCAGGAGATCAGGAATCTCGTCGGGTATGACCTCGCCCGGGCTCTCTACGCCACAGGCAAGATCGATGATGCGATCAGCGAATACAAGAAAACGATCCGCACGGCGACCGACTCGGCGACTGGCTGGTATGAGCTGGGCCGGCTGTATGACGACCTCCGTGATATAGATCAAGCTATAGAAGCATATAAAAAGGCTTTCGAGGCTGATGACAAGCGCGGTGAAGCCGTCATGCGCATAGCCGAGCTGTTCCGGTCCGAAGCGAAACTGGATGAAGCGCTTGGCGTCCTCGAGCTGATCGTGCGCAAGAAGGAGTGGACCGACAGGGCAAAGGCCCTGATCGGGGAGATTCAGGCGGAAAAGACGGAAGACGCCCAGGGTGACCTGATGGAGCTCGCACAGACCGGCTCCGAAGATGTCCGTGAAAAGGCCTACAAGGATCTGCTCGCGATCGATAAAAAGGATGAAGCAGCGCTGGAAGGGCTCAAACAGCTCGCATTCGAGCGGGGCGATCTCGATCAGGTGAAATATTACATCAAGGAATTGAAAAAATCCGGTCACCTGTCCAAAGACCAGGCCGATATTCAGCTCAACGAGTTGAAATACAGGGTCGATGCCGGCGAGGACCTCGCGGTCTGGGAAAACAGGCTCGAAGAGTACAAAAAAGACAGCGACTGGGATAACGCCATCGAGATGAATTCCAAGATTCGAAATTATGCCCAGGATCAGCTGGAATACTGGCGCAGGTTTTCACCCAAGAATGCGGAACAGCGGGCAACCAGATCAAAGATGATGAAGCTGACAAAGGTTCGCCTGCGACTCATCAGGGAAACGATGAAAGATCTTCGCAGCGCAAAATCAAGAAGCAAGTGATTTCTCCATTCTTTGTTAACAAGGCATGCCATCATGCCGATAGGAAGATGCCCCCTGTCGTCACCGGGCGATCACCGTTGTTCCCGGTCCCCGCGTGGCGGGCTCGAAATGCCGCTCTAGGAGGAAGAAAGATGTTACGTAGAGGTTTCACGCTCATTGAGTTGCTGGTTGTCATCGCCATCGTCGCAATTCTGATTGGTGTCGCCGCGCCATATTACACGGACTACATCAGGGAATCGAAGATTGCCAAGGCGAAAGCCGACCTGGATGTTCTCAAACAGGCCGTCATTCTGTACAACGCCCGCGAGGATATTTCCTACCAGGGCCCGATCGCGACGCAGTCGCCATTTCTTCCCATGCTTGGCGAGCAGGATTTCATGGGTCTCCAGGGACAGTATCTGACGAATATCCCGATGGATCCGTGGGGCCGGAACTATCGACTCGATCCCTACGGCAGTTTCGTCTACTGTGACGGCGTCAGCCCCCGCGACAAGACGGATGATTTTCGCGACTACTACGTCAAGGAGCTGGCCCTTCAGCGTGTAGAGTGGATTGACGGCGACAATAACCGCATTCTCAATAACCAGGATTATTTCGTCTTCCAGTTCAACAAGTCCCTCTGGGTCGAAGGCTCTATCAGCGAAGCCGACTTCGATGTCTATGAGGGGAATGAAATCGTCACGACCAGCACCATGAAAATCTCTTACAACGCCGCTGATAACCAGGGTTACCTTGAGGATACGGCAACGACGACCCGGATCATCTGTCGGGTCAATAATGGCATATCGCTTCAGATCGGCGTTCACGCGCTGGCTCTCAAGGATGACAACCTCATTCTGAAGAAGTATCGCGAGGTAGTCGTAGACCGTGATAGAACCACACTTTCAAACCTGTATACAAAGGTCGAGAGAATCAACGGGGAGCCTGCCAGGTATGCCGTCCGCACGAATCCCGTAAAGATCGTTCCGAAGAACTGATCTTCACCGAGTGTCCATAAAACAGACACCGCCGGGTTTCAGCCCGGCGGTGTCTGTTTTTTTCGACTTCGCTCACCCATTCGACAGCACACGGTCGGCGGCCGCAAGCGTGGCGTCGATCTCGTCGGTTCCGTGACAGACGGATACGAAGGCGGCCTCGAATTGCGAGGGGGCAAAATACACGCCTTCTTTGAGCATGCCGTGGAAATACCGGGCATATGCCTTCGTGTCGGCGGTCTTCGCCGTTTCGTAATCCATGACATCGGTCGCCGTGAAAAACGCGGTGAACATGGAACCGAATCTCTGTATACGACATGCTTTTTTTCGTTTTCGGGCCGTTTCCTCGAGCCCCGCGCAAAGCTCCGCGGATCGTTTCAAAAGTCTGGGATACAAATCCTTGTCGTTCCTGAGCCGCGTGAGCGTCGCAAAGCCTGCGGCAACCGCGACCGGGTTTCCCGAAAGGGTTCCGGCCTGGTAGACCCGGCCTTCGGGGGCGACGTGCGCCATGACTTTCTGTTTGCCGCCGTAGACGGCAAGAGGCATGCCGCCGCCGACGATTTTGCCGAGGCAGGTCATGTCGGGCGTGACGCCCTCGATCTGGCCCGCTCCGATAAAACCGGCACGGAATCCGCACATGACCTCATCGAAGATCAGCAGGGCGCCGGCTTCCCGGGTGATGCGCCGCACGTCGGCAAGATATCCCTTCAGCGGCAGCACCACGCCCATGTTTCCCGCGACCGGTTCAAGGATAACGGCAGCAATCCGATCGGCATGGGCTTCGAATACTTTTTTCAGCGCGGCGGCATCGTTGAACGGCACGACAAGCGTATTCTCGGCGGTCCCGGCGGGAATGCCGGGACATCCCGGGATCCCCAGCGTCGCGATGCCTGATCCGGCCGCGACGAGCAGCGAGTCGGCATGACCGTGATAACAGCCGTCGCACTTCACGATGATGTCACGCCCCGTACAGCCGCGTGCCACGCGAATCGCCGACATCGTCGCCTCGGTTCCCGAACTGACGAACCGCATTTTCTCGATGTTCGGATATGCTTCCTGAATCAGCTCCGCAAGCGCCGTTTCAGCCTGGGTCGGGGCGCCGAACGTGAGACCGCGCGCCGCCGCTTCCTGGACCGCCCGCACGATATCCGGATCGGCATGGCCCAGAATCAGCGGGCCCCATGAGCCGACGTAATCGATGTATTCTCGTCCTTCGATATCCGTGAACCGGGCGCCCGCCGCGGAGGCAAAAAAGACGGGATCTCCCCCGACGCCTGCAAACGCCCGGACCGGGCTGTTGACGCCGCCCGGGAAAACCTTCATGGCCGCCATGACGGCTTCGCGATTGGTCGTCATGAATGCTTCTCTTCGAAATACCTCATCGAGGTTTTCTTGAGCTCGCGCACGGTGCTGAAAATTTTGGGTTTTTCGAGTTTGAACTCCTGTTCGAGTTCGGCAAGCAGAGCCTTCATCCGCTCTTCATCAGGGGCGTGGATCATCGTGAAAAGGTTGTAAGGCCAGTCGGGCGGACACTCCCGCTCGTAACAGTGCGAAATTTCATTGTGTTTGGCCAGCCCCGTTCCGACATCCTCGACTCTATCGGCAGGCACTTTCCAGGCGACCAGGGCGTTGGCGGCGTTTCCGATTTTCTGGGGCCGCACGGCGATGCCGACCCGGCGGACAATGCCGGTCGCCAGCCACTCTCCGACCTTGGCGATGACACCTTCTTCCGTCATGTCGAGAGCGCGGGCGACGCGCAGAAACGGCCGCCGCTCGAGTTTGAACCCGCGCTGAAGCTCACGAACGAGAGCTCTTTCCTGTTCCGTCAGACTCATGACCGTTTCCTTCCTAGTCCTGATCCATGCGGATCTTGAATAGCCTCCGCGCCGGAAAAAGGCGTATTGATTCGATTCTGCCGCGCTTCTTTATATCATTCAGAATAATATTTTTGCGTGACTCGTCCTGGGCGATGACGGTGAACCAGATGTTCGGAGAGCCGTCGCGGAGGTAATTGTGCGTGATCTCATGATACTCCGCGAGAATCGCCGAAACCTCGTCGACCCGTTCTGCGGGCACATCCATCGCCGCCAGTGCCCCGACATAGCCGAGCTTGCGGCTGTCGAAAAACGGCCCCACATATCGGATCATCTCATCCTGCATCATACGCGCAAGACGCGATATGACGCCGGATTCATCGATCCAGAGCTTGTCCCCAAGGGCCTTGAATGGCTCCGCCTCGAGCGGAAACCCGTTTTGTAACAATCTGATTATCTCGCGGTCCTTCTCGTCCATGCCCCGGTTCCTTTCGGCATTACGTGAAATGACAGCCATCGCCGGCCGAAAGAGCGCCGGGCGGCGGGTACCAATATACCACTGTTTTCAGCTTTGGGGGTGATCGAAAGTACACGTCGGATCACCAGCCATGTGATTGCCTTCCATCGCGAGCGCGCGCGCCCGGCAGCCGCCGCAGAGGCGCTTGTAGGGGCAGCTTCCGCATCGTCCCTCCAGGCGCTCAAGATTCCGGAGATCCGTGAAAAGAGGCGCTTCCCGGTATAACTCATCGAAAGCCCGCTCTCTCACGTTGCCCACCGTTCGCTCGAAGTAGCCGCAAGGTTTCACATCCCCGCGACTGCTGACGAAGGCGAACCCGTCACCGGCCATGCAGCCGCGCCCATGCCCGGCCTGCTTCAGTCCAAGCTTCGCACGTATCCGCGCATATTGAGGCGCACAGGTCACCTTGATCGGAATCGGCGATGCATCGGCCATTCCCGCAACCCACTCCAGAACACGCTCCACGCCCTGATCGTCAAGCATCGACCCCGTCGCATTCCCGGCCGCTCGGCCCATCGGAACGATAAAAAACAGGTGCCAGGCAACCGCCTTGCACCCGACGGCAAAGGCATGCATTTCGGCAAGTCTCTCACAGTTTGCGTGCATCACGGTCGTATTGATCTGGAACTCGACGCCGGCTGCTGCAAGCCGTTCGAAAGCCCCGCATGCCTGTGAAAACGCCCCGATTCTTCCGACAAACGGGTCGTGAAAATCAGCGGTCGGGCCGTGAATGCTGAAACTGAACCGTGTCACCCCGGCGGCTTTCAGACGAGCGATTCGTTCCGAACTCAGCATGGCTCCGTCATTTGTCGAAACCACCGGCGTCTGCCCATTCGCGACCGCGGCGGCGGCAAGCAGCTCCAGGTCGTCGCGCAGAAGCGGTTCACCTCCGCTCAGAATGACGATTCCGGGGCCTACGCGCGCCGCTTCCCGAAGAAGTTTTTTCCCCTCTTCCGTTGTCAGTTCCCCTGCGGGACGCGTCGGGCAGGCGGATGCCCGGCAGTGCGGACACGCGAGAGAGCAGGCCTGGGTCGTTTCCCAGGCGAGCAGATGAAGTTTTCTGAACTCCGTCGGGCCGGTCACACGGCCTCCCTCAGCCACGTTGCGGCTTCGGGGGCAAAATACGTCAAAATCCAGTCAGCCCCTGCCCGGCGCATCGATGTCAGCGATTCGAGCACCGCCGCCTTCTCATCGATCCAGCCGCGGGCAGCGGCGGCCTTGATCATGCTGTATTCGCCCGAAACCTGGTAAACGGCCAGCGGCACATCGAACTCCTGCCTGGCTTTTGCCAGAATGTCCAGATACGGCATTCCGGGTTTCACCATCAGAATGTCGGCACCCTCTTCGAGATCGAGCCGCAGTTCACGCAGCGCTTCGCGACCGTTTGCCGGGTCCATCTGGTAGCCCTTTCGATCGCCCCTCTGCGGCGCCGAGTGAGCGGCTTCGCGAAACGGTCCGTAGAAACAGGATGCGAACTTCGCCGCATACGACATGATCGGCGTTTCGACAAACCCGGCAGCATCCAGAGCAGCTCTGATCGCTCCGACCCGGCCATCCATCATGTCCGACGGCGCAACCATATCGGCTCCGGCCTTCACATGCGCCAGCGACATCGCGGCCAGCACGGGCAGAGAATCGTCATTCCGAATATGGCCGTCCTTGTCGAGCAGGCCACAATGCCCATGGTCCGTATATTCGCAAAGACAGACATCCGTGATCAGCCATGCCTCCGGACATTCACGGCGCAGCCTGCGCAATGCCCGAGGAATGATGCCGTCCGGATCGACGCCGGAAGAAGCGACGGCATCTTTCGTCGAGGGAATCCCGAAAAGAAGAAAACTGCGAACCCCGCATTCCATGGCTTTCCGGACAGGGCGATCGATCTGTTCGACCGGCCACTGCATCTGCCCCGGCATTGCCTGTATCGGCTGCGGTTCGGCTATGCCATCCATGACAAACAAAGGCAGAATCAGGGATTCAGGGCGCACATAGGTTTCTCGAACAAGCGCCCGCACTCTCTTATCCACCCTCAGCCGACGAGGTCTCTGAACCGGAAATGACATGACGTTCCTCCTGGTGCACCGGATTCCTACCACAACATTTCCCCTCGAAGATACCACGTTGAATGGAAAGAGTACATCGCGGTCAGCAGGAAAGAGTGATTTGCGCATCTGAGGTTTGATCATTGTTTGCGCTTGTTTATCCCTGTTTCTGGTTGGTTGTCTTTACAGAAAGCCATTTTGGAGGCTATATTCAATAATAGTTACAGAATCGGATCGTTCACGGAGGAACGGCCATGAAAATAGAAACGATGATGGTTCACCGCTCCTGGGCTACAGATATGAAGCAGAGCCAGGCAATAACCAGTTCCAGCCAGAATGCAGACCGCGCGAAAACTGAAGCGCTGCAGGCCTCCCCGGAAATGCGCGGGAAATTGCAGGATGCCTATGTCAAGGCAACCCAGGAAGGCTCCAACATGGAGCAGTCCCTTTACCAGAAGCACAATGAAGCGACGAAACGCGCATCCGCTCAAGCTTACGCGGTCACTTCGGACAACACCCACGACGTGACGTCCGTCATCTCCTCGCTGATCGCGCCGCCCATCAACGGGAAGCAGGCATTTTCACTGGGCCGGTTTCTCGACCGATTCGCATGATGCCAAATCGAGAGTAAAACACCCCCGGCAGCCAGGCTGTCGGGGGTGTTTCTTTCAGATCGAACCCGTTGTTTACGGATTATTCGGCAGACGGTTTTGACCCCGGTTCATCGAGCCGGAGCATTGGAATCAGGTCTGATGCATCCGACATCGAGGGAGCGGAATCCATGCGCATCAGTTCGAGATCACGGCCGTCGCCGCTTCCCACATCGGAAAGATCGGCACGGGCGAGGCTGTCGTCCGGCGTCATCATGGCATCGGCCTTGGGCTCTGAAGGCGAGTTGAGACTGGAATCCGCCTGAGCCGACTTGATATAGGGCAGATCCCCGCCCAGTTCCTGCCTGATGATTCCCATTTCATCCAGACCAAACCCGTCGCCACGAGGCGCCGCAGAAAGAGCGTCACCGGTTGAACCGGGATCTTCCTTATACAGAATCATCGTCTGGCCCATCGGCGCATCCCCACCCGGAGCTTCCAGCGGAGCCGGCGTCAGGGCAAGCTGCGGGGAAGGCTCGGCAGAGCGGCCGCCATTCTTTTTTCCCTCATTGCCAAGGAGAAACAGCGGGAGCTTTTCACCGGCAACTCCGACGGACCGGCGCTCCTGGCGCTGTTCGCCGGTTTCAAGAGCGATCTGGGGACCGCTCGCGGCTTCGGCACGGCCGGCTTTCGCCATCGCCATCTTCATCTCGGCAACGTTTTCCTTGACCCGCTGGTACAGGCCGCTGATCTGATTGAGAGCATAGCCGGAAATCTGGTTCAGATTCCCATCTCCGGTATCCATGGAGTTCAGGTACTGAAGAGAGTCACGAATCTTTGCCGTAGCAGCTTCGCAGAGATGAGCAAACTGCTGGGTCGCATTCTTGACATGCGAATCGCCGATCGAAAGCGTATTGTCAACTCCGCGGGTCGTATTCCGAAGCGCAGAAAGCTGCGAGAACAGCTTCTCACGAGTGGGCACCGGCAGATTGATCAGCGGATACTGCGCGAAGGCAAAATGATCCGAGAACCGGAGCGTTGTCTTGATCGTGGCCGTCATCAGTTCGATGCCTGAACCGACCTGCTCGCAGCCGTTCTGAATGTTGAGCAGCAGCCCCTTGAGGGCCTCATTGCTCGACTGCACCTGCTTCATGATCGCTTTCGATGCCTGAACATAGATGTCGAGCGGCGCGATCGAAAGCGTCGGAATCAGCTCAAGGGTCTGATATGCCTCCTGGCCCATCGCAATCAGGCGGTCCGAGGCGGCGAGATAGGTGCGGGTGAGCCGCATCTGATTCTGATTGGCCTGATTGACTTTCGCGAGAGTCTTTTCGAGCGACGCCATCGTCTCTTCGCGCGGCGCCGTGATGATGCGGTTCAATTCAACGATCAGCTGATCGAGAACCCGGTTTCCCTCACCCAGCCCGTTGATGCCGACCGCACCGGCTTTGACCGCTTCCTTGTAGCTCTGAAGGTCGATCGTCAGCAGCTTGGTGGCGATATCACCGCATTTTTTCGCCGATATTTTTCCAACGAGGGCCCTGGTGACGGTTTCCAGATTTTTTCTGGAGTGCATCCAGTGCGACTCGACGAACTTGACCAGATTCATCGACTGGCCAGTCACGTCAGGCTGGATCTCCGATGCGAAAAAGTCGGGCAGTTTCCCGTTGTTGTTGGAAGGGGCCTGCGCCGCCGGAGTCTGCGATTCACGCCCCGCCTGGGATTTCGATGCCGGACGCTTCGATGAAAGCCAGTCGAAAGCACCACCGGCCTCAGCGGCAGGAAGTGAGCTCAGGCCAAGCACGGCAGCGAGCAGCAACGCACTCATGCGTGAAACCGTCGATGAATATCGATCGGGAATGGGCGATTGACCGCCCCGGCCCGCTCGATGCGGGAAGTGGGCTGCCGGTGCCACAACGACGCATTCTCGGCTGGCCCTTCTCGGGATGGACATGGTGGCCTCCTTGTTGTTCCGGAAGAACATCTTTTGCAGTAATCTATCGGCAGCTCATCCGGAATTATCAAGAGGCTCGGCCAAACCCGGGAAAACCCCGGCCATCATTCCCGTATAATCCCGTACAACCAGCGAAGCTCTGAATCGTTCGTGATGTGCGCGAAAAGGGGGTTCGTATCTTCGTGTTTTTCGGGATGTTCAGCCACCGGCGCGTTTTGCCTTGTGACCGGCTTTCTGCAATGTTTCGACGATCACGTCGGCATGATCGCCCTGGATCACGATAACGCCATCTTTCACGGTCCCGCCGCAGCCGCATCGTTTTTTCAGGCTGCCGGCAAGTTCGGCAAGCTTCCGCTCATCGACCGGCAACCCAGAAACAACCGTCACCGTCTTGCCGCCCCGCCCCTTCGTTTCCCGCCGGACCCGCGCGATGCCGTCATTCGGCTGCGCCGGGGAACCGGGCGTCTCGATACCGCGCCGCTTCCCGGGCCTGCAGACACAACCTGCAACCGGTTGTCCACACTCGGGGCAGATCCTTCCGCTTTCTGAGGTATAAACCAGTTTTGATGTGCTCATGATTCCTTCTGGCTTTTCTGGAGGATACGCGCGACTTCCAATGTCTTTCTGGCACAATCGGGGCAGAAGCCGTGCGAAAACGTCGTTTTGGAATGGTTCCCGATATAGATCTCCAGGTGTTGCCATTCCCCGTTCTGATCCCGGATCTTCTTGCATTGAGCGCAGATGGGAAGAAAGGTTTCGAGAACTTTGATCTCGGAAAGCGTCTGACGCAGAGTCTCCGCCGTCTCATGCTCTTGGTCGAGCAGAGCGCGCACTCTGGATACCGTCCACCCGATCGCCAGAAATGCAATGAGGCGAATCATCGTATTCCAGATCCCGTACAGGGGAGAAGTATAGACATGCCCGGAAAGGACGTCCGCGCTCCCCCACATAAGAGCGCTGCTCACGGACAGAGCGGTTGCCGCTCCAGTTCCGAGAAACCATGCCCCAATAGCTATCGGAATATAATAGAAAACAAAGAAGTTCAGATCATATCCCGTCAGGATGTCCAGCCAGCCGAGGAAAAAGACACCTGAAAATGTCAGAATGGCCCAAAGCCATGCCGGTATGCGCTTGATCACCTTGTTCCTCCCCGCTCAGGGCATTGACCCGCTGCATGGGTAACTCACTTGAAGATACCATGACTCCATGAGAAATTCTGCCGGTTTTCGTCCGGCCAATGAGAAGCCGGCGGCGCTTTGATGCGTGCAATTTGAATTTTCCCGAGGCCCGGGGATAGTATGGGAAAGAACTGCATTCTGGAGGATCACATGAAAAAGTCCATCGTATTGATCTTGGCCGCGATCCTGTGCGTGACCTCGCTTGTCTCTCCGCTGGAAGCCGGAAACACCCGCGCGCACCATTCCACGATTCTCATGGTCCTGACCGGGGTCGGCCTGGTCCCGGGAACAGAGCATGAGACCGGGTACTGGGCGGAAGAATTTATCGCTCCGTTCCAGTTGTTTCGCAAAGCCGGACACAAGGTGATCGTGGCCTCGCTGGAAGGCGGCTATATGCCGGTCGACCCCCGGTCCATCGACCCCGGAAGCGTGGG
Organism: uncultured bacterium; assembly: GCA_964597625.1. Taxonomy (GTDB): domain Bacteria; phylum Muiribacteriota; class Ozemobacteria; order Ozemobacterales; family Ozemobacteraceae; genus MWAR01. Next base: position 12,040 of record CAZQYQ010000118.1, read on the forward strand.
CGAGAAACAGGCCCGGGAACTTCGTCTGGCGCTGGACAGCGCCAAATCTGCCCTGATGACCGTCCCTCTGAAGAGCGTGCGACTGGACAACATTGCGGCGGTCTTCGTGGTCGGTGGTCACGGCGTCATGTGGGATCTGACCGAAGCCCCCGTGATGCACAATCTGGCGCAACAGCTGTATCTCTCCGGAAAAATAGTATCCGCCGTATGCCATGGCCCCGGTGCGCTGGTGCGGGTGAAGTTGCCGGACGGCAGGTATCTTCTCGATGGCAAAAGGGTGGCCGGATTCTCCGCCCGCGAAGAAGAGCTGGCTGGCATGTCCAACACCGTGCCTTACTGCCTCGAAGAAGAGTTGAAAAAAGCCAGCGGGGGCCGATACGAAAGCGGGGAACCCTGGAAATCGTTCGTGGTCGTGGACGGCCAGATCGTCACGGGGCAGAACCCCTCTTCGTCTGCAGCAACAGCGCAGGCGGTACTCGATCTCCTGGCGTCAAGATAGGCATTCGTTACCATAGTCTGTGGCGCTTCACCGGATAAGATCATGAAGCGAGAGTCATGGCGAGCATGGACATCGAACCGCCGTCGAATCCTTCAATAGGGTAACGTATACGATCGTCATCCTGCAGCGGCGCCAGCAATGTACCGATTTCATGGTGAAAGGAGGGCGGCTGTGTTCGATCAATGCTCAGCTGCACCACGGGAATATCGGCCATGGGAAAGAGATGGTGCAGAATCGACTGGCTGCTGCCTGGCGGCAGCGAAAAAGGCCCCGATCGATGTGACCGGGGCCTTTGAAACGCGACGTGGAGCAAAAAGAGGCGACAATCGGATTCGAACCGATGTATAAAGGTTTTGCAGACCTTTGCCTTACCACTTGGCTATGTCGCCGTGGCAGTAATAAAAAATGGCCAGAGTCGGGATCGAACCAACGACACACGGATTTTCAGTCCGT
>CAZQYQ010000119.1:0-5539 GCA_964597625.1 uncultured bacterium
AAAGGATTCTCCAAGCAGGGCGAATTTCTGCGACAGGGGGCCTGATTCCAAGCCTTTCCCGCCCAGTGCATGGGAAAGCAGGGCTTCCGTCTGAAGCCGCACCGGCCGGCCGTTCACGATCGTCTCGACGGCGAGCGGCTGACCTTCGTGGCCGGACCAGAACAGATCAACGGGATAACGCTCCCAGTCTCGGTTCCAGCCTTTCAGCCATGGCGCATCACTGGCGGTATCCGTTCTGCGAAGGGATGTGCCGGCCGGAAGAGATGTGGGAAGGCCGCGGGCAAGCCAGCGGCCGGATTTTCCGCCGGGTTCCAGCCAGGTGATACGTGCGCCGCTGCGGCCTCCTTCGGGGGTGTCCCAGGCCAGGCCATCGCCGGCCCGGGCCGGCACCGTCAGCTCAAGCTCTATCAGGCCGCCGCGGGCCGGCCCGACGACGCGTCCGATCGTCTGAGCCTCACGGCCCGGTTGATCGGGCGTATTCCAGCCGTTGCCTGGCGTTCCATGCAGGAATCCCTGATGAAACGGGCGACAGAATACGTCTGCAAGCGCATTTGCGTGAGCCGGATCCGGGGTCTGGCCGTCGAGAACCCTCCGATACGCGGTGACGACCGTATGCACGTAATCCGGGCCTTTCATGCGTCCCTCGATCTTGAACGAGGAAACACCCGCCTTGGCCAGTTCGGGAATCGCGTCGATCAGGCGCAGATCACGCGGGCTGAATAGCCAGTCTCCGGGTTTCCCGTCACCGGCGCAGTAGGCTTTTCTGCATGGCTGCGCACAGGTTCCGCGGTTGCCTGACCGCGTTCCCAGAGCCGAACTCCAGAAGCACCGGCCCGAAATGCTGTAACACATCGCGCCGTGCACGAACGTCTCGAGTTCGAATGGAACGCGTGCGGCTGCTTCCCGGATCTCTTCGAGCGAGATTTCCCGCGGCAGAATAACGCGGGTGATTCCGAGGCGTTTGAGGAGTTCGAAGCCGCCGACGGCATTCCAGGCCGCCTGAGTGCTGAGATGACGGGGAATCGTGCTGCCGCGTTTTGCCAGCAGGGCGGCCACGCCCAGGTCCTGGATGATCAGTGCGTCAGGCTGCAGGACTTCGTAAAAATCAAGGGCCTGCTCCAACAAGTGCCGCTCATGATCGAAAATGATTGTATTTAATGTAATATATAATTTTCTATTTAATGATGCGGTAACGTTTCTGGCCCACCGGAGGCTTGCATCATCGAAATTCGGGGCGAATGCCCTGGCGCCGAATCGCTTCCCGGCCAGATACACGGCATCAGCGCCGGCCAGCAGCGCGGCCTTCAGACAGCTCTGATCGCCTGCGGGAGCGAGAAGTTCGATGCGTCCGTTGCTGGTTGTCGGCATCTTGTTGACTCAGCGGCTCCGGCTTTTCCCGGTGGCCGCGAGGTGGCGAAGAGCCAGCGCGTATCCTTCGAGGCCCAGCCCGCAGATCGTGCCTGTGCAGACCGGCGCCAGAAGGGAGCGGCTGCGGAACTCTTCGCGCGCGAAGATGTTCGACACATGCACCTCTATGACCGGCACCGGCAGAGAGGCGACACAGTCACGGATCGAAACGCTGGAATACGTCAGTCCGGCTGCGTTCAGAATCACACCGGTATACAGGCCTGGTTCCATGGCCGTTTGCAGCTTGTCGATGATCGCGCCTTCATGATTCGACTGGAAGATCTCTACCGCGCATGCCATTGCCGCCGCTTCTGAAACAAGCCGGGCTTCGAGCTCGGCCAGCGTGCCGGTTCCGTAGATGGCCGGTTCGCGGCTGCCCAGCAGATTCATATTGGGGCCATTCACTACAAGTATGTTTCGCATTCGTTCTCCTCGGATTATCGTGAAAGCGCCAGGTCAAGGATACCGTACATTCCGCGAAGCCAGCGTACAAGATCGTGGCCGCTGCGCAGGCGCCAGAGGCTTTTCCAGAACCGGCCGCGCCGCCAGTAAAAATCGAGCAGATGGCTGCGCAGCAGCCCCTGCTGCCAGGCAGCGGCATGGTCGACCGACAGCTCATCGGCTGCGGCGAGAAGCGGGGAAGCATCGTCGGGAAGCATATCGACGGGCAGCCTGATTCCGATCGAGATGCCTTCGGATTGAAGCTTCGTGACGGCCGTCATGAACGCGGCCGCCGTGGCGGAGGCTTCCCCAGAGGGGTGCAGCCAGACGCGCAAAAGGGCCGGTGATGTACGCAGCCTGGCTGCGACTGCATCCTCCGGCCTGTCGAATCTCAGCGAAAGAGTCATTCCGCGCTCGGAAGCGAGTTCTAGCATCTGATTCGCACGCTCGCCGGAGACTCCGGGAGTTTCCAGGGAAATGCAGCCGTATCCCGAGGTGTGGAGCCACTGGAAAAGATCGGATAGATCGCCTCGGGTGGGAGTGCCGGCCGGTTCAGAACTGCGGTCGAGGAGACCCAGCCACGGCTGATGAACCGAAATGGTCGGTGAAGAGCCCGATTTTTCTGCCGCGGCGGAATACCCCTGGCTCTCGGCAAGTCGAGCTGCTGGCACCCCGAGCGGCATGCGAAGATCCGTTTCAAGCGTGTCTACCGCGCCGCTTATGCCGTGAGGGTCCTTGAGGATCCACTCGCATGCGGTGCGGCCGGTTCCATGCAGGGTGGCATCCCAGCCGGTTCCGAGAGCCGCGGCATGTGGCCCCCCAAGAATAAGCCGGGTTGAGGGAAGGAGCTGTCTCAGGCGTTCCAGCATCACCCCGGCATCGATGGTCTGCCAGCCGGCGGCCGCCGCGACGATGGCCGCCGCGAAAGGCGTGGCGCCTGAAGCCGGAATATCTGAGGATTCCGGAACTTTTTCCTGAACATCGAGAATGGTGGCCCGGCCTGGAAATGCTGTTGCAAGGCATGCAAGCCCCAGCGGTGCCGGCCGGCCGGCACCTCGCGAGAGGCCGCCGCATCGCAGCGATGCTCGAGAAATCGTATGAATAAGGAGAATCGATGAATCTGACATGTTCTTTTTACCGGATAGGGATCAGCCGGTCGGGCTGAAAGTGTACCACAGATGGAACGCTCTTCGACAGATTCTTTACAGATGCTGGCCAAAGATTCATCTCATTGGTAGAATGGCTGCCGTATGCTCATAAACAGTATTATAAAATGCATCAGACCGCGACAATGGACGAAAAATCTCATTCTTTTCGCGGGCCTGCTTTTTTCTGAAAAAAGGCTTTTGCTTCAGCCGGCCGCATGGCTTTGGGCGGTTGCAGGCTTTGTTGTGTTTTGCCTGTTGTCCGGCAGCGTGTATCTCCTGAACGATATCGTTGATGTTGAACGCGACCGCAAGCATCCGGAAAAATGCCATCGGCCCATTGCGGCCGGTCAGGTATCCATCCCTCAGGCCAGATTTGCCGCTGTGATCCTTCTCATCGTCGCTCTCGGCGGCTCATTCGCGCTGTCGAACCTTTTCGCGGCATCGGCCGTTGCGTATTTTCTGGTCAATCTGGCATATAGTTTCAGGCTGAAACATGTGGTGCTTCTCGATGTTCTCTGCATCTCGGTCGGATTCGTCCTTCGAGCGCAGGCCGGTGTCGGGGCACTGAGAATAATAGAGCCAAGTATATATATCTCTCACTGGCTGCTGCTCTGCACGCTGATGCTCGCGCTTTTCCTGGCCCTTGCGAAGAGACGGCAGGAAATCAGGCTTCTGAACACGGAAGCCGGCCGGCATCGCACCTCTCTGGCGGAATACACGCCCGAGTTCATCGACCAGATGATCGCGATCGTATCCTCGACGACCGTGGTCTGTTATGCGCTCTACACCGTCAGTGCCGAAACGGTTTTGAAATTCGGAACCGATGGGCTCGTGCTGACGGTGCCGGTTGTTCTGTATGGCATCTTCCGGTATCTGTATCTGATCCACCTTCGCGAACTGGGCGACAATCCTTCGGAACTGGTCCTTGCAGACCGTCCACTTCAGCTTGCCGTCCTTCTCTGGATCATCGCTGTTGCGGTGATCATCCATTCTCACGGCCTGATCAGCATTTCCGGCCATTGAAGGTATACGATGAATCAGGAATTTTCCGGACTGGCCGCATGGCGCCAGGCAGCTTGCAGGCATCCTTTCTGGATTCTCACCTGTGTTTGTTTCGTTCTCTATTTGGAAATGTGGTATTGGCGGTATCCTCCGCGAGGGTATGAATCGACCGACGTTCTTGCGATCGGCGAATCTGTCGGCGAACCTCTGGTCAGTTTTTCAAGAATGTGGGATCGCCTGTATAACGACGATTCCTATATGATCGACGTCATGATACGTGCCGGATGGCCGGTTTCCGGTACCCGTGAAACATTCCTGCGGGAGTTGAACTCCGCCGTCAGGCCGGGATTGTCCTATGTCATGCGCGGTCAGGGGCTGGCTGAAATAAAATTCACCCAAGGGACAATCGAGTATTTGAGGCCGCTTTTGCGGGCGTTCACCACCCAGCTGCTTCAGCAGCTGAGAACAAGCGTGACGCGGGAATTCGAAAAACGCCGGTTCAGAGCTGCGGTTGGCATCGAGGTGCTGACCCGCAGGCGAATCGCTCTGCAGAACATGTTTCAGATTTTCGATGCGGGCCGCCTGATGGAATGGACATTCGGCCAGCCTCTGCCGACGGCGAGCCCGGAACCAGAAACAGCTTTTGCCGGAAGAATGGCTTCCGCATCCCTTGTCATGCTGGCCGGTCACCTGACGATTGATTCCGTCCATTATCAGGAAACAATGGCCTGGCAGGCCTGGAGCGACCTTATCGCAAGTGATCCCGGGCCGATCGTGATGGCGCCGCGCGAGCCGCTGCTGCTGACGGATCCCCTGTCTCCACCGCGCCTTGTGCAGCCCCTCGGCATGTCGGTGTATCTGTTCATCCCGTTCGCATGCATGCTTGTCTGCGCTGCCGGATTGATGCTGGCGGAAGGCGAATCGCCGCGTCTCCGGCAGGCCGCTGGCAAAGACGCCGCCTGAGCCTGTTCGCGCCACGTGTCTCCATCATCCGGACTCTCCGCTTTGAAAGAGGCCTCTCTGCCCGCGTGGCTTGACTGGTATCTGCTGCTGATGCCGCTTGGAATTCCCCTCTTCACCTATCTGGTGCCGGCCGACCTGTGCCTGGCGGCGGGCCTGATGGCCTGTTTCGCAGGCCAGTCGCAAAAGAATATTCCCGGACTGCCTGTTCCGGGAAATATCAGCGGAGCAGCCGCCCTGTTCGTCGCATTTTTGGGGTTCAGCCTGCTCGGGACAACTGTTTCGCAAAACAGTAATGCGTATATGTTTGATCTGATTTCCCTCCTGTGGCTGTATGCCGGCGCCTGGCTGATACAATCCGAACTGAAAACCGGAGCCGCGGTCTCGAAAGCGGTGTCAGGCTTCAACAGACTGTTCCTGCCGGTTCTGCTGTTCAATCTCGTGGGCATGGCGACGCACTGGCTGGGCTTCGATGAGTATACCGGCGGTGCATTTTCATTCAGGCTGTATCTTCCGTTTCGATTTCCGATTCTGCTTGGCGCATATCTGATAACCGCGTATCCATTCGCCGTGGCTTGGAG
>CAZQYQ010000119.1:5549-12988 GCA_964597625.1 uncultured bacterium
CGGGCGTGATGGTTGGCGAGATCATGGCGCGAAAGCTTGATCTCAAACCTGGCCAGAACATTCAGGTGGACGGAAAAGAGGTTCAGATCTCCGGTGTGTTTCGCACGGGCAGTCGCCTTTTTGACGGTGGTTTCCGGCATCGGGGCACGAAGCTGCATGCTGATCGCCCTTTTCCAGGTCATCTGGACGGAGCTGGCCATCTACGGAAAAGAGGATTCCCTCTTACCGAAATGGCTCAGAATGAGCCTGTTCATGGCAGCCGTTCTTGCGGCGGGACTTGTGCTCTCAGGCGAATTTACTCTTCAGCGTTCTCTCGGCACGGCGGGGGTAACCGATCTCGTCAATGACGAGCCCCGCCAGCGGCAGTTGGAGCGTGCGATAGAGCATATCCCCGAATGGACAACGGGAATGGGACTGGGCTGTTTCAAGGTTATCCACCGGGAAGAACTGCATAATACGCCCGTAAATCTTCTGGTGGAAACGGGAATCGGTGGTTTTGCCGCCGCTCATGGGGCTCTGCTGTTGATCGTTCTGCCGGTCATCCGCACCCTGCGCAACGGAACCAGGGCCGAAAAACACCGGGCGGGCGTTCTTCTGAGCGTTGTGATGAGCCTGTATCTGCTTGGCCTGTTTCACAACCTGCTCCGGAATCGCTTCGTCTGGCTGATTCTGGCGCTGGCCGCGGGGATGGGGCACGGGAAGGACCGGGAAGGCGCATGAACCTCGTCATTACGACCCAGAACAGGTATGACCGGACCCCGGACGGAGCTGTCTGGAGCTCGACGGGCATGGCATACGGGTATTGGACCCGCTATCTGGACGTATTCGAGCATGTGCAGGTCACGGCAAGGCTTCAGACTGTTTCACAGGCTGCACCGGGCGCTGTAAGGGCCGATGGAGAAGGCGTCTCCGTTTGCGGAGTCCCGTATTTCGTGGGGCCGGTACAGATGATTTCCCGGGCGATGAGTGTGTGGCGCGCGCTCGGTGGTGTGGCTCAAGCCGGGGATGCGGTTATTCTGCGCATTCCGTCACAGATGGCGAGCCTGCTGAGAAGGCGCATGGTCTGCCGGGAGCTGCCTTACGCGGTCGAGGTCATCGCGGACCCCTTCGAGCAGTTTGGGCCGGGAGTTCATCACGTGCCTGGCATGCGGCTGATCAGGCTGATTTCGCTGATTGAAATGCGCCTTGACTGCCGCAAAGCGTCTGTCGCCGCATATGTGACCCAGAATGAGCTTCAGAAACGGTATCCCTGCCCGGGAGGCATGTTCGGTGTTTCTGATGTCGATCTCGACCCTGCGGCATTTGCCGATGGGCCGAAGCGATTCGCCCCGGCTGCTGCCGCGCGAAAATGGCTGCTTGTGGGCTCGCTTCATCATGGACAGAAAGGAACGGACCTTCTTCTCCGGGCGATGGCTTCCCTGCGCGACTCCGGCGCGGCAACCGGTCGGGATGCGACACTGACGGTGATCGGCGACGGCCCGGAGCGCGCCGGTCTGATCGACCTCGCTTGTTCACTCGGCCTTGCCGACCGGGTCCGCTTTCCCGGATCGCTTCCGGGGCATCGGGATGTGAGAAAATGCCTGGCTGAAGCTGATCTTTTCATCCTGCCTTCACGCTCGGAAGGGCTTCCCAGGGCTATGCTCGAAGCGATGGCCATGGGGTTGCCCTGCATCGGCACACGGGTCGGCGGGGTCCCTGAAATTCTTCAGAAAGAGGCGATCGTTCCTCCAGCCGATCTTCCGGCGCTTGCCGCGAAGCTGAATGAGGTGTGTGATGATGCGGCGCGGCTGAACGCTCTCGCGGCTGAAAATTACAAGACGGCCGGACGATTCCGGAAGGAGCGGCTCAGGCCTGCTTTGAGGGCCTTTCTCGAGCGGGTGCGCGAAAAGAGCGTCAGATACCCATCTGTGCACGCACATTGATCGTTCTGATCGAGTGGCGAAGCAGCTCCGGCTCCGGGATCATCCCGAACGCCTTGTCCGGACGGACCGTTCGGAGCGTCGATCCGGCAGGAGTGGAAACCCGCCATTCGCGGCTGACGATCTGCGGACTGCCCGACTGGAGCCAGGCTTCAACGCGATACGAGCGTCCGGCCGCCAGCGGCTTGTTCAGACCGAACCGGAGAATGCTTTCTTCCGCCGCCTTCAGACCGCGCGACTGCGTAAGCGTTCCGGTCGTGACGAGCTTTTTGTCCTCAAACACCTTGACCGTGACGGAAAATCGCGTCCAGTTGGAACTGCCCTCGTTTTTCAGGGCCAGCTTCACGTCTCGTTCGCTGAGCTGAAGATCGCCCCAGCCGACCGCGGGGCGGTTTGCAAACGCCATGTTGAGACACAACGAAAGACAGCAGAGGACTGCAGCAGTCCAGAAAATCATGCGATACATGTCATGCCTCCTGCGCGAATATCTATCCTGCTCGATATATCGGCATTTTGAAGGCCGTTCCGAAGAGGGTTCGGAAAAAATCAGCGTTTTGGAAGCGCGGTTGCGAACGAGGTGAAAAGTCTGCGTGAGAATTCATCGCCTGACAGCGTCTCTTCCGGATGCCACTGCACCCCGACCGCAAGCCAGGCGGAATCGCTGCTTTCGACAGCTTCGACAAGGCCATCGGCCGTCCGACCGGTCACTTTCAACAGTTCCGGAAGCTGTTTTGCCGCCTGGTGGTGAAAGGAGTTCGTGAATGCATCTTCCCCGGCTGCCCATTCACGGATGCGCGAACCAGGCTCGAAGCTGACCCGATGGCTGGTAGCCCATCTTGGAGCCTGCTGGCTGTGCTGCTGCCGCGTGATGTCGCTGATATCCTGGTGAAGCGTGCCACCAAGCGCGACCACGAGCACCTGCAATCCTCGGCAGATACCCAGCACGGGAATGTTCCTGTCACGGCATCTGCGGGTCAGTTCGATCTCGTAGACATCCCGAAGCGGGTTCACGCCGCCCAGCCGGGAGCTCGGTTCTTCGCCCATCCAGCGCGGGTCGATATCTTCACCGCCCGGCAGCAGCACCCCGTCAACGAGATCGAGATACCTGCCGATGACCCGGCTTTCGTCCGTCGGGGGGAGCAGAATGACATCCGCCCCGCACCGCTGGAGGGCGCCGAAATACTTGCGCGTGCAGTAGGTGCGCATGCGCATCTCGTTGTCGCGCACGGCCGTGTCGCAGTAGGCCATGCCGACGAGCGGCCGTTGTTCACTCATGCCCAGTTTCCTTTCCGGCTGGGGTCGAGCACGTCGCGAAGCTCGTCGCCGAGTACGTTGAATACGATGACCACCAGCGCGATGCAGAAGCCCGGCCAGAGCGAGAGGCCCGGCTTGATCCAGAGGTAATCCTTGCCCATCGAAACCATGCCGCCCCATGTGGGCAGCGACGGATCGGCCCCGAGCCCCAGAAAACTCAGGCTTGCTTCGGAGAGAATCGCCGTTGCCATTCCCATCGCGAACAGGACCGTCACGAGCGGCAGACAGTTTGGAAGTATATGCGTTAGTATTATTCGTGCATCGCCCGCGCCCATCGCCCGCGCGGCCAGGACGAATTCGGCACCGCGCAGTTCCAGGGCCGCTCCGCGGATGATTCGCGCCGTTTCGGCCCAGCCGACGACCGCGATGGCGAGAATGACCGTGGTCAGGCCATGACCGAGCGCCATCGAGATCGCGATGGCCAGCAGGAGGCTTGGAAACGCGAGAAAAATGTCGACGATCCGCATCAAGAACCAATCGAGCCAGCCGCCATAATAGCCGGCGGCCAGACCGATTGCCAGGCCGATGATCAGTGCCGCAAGCCGGGCCACGAAGCCGATAATGAGGGAAAGCCGGGCCCCGTGAATCAGGCGGGACCAGACGCACTGGCCGAGTTGATCGCACCCGAGCGGATACCCCGCGGGGCTCTGCAGGCGACGCATCGGATCGGTTTCCATCGGGTCATGCGGCGCGATCATCGTCGCAAAGACGGCAATGCAGCCGAGCAGCGCGATCACGACCAGACAGACCCAGCCGATCGGCGTGAGATGACGAAGCGCCTGTTTCATGCCGTGCCGCCCATCAGTTCTTCGCGGATTCTGGGATTGATCCAGGCATACACGAGGTCGATCAGCAGATTCACGAAAACGAAAATCAGCGCTGAAAACAGCACGACGCCCTGGATGACCGGATAGTCCCGCTTCAGAATCGCATCCATCGCGAACCGGCCCAGTCCGGGCACTTCAAAGATCGTTTCAACGATGACCGAACCGTTCAGAAAGCTCGAAAAATCAAGCGCGACGACCGTGACGATCGGGATCAATGCATTCGTCAGCGCATGCCGAACAAGGATCCGCGCGGGTGAAAGACCTTTTGCCCGCGCCGTCCGGATGTAATCCTGGTTTAAAACCTCTATCAGACTGCTTCTGACGATACGGGCCAGAAATGCGCCCGACCGGATGCCCAGCGTGAACGCCGGCAGCACCAGCGGCCAGAGGGTGTGCTCCGCGCCGAATGCCGATGTCGGGAACCATTTGAGTTTCCCGGCGAGCAGATACAGAAGAATCAGCCCTGACAAAAACACCGGAACGCTGATGCCCGTGACGGCCAGAAGCGTGGTCGCGCGATCCAGCAGGCTGCCTCGATGTATCGCGCTTACAATTCCAGCGGCGAGGCCGATCAGGATCGAAAAGATCATCGCCATGACGGCCAGTTTCAGGGTATAGGGAACCTTCTCGAGAATCGAAGTCAGAACAGGCCTGTCGTCTACAACGGATGTTCCCAGGTCACCGTGGACCATCCGGTCCAGGTAATTCACGAACCGCTCGGGAAGAGAACGATCGAGCCCCATCTCCCTCGCGATGCGCGCGATATCCTCCTGCGACGCCCGGGGACCGGCTAGAGTGGCGGCCGGATCACCCGGAACGAGATACAGCACAACGAACGCGATCAGAAGGATCCCGAGAATGACCGGGACCGTGCCGACCAGGCGTCGCAGAGTGTATTCGAGCATGATTCCGTGGTGTTACTGGCAGAGCTTCATCGTCAGGCCCTTGTCGACCGAGAACAATGGCGAAAAGCTCATCGCTTCGACTTTCGGCCCGAGCACGTAACTTTCATTCGCATACCACAGATACAGCCACGGCGCTTCCTCGACAATGATGCGGTTCACCTGGGCATACGCATCCGCCCGCTTGTCGGCATCCTGAATGCGCATCGCCGCGGCAAGCATCGAATCGACATTCGCGTTTTTATAGCGGGCGCGATTCCCCCCCGAGCCCCAGTTTTTCGAATGGAAAAGCGGGGTCAGGAAGTTCTCGCCGTCCGGATAATCGCCAAACCAGCTCAGATAGAAGGATGACGCCTCTCCCTTGTCGATGGCATCCTTGAGAGCGCTCCACTCCATCGGCCGCAGGTTCACGACCACGCCGTGCTTTTTCAACTCGCCCTGCAACAGACGCGTGATCTCGAACGCGGCCTGCGATGACTTTTGGAACAGGTCGAAGGTCAGCGGCTTTTTCCGGGTGTAACCGGCTTCTTCCAGCAGAGCCATTCCTTTTTTCGGGTTGTATCCATACCCATCCAGCTTGTCCGACCAGCCTGAAATACCAGGTGGTATACTTCCTCGGGCCGGAACGCCGCGGCCCTGCAGAACGGCCTTGATGATGGCCTGCCGGTCGATCAGCATGTTCAACGCACGGCGCACGCGCACATCGTCAAACGGAGGTTTCTGATTGTTGAACCCGACGTAGAAAACGCTCATCGCCGGAACATCATGGATGCGGCCGATATACTCGGATTTGCCGGCGAACCGCTCGTAATTCGAGGGGTGCAGCTGCAGCAGATCGAGATTTCCACTCTCGAACTCCATCTCGGCTTTCAGACTCTCCGGGATGATGCGAAGCTCCAGAACGCCGATCTGAGGATTCTGACCGAAGTATTCCGGAAATGCCGCGATTCTGACGTAACTGTCGCGCTCGCGTCCGACCATCTGGTAGGGGCCGGTTCCCGCCGGTTTTTCGAAGAACCGCTTCGAGGTGATGTCGGCGGCCGAGCCCGATGGCAGAATATAGCAGGACGGCATCGAAAGCAGACTCAGAAACGGTGCAAAAGGCTCGCTCAGGGTTATTCTCACCGTCATTTCATCCGGGGCGGAAAGGCCGGCGACGCTTGTGGCGGTGCCCTGCAGGCGTTCCTTCGCTCCGAGAACCTTTTCCAGGACCCAGGTGCGGGGCGATTTCGTCGTCGGGTCGAGCAGTCGCTCAAAGGAGTAGACCACGTCAGCCGACGTGAATGCCTGCCCGTTGTGAAACTTGACGCCCGGGCGCAGCTTGAAAACGAAGCTCGTGCCGTCGCTCTGCGCTTCCCACGACTCGGCGAGATCGCCGATCAGTTTCATATTCTCGTCATACCGGACCAGGCCGCTGTAAATTTTGGCTTGAACGCTGCTTTCGTTGACATCGACGCCCCTGGCAGGATCCAGGTTGCCGGGGTCGCTTGTCAGATAGGCGCGGAATGTGCCGCCGGAGACGTTGGTCGATGTGTCGCCGGGGTGGCTGGTGAGGATGCCGACAACGGCCAGCACCAGACTTACTGCAACCGCGGAAAGCACAAGACGTTTCATGGGTTTGCCCTTCTCTTTCGGTGGAGTTCTCACCTACTCATCGGCCGATCCGGGCCGAAACCTGAATGTCGCTTCAACTTCTCCGCCGACGACTGCCAGAAGCGCCACGCTCGCCCTGCTGCCCCCTCGCGGCCTGGTCGGGCTTCCCGGGTTCAGAATCCAGGGGACGATGCTGTTGCGAAACTCGGCCTTGTGTGTGTGCCCATGGATGAGCCCGCGAATTCCCGGGGCTGCACCGCGCAGAGCCTCATCGAGGCGGTGCGCCAGCAGAATGGTGCCGTATCCGGGAATCGGGATCGTTTTTGCGATGGGCAGTCCCGGAAGATGGAAGTCACAGTTTCCGCGCACAGCCTGAACCGGCGCGATCGATTCCAGCTCGAGCAGAAGCCCGTCCGACTCGATATCGCCTGCGTGCAGAATCAGATCGACTCCCGCGAAAGCCGCAAAAACCCAGTCCGGAAGCCCATGGCCGGCCGGTGGTTCGAGATGAGTATCCGAGATGATTCCCAGCAGCATTTCACGACTCCCGTGCTTCCCCATGCGCCCGCATCATCAGATGACGGGACGAGAACTTGAAACAACAAAATACTCCGCATTCATGCAGATTCAAAGATACGAACCCACGGATGGGCACAGATAATCACAGATCTGCTCGGAGGGCTCTCAGGATGAAATCTGCAGAATCTGCGAACTCATCATCTCCATATCCCGGCGTGCCTGATTGGCTGAAAATCATGGTGAATTCCCACGATCGGGGTTCTTGGGGTTTTCGCGCCTTTGTCGTGAATGAGCTCTGCATCTTCGAGGGCCGCAGGTTTCTGAATCGGCTTCATTGCAGGAGTTTGATGCCTTTCCACGTCGTT
>CAZQYQ010000120.1:0-12964 GCA_964597625.1 uncultured bacterium
TTTCTCTGCAGCAGCGTCGTGAAACTGCTTCCACCGATGATCGTCCCGTATGCGGTCGAGGTCGGCGGTCAGCTCGTGCGCATGTTCGACCCGAGCTGTCATCAGGCGATCGAAAATATCGATCTCGAAGGCCTCGATCAGCGCTGGGTCGTCGTTCAGCCGCCAATGATCGCTGCCGGTGGCGAATTGACGCTTGATAATCTGGAAGTGGTCTACAACAAGAAATTCGGCTGCTTCGACGCGCCGCCTCAGGTAAAGGCGAACGGCGGCGTGCTGCTGATAGACGATCTTGGCCGGCAGCGATGCCATGTCGAAGACATTTTCAACCGTTTCATCGTTCCGCTCGAAAACAAGGTCGATTACCTCGTTCTCGGCGGGCAGCGCATGGAAGTGCCGACGGACGAAATCGTCCTGTTCAGCACCAATCTCGATCCGATGAAGATCGTTGACGACGCGTTCCTGCGGCGTCTTCCCTACAAGATCAATGTCCGCAATCCCACCCTCGATGAATACTCGGCCATCTGGAAAGCCTATGCCGACAAGATCGGCCTGAAAAACGACCCGGCGAACATCGAGTTTTTGATGACGCTTTACAAGCGGGACAAACGTGGGCTGCGCGCGGTTCATCCCCGTGATGTCCTGAACATGGTTTTCGACAAGAAGCGTTTCATGGAAAATGCGGATACGGCGATCACCCCGCAGGAACTGGAAGACGCCTACGGTCTGTATTTCGTTTCCAAGATGACCCTCGTAGAGGATATTCAGTAAGCCTGGAGAATTGAAGCCTCCTTCGCCGGGATTCATTTCCGGCGAAGGGGGCGCATCGTTCAATGACCCTGAATCTGCTGCCCATCATCGATGCTGCGTTCATCGGCCTTATTGCCGGCTGGGCGTCGTGGCTGTCGCTGAGAGGAATCGTTCCCTGGGGATTCGGGGAGGGATTTCTGAGCACGACGCTGACGACTGGCCTGTTTTCCGCCCTCCTGATCGGTGGCGATCAGGCGGTAAACGCCTTGTGGCATGAAGGCCGCCCCCGGAAAGCCGGCCAGCGGTTCTTTGCCGCAGCAGCCGTGGGGCTCGCCTTTTCGATGCTTGCGGCGGTTCTGTTCGCCCTTCTCGGGGAATGGGCAGGCCTTTCGAGGCATGCCCCGGAGATTTTGCTGCGTCTTCTCTGGTGGGCCATTCTTTCCGTTGCGCTGGTTGTGGCACGCGGCATCGTCATGAGTGCGCCGCGGGCGGCGTGCCAGTCCTTCATCGGCCTGGCGCCCGCATTGATTCTGGCGGGACTGACAGCGGATATCCTGCTTTTCCCGCGCGGCGTGTGGGTCGGCGGCTGCCTGCTGATCGGAACCGCAGCTGCCCTCGGGCCGGCGGTATCCCTGGAATTGTTGAAGGAGGCCTGGATCGAGGAACCGGTCGCGACCGGCTGGCCGACGCAATACCGTCTCGAGGCGGAGGAACTCCTGGCAGGCTCCGACGACGAGTGCGATCTGAGTCTCGAAGAAGGTCCGGGCCAGTGGTTCGTGATAAGCGAGCATGACGGCGTGCATGTCCTCGAGTGTCTCGATGAAACGCCGGTTTCGTTTATCGGCGGCCGGTACCGGTACCGGCCTCTTGTAGATGGTGATGTGATGCATCTTGGCAAGAGAAATTTCATATATAGAACAAGATATTCAAGATCGAGAGATGCTCTTCCTGAAGCGGCCGGCTGATCCCGGTCGGGGGATGTGGACCTTCTGCCCCGGCTCTGATAGGATGACGTGCGCAAGGCGGAGACGATTCAGATGAGGACCGACGATGAGTGATCAGAACCACGACCATGACGGTGAAATGCCCCACGAGGAAAGCTGGGCGGCATTCCTGGAGTCTCTGTATGCGCCGCTGCCAGGGCTTCGCGAGATGGCCGTCTTCGAACTTCCCGTCTGGCATAAGCTTGGACGTGACGTTTCTGAAGTCGTGGCGATCTCCATGCGCGACCCCGAGCCGCTGGTATGCAGAGCGGCGGCAGTGGTTGCCGGCAGGCTGCGCCTTGAATCGGAAGTGGTCCGCCAGGCTCTGGCGGAGCGGCTCTGCGATGAGCAGGATGCGCTGCTGCGCCGGACCATGGCGACGGCACTTTCACGCATCGGTCGATCCGGACTGCCGATGCTGGTGAAACTGCTCTGCGATCGCGATATATTCGTGAGGCATTTTGCCGCCGTTGCTCTGGGCGATTCCGGTGATCCCGCGGTGCCCCTCCTTCTGGAGTCTCTTGCAGATGAACGGATCCGCCCTTTCGCCATACCGGTCCTTGCACACATCGGCGGACCGGCCATTCCCGGATTGCTGAAACAGCTGGAGTCGACGGAGGAAGGGATCCGAAACGCGGTTATTGATATCTTTGAAGGGATAGGCCCGATCGTCGTGGAGGCGCTCGTCGAGTCGGTTCAGAACGGCACGACGGGACGCCGGACCGGCGCCGCCGCCCTTGGCAGATTCGGCGGAAATGCCGTAGCTCCGCTTGTGCGCCTGATGCGGGAAAATGACGTTTCCATGAGATGCTGGGCGGCAGACATCCTGGTGCAGGTCGGCAGACCGGCTGTTCCGTCGATCATCACGCTGCTGCGTGAAGAGCACGTCGGCATTTCCTATCTCGCAGGCGAAACGCTCGTTCGGCTCGGAGCCTGTGCCATTCCCGAACTGGTGCAATCCCTGGGAACGGTTACGCGCTCCGTTCGGTGGATCGTCGCGAATATCCTGGGACGGCTGGGCGAAGAGGCTGTTCATGCCCTTGAGAGCGCAGTCGTGGAGGGGGATCCGCTTACCCGGGAAGCGGCCGCACATGCTCTCGGGGAAATGGGCAGTTCCGCATGGGCAGCTCTGCCGACGCTGCAGGATGTGCTGAAAACGGAGCAGGAGCCCTTCGTCCAGGAAGCCGTGCGCCGCGCGATCGAGCGGCTGCAGCATTACGAATAGCTTCAGGACTTTTTGGCAACGGCTGCCGGCGGCTCCTCATCGCGGATCAGTGCGGTAAGCCAGAGAAGACAGTCGATGGTGAGGATGAACCCCTTGCTGACCGTCAGGCGGAGTCCGCCTTTCTTCGTTACCGTGATTGTCAGTGGCCCAAGCGGCGAATCGACCAGGCCGGCGACACTCTCGATTCCATGATTGCGGGGGTCGATGACGTTGTACTCCGTGTAACTCTCGATCAGGCCCGCAAGCCTTGCGCGTCTGACTTCCTTGTCTTTCGGGTTGGTCAGCACGATGGATTTTGTCTGGCTCAGGCGGTCCTGGAGCTGGCTCATCTGTCTGAATTCGAACTCCATGAGCGACGCGCCGTAGCCGGAAGTCGCCGAAAGCACGTTTGAAAGCCCCTTGGTGGGGCCGCTTTTTCCCATTGTGAACATGCAGTTGTCGAGAAGCAGAAACTCGGTGCTCTCTATGCGCTTGAACAGCGTCTTCGTGGTGATGCCCTCGACGAGATGCTCGACCTCGAACGGAACGACGCCTGAATAAAAGCCCCGAATGAGGCGGTTGTTCGCATCACAGTCATGAAACCCGGGCGTTTCGGGATCGAGCGTGAAGACATCACTCTCGCTGGAAAGTTTCTTGAAGAATTCCGGAATGTTATCTATGCGGGCATTCCAGCATTTGAGTGCGATGGATGTCCCTGGAATCTCGATTTCATCAATGGCCATGTGTCGGCTCCTGCGTATGGGCTGGGCAGTCATTCTACATCTGAAGAAGCCGTATCAGCAAGCAGCCCCGGATGATCGGCACTTTCGCATGTCATGCGGGGTGTGGTACTGTGACCAGCGAATATGTCAGAAACTGTGCTTGGAGGCAGGAAGATCATGACCCGTATCATGGCCGGCTGGGCCGGTCCGCTGCTGATGGCTTTTCTCTTCTCCCTGGCCGGGTTCCTCGCACCGGCTGCAAGCTCGGGGCAGGAGCCGGGAACGACGGGCGATCCGCTCGTTTCCAAGAGCTATCTCGACCAGTTTTTCAGGTTCCGCTCCGTTGTCGTGCCGAACGGCGAGACCCTGCAGCTGACTCCCGGAGCCATGGTCGTCGTGAGATCGGGCCGGCTGAAACTTCGCGCCCCCCGCGGGAAAACGATCATCGACCTGACGGAAGGCAGGGAACTGCCGGCCGATGCCGGGCTTCCGCTCAATCACCTGCTTCTCGTTCCCGAAACTTCCGGTCTGCTGCTGGAAGCTCAGTGCCTGAGCCTTGTCCTCGCGATGGGCCTGCATCTGTAACGCCGATCCCCCCGAGGTAGAAAGAGGATGTCGAGAATATCACGCTGCGCGGTCATTTTCCTGCTGCTCCTCCTGCCGGGCCTCATAGCGGGGATCTGGCGCGATTCCCTGCGCTGGCGGGCTGAAAAGAGTGATACCTATATTGAAACGGTCATGGACTTCGATGAGCTGCGCATCCTCACCCGGGAGGAAGGGTGGACGCTGCGGGAGATGCTCCTTGCCATCTCGGCGCGCGGAGCCAGCTCGGTCGGCATCTCGGAAGACACGCTCAGTTCGCTGGAAGCAGAGGGGCGGATCGCGATTCTCGGCCTTCCCGAACTGCGCCAGATGGCCGTGGAGGGGGATACCGCTTCCTGTGGAATCGAGCTTGCCGAGCCGCAGGGGACGCTTTGGATCTGGTCTCAGGAGCCTTCACTGCTTGACAGGATAGAACGGCATCTTTCCTGGAAAATTCCGGCGGATCGCATGAAACGTGCCGGGCGGAAGCTTCTCGTTCTGCGCAAATCGAGCATGGATTTCAAAACCCGCGTGGGCCTCGGCTTTTCACCCGAATATATCCGTATTGCCCGGGAATGCGGGCTGGGCGTCGTTTTGAGAATATACAACCATCCGGGCCTGACCTCGGGATCCATTCGCGCCATGATCGCCGACCTGCCCGATCCTGCGGGAATATCGGCGATCGTGTTTGCCGAGGAAGAAGTGCTCGGCAACCGTGGCGCGCTCGCGACAACGGTGGACGAGCTGCTGCGGCGATCGTTCCGGATCGGATGGATTGAGTTCAATGATCAGGCGGGGATGGAAACCCTGCTGATGGGGCTTCGTGGCCGGAGGCCGTTCGTGCGGGTTCACAGCATCGGCCGCAGGGAACTCGATGAGAATTATAATGTATCGCGTGCTATTGCACGTTGGGTCCGTGCCGTGCGTGAACGACGCCTCAAAATGCTCTACATGCGATGTTTCTTTCAGGATAAGAAGAAGTTCATCGGCGATCTCGTTCATTTCAACCTGGAATATCTCGGCACGGTCGTGAAAAGCCTCGAAAGCGACGGTTTTGCTATTCCGCGCAGTGATGAGCAGCGCCGTGATGAACCTCGCCACCAGGTCGGCTCAGCTTCACCCGGAGAGCGGCTTGCGATCGGTCTCGCGCTTCTTCTGGGAGTTCCGCTTCTGCTGGCGGTCTCCAGGTGGCGACCCATGCGGGAACAGGACGTCTGGATCACGGTCCTCGGTACGGCTGTCACGTGGGGACTGATGCCTTCTTCCACGTTCATCGGCTTTGCCGGCCTGATCGGCGCAATCGCCTGGTCGACGATCGGCTGTGTCTGGGCGATGGGCGCGGTTGAAGCCGGCATGGCTTCCGGGAAGGACGACGCAGCGCCGGGAAACGCCGCGCGGTTCTTCCTCCGGCTCACCCTTCCCGGTTTTGTCGGTGGAACCCTCGTTGCGGCAATGTATGCGGAAACGATCTACCTGCTGAAATTCGAACAGTTCAGGGGAATCAAAGCCGCATTCGTGGTGCCCCTGGTCTGGACCTTCATCTGGGCGCTTCGCAGGTATGGCGGCGGTATTCTGTCGCTGCTTTCCAGGCCCCTGACCGCAAAGGAAGTTCTGATCGGTGTCGCGGTTGTGAGCGGAACCCTTTTGTATCTGCTGCGTTCGGGAAACGTGACGTTTCTCAAACCCTCTGAAATCGAGGATGTCGGCCGCACCTTCCTCGAAAATCTGCTGATTGCACGGCCCCGCAACAAGGAGTTTTTGATCGGCTATCCGGCTGCTCTGTTCTTCCTGTTTTTCAGACGGCGCGGTTTTTCCGAGATTCTGCCTGTCCTGGCCCTTTTCATGCAGATGGGCCAGGTTTCTCTCGTGAACACGTTCTGTCATTTCCATTCGCCGCTTTTTCTGGCCTACCTGCGCGGCTTCAACGGCCTGTGGGCCGGTCTGGTAACCGGCGCGGCCCTGCTGGTGATCTATCTTTTCTTCCGGCTTCTCACGCTTGCGGGCTGCAAGGGGGAACGATCGCTGCTGATCGGCTATTTCGGCTTCGGAAACCTCGGAGACGAGCTGCTGTGGCGCAGTTTTGTCACGGAAGCCGGCCGCCGCCGCCCCGACCTCTCCTGGAGCGTGCTGTGGGGCTCTTCCGACTGGATCGGAGGCTTTGCGAATGCCCGACAGATGCCCCGCCGGGACGTCGTCGGCCTCCTCGAAGAGCTTGCCGCTGCCCGCGCGGTCATCGTGCCGGGGGGCAGCCTGCTGCAGGCAACAACCAGCCTTGCCAGCCTGCTCTATTACCTGGTTCTCCTGGGAGGAGCCCGCCTGCTTGGCGCCAGGCTCCTGCTGGTCGGGCAGGGGTTCGGGCCATGGGGCTCCGCGGGCATGGGAAACGGACGCCTGGCGGCATTCGCGACACGACTGGTACTCGGGTTTGCCGACCATATCTCCTGCCGTGACCGGGAAGCGGCAGTCACCCTGGGACGGTTGCCCGGTCCGCCGCTTCAAGCCGCTTCAGGAGCTGACCTTGTCTTTTTGAGGCCGGTTTCAAAACCAGCTTCTGAAGCCGCCGCCGATGGCGGACAACGCCGTGTCGGCGTGATTTTACGAGGCTCTTCTCACGCGGCCGCCGGCATTGCCGAACGCTTGGCATCGTGGGCACGCTCGACGAATCACGAACTGCTCCCGCTTGCATTCCAGCCGGGTGAGGATGAACGACCCTGGAAAGAAATCCCGGAGGTGCTGCCGGTGCGGATTCTCGGCGATGCGCCATCTGCGGATGCCGTGTTTGCGGGCTGTGAAAGCATCGTGACCATGAGACTTCACGCGGCCGTCCTGGCCACGATTTCCGGTGTGCCCTGGCTCGGCCTTGCCGTTGATCCGAAAATGACCGGTCTTGCCGCCGAAATCGGCTGGGAATTCGTCATTTCTCCCGAAGAAGCCGACACCGCACGCCTTGAACCTTTGATGAGGCGTTTTGAAACCGAACGAACCCGGCTTTCTGAAAAACTGAAGCAGGCTGCCGCGGGCCGTGCAGCCGTTGCATCGGCCGATCTTGACGCCGCTCTCACCCGCATCAGACGACACGGCATCTGATTTCCCGCCGGCGTGTTAAAATGAGTCCGAGATAAAGGCCGCTTGACGGCCGTGAGAGGATGTTGAGTGAAGACGATCGGATTCGATCTCGGTTCAGCATACACAAAAGCCGTTCTCCTGAGTGAAGACAATCGCCCTGCGCTGTCGTATTACGGCAGGCAAAGCCCTGATGATCTCAAGGCCGTGACGGACTTCCTCGATCTGGTCGAGACCCGCTTCCCGCAGGAGACCTTCAAATGGGGGGTGACCGGAGGCCGAACCGATGCGGGCGGGTTCGAGGATGCCCCGGAAGAGATCAACGGCATCCTGGCGGTCGCGGCCGGAATAACCAGCATGGGACTGAAGCCGCGCTGGATCATTGAAATCGGCGGCCATTCCGCGAAATCGATTCTGATGAATCCTGATGTGCCCGATACAATCAGGGAATTCGCGATTCATGACGCGTGCGCCGCCGGGAGCGGCTCTTTTTTCGAATCTCAGGCCGAACGCCTCAGGCTCAGCGTCGGAGATCTGGCCGCTCGCAGCGCATCAGCCGCACGGGAGGCCGTCATCGCGGGCCGGTGCGCCGTGTTTGCGAAGTCAGACATGATCCACCTTCAGCAGAAGGGGACGCCCATCGACGAAATAGCTCTCGGCGTTTGCATGGCCATCTGCCGAAACGTCATTGCCACGCTTCTCAAAGGCCGGGATCTGGAGCCGCCGGTGGTCATCGCCGGCGGCTGCGCGCAGAACGGCGGCATCATCCGGGCTTTTCGGAACATACTCGGCAGTTCTGATCCGACGCTCCTCATGCCCTCGTCTCACCCGGGCTTGGAAGGGGCGATTGGCGCTGCCGTGAAGGCAGGCTCGTCTGAGGCAGCATCACGGACAATTCCCGAGCTGAAGAGGCTGATCGGCCGCCGCATCACCGCGGGTGCTTCAACACCCGATTTTCTGCCGTCTTTGCGGAGGCCGTCCGGCCTTGTGCGCGGAAAAGAACCTGAAGAAATACATACAGAGCCTGTCGAAGGGTTTCTTGGCGTGGATGTCGGATCGGTCAGCACGGACTTCGTTGTCATGGACGTGAACGGCGGGCTGGTTTCTTCGTTGTATCTGCCGACGCGCGGCGCACCCCTGGAAGTGTTGAGAGAGGGGCTGGCCATGATGAGATCACGCTTCACTGGCGGGCTTCGCGTGCTCGGTTGCGGGGCTACCGGAAGCGGCCGGCATCTCGCCGGCAGGATCCTGGGCGCCGATATCGTCAGAAACGAGATCACCTGCCAGCTGCTCGGTGCGCGCCACTACCTGGATGACGTCGAGTCGATCATCGAGATCGGCGGTCAGGATTCAAAGTTTGTCTCGGTTCGTGGCGGCCAGATCAGCGACTTTGCGATGAATAAAATCTGCGCCGCGGGCACGGGCTCCTTCCTCGAAGAGCAGGCCGTGCGAATGGGCATCTCGATCGTTGGCGAGTTCGCGGACCGGGCTTTTGCCGCGGAATCACCGGGAGACCTTGGCTCTCGATGCACCGTTTTCATGGAAACAGAAATCGTGAGCGCTATAAAAAACGGCGCATCCGTCGAGGATTTGTGCGCCGGCCTTGCCTTCTCCATCGTTCGCAACTACCTCGAAAAAGTCGTGGGGAACCGGCCGCTCGGCGACCGGATTCTCCTGCAGGGGGGCACAGCCTCGAACGATGCCGTGGTTGCCGCATTCGAGCAGGTCTTGGGACGCAAGGTCGCTGTCCACCCATACAACCGCATTTCCGGCGCGATCGGGGCCGCTGATGCGGTCAGGACAAGTATTGGTACCGGAAAGAAGACGATATTCCGGGGACTTGATTCCGGGGCGGTTCCGAGCCTTCGATCGTTCAGATGCTCCGGATGTCCGAACAACTGTGAAGTGAATCTCCTTGAAAGAGACGGAGAGCAGATCTACTTCGGAGACACATGCGAGCGCTATACGAGCCGGGGGAGCGGGACTTCATCGGCCGTTCTGCTTCCGAACCTTGCGACCGAGTATCTGAAAAGCTGTGAAGCTTTTTTTGAGTCGACCGGCCGGAACGGTGCGGCCGGGCCTGAAATCGGCATTCCACGCGCTTCCCTTTTCATGGCTCATCTGCCGTTCTGGGGAACGTTCTTCCATGCGATCGGATGCACGCCGGTGTTATCCGACAACTCGAATGCCGATACTCTGAGTCTGGGTCTCAAGCATCTTTCCGTCGGAGTCTGCCTGCCCATGAAACTGACGGCCGGCCATGTCAACGCGCTCCTGGAAAAGGGCGTCGATTGGGTGTTCCTGCCGTCCGTCACGCACCTGCCGGGCGAAAAGCCGGAACATTCACATACATGTCCCTATTCTATGTCCCTCCCCTTCATGATCACCGCTTCACAGACCGGGCGACTGCTTACTCCCGTTCTTTCGCTGACGGACGAAGGGGTTTTCACCGAAGGCATGCTCGAGTGCCGGGAAGCTCTGGGGACCTCCGAGATCCGCATACGAGAAGCCTATCGGACGGCCCTGGCGGCTCAACGGAAATTTGATCTGGGCCTCGCGGAAAGGGGCCGTCGGCTTCTTTCCGAGGGCGGATTCCGGTATGTGTTTGCGATTCTGGGCAAGCCGTATAACACATACGATGCCTTCCTGAATCTGAGCCTGTTTGAACGGCTTCGAAGAATAGGCGTGCTGGCCATGCCGCCCCAGTATTTGAATCTCGATGTCTCTGAAATCGGAACAGATCTGCCATGGCTGTTTTCAGCGGATATCTTCCGATATACGACGGCCGTTGCCGCCAGACCCGATATCCACCCGGTTATCATCTCAAATTTCGGTTGCGGCCCTGATGCATTTACAGGCAATCAGCTTGAACCCGTCTTGACCGATAAGGCTCATTTGAGTCTTGAATTCGACGAACATCGCGGCGAAGCAGGCTTGATGACCCGTTTGGAAGCCTTCCTGGATCAGCTTGAAAATTGCGGCTCGAAGGATCATGAGCAAAAATATTCTCTTGTGGAAGACAAGATTCGCAAGGGGCAGATGAATATTCCTGAGCCGGGCGCCGAAATCAGAATTCCGAACTTCGGCGATATCGCCTACGCGTTCAGCGGCATGTGGAAACGGAAGGGATACCGTGTCGAGATCCTTCCGATCCCGGACCACAAGACCCTCGTGCTTGGCGAACGCCATTCGCTGGGCAAGGAGTGCCATCCGTATTCGGTGTTCGCAGGCGATCTGCTGCAGTTGCATCGGACAAGCGGCGGCCGGCAACTCACGTTCTATATTCCCGGTCTCTCGTTTCCCTGCCTGCTTCAGCAGTATGGAACGGCTCTCCGGCACCTGATGAATGAACGCGGCATCGACAACATCACGCTTGCCGCGCCGACCGGGACGGAATTGGCCGAAGCATTCGGCGTCAATACCGTCGAAGCGTTCTATCTCGGGGTGCTGGCCATCGAAATCCTGATGAAGGCGGCCTGCGAGATCCGGCCCTACGAACGGGAAAAGGGCGCCACGCAGGATCTGCAGAAGGAGAATCTCCGACGCATCGAGACTGCCGTTGTCGCAGGAAACGTTGCCGATGCACTCGATGATTCCCTTTTGAGGCTTGCCTCGATAGAAACGGACAGGACGGTGAAACGCCCCGTGATAGGAATAGCTGGAGATATATTTGCAAAGGCAAGTCATCAGGCTGGCGGTGACCTCTTCCTGTGGTTGGAAAGTCGGGGCATGGAAGTATGGCCGTCCCCGGTTCACGTCGATTTTCTGGACTTTTCGATCACGCGGCGATTCATGCGAAGTCTCTCGCGTATGGCTTTTCCAGAGATGATTGCCGCCGGATCGGTCGCCTTGAGACGGACATTCGATGCCTGGCGTCTGAATTCCATGGTCGGGAACAGGATTCGCCGTCTCGAAGAGCCTGGATATCTCGAACTGAAGAAGATGGCCATGCCGTATATCACAAATGAGGATGATGAACTGCTGTTCGTGAACATCGCGAAGATCGTCGACTTCCAGCTTCATGGCGCGGACGGGATCATAAATGCAGCATGCTTCAACTGCATGGTCGGGAACGCATCGGCGGCGATCATTGAAAAGATCAGACGCGATTATCCCGATACACCGATCATTACGGCGATCCACGCCGGAGGAACGGATCCGTCACGGCAGATGGTGCTGGAAGCATTTGTCGGACAAGTGAAGGAAAATCGTCATCGGGCGCGGACAAACCGGTGAAAGAAAACCCGCCCGGCTTTTCAGCCGGGCGGGTTTTCTGCTTGAATGATCAGTAGCGGTATTGATCCGATTTGTAGGGGCCTTCCATCGGAACACCGATATAATCAGCCTGTTCTTTGGTTAGCACGGTGAGTTTCGCGCCGAGCTTTCCGAGGTGCAGACGGGCGACTTCCTCGTCGAGTTGCTTCGAGAGGGTGTAGACTCCGACCTTGTGGGCGTTGGTCCAGAGGTCGATCTGCGCCAGCGTCTGGTTTGTGAACGAGCTGCTCATGACGAAGCTGGGGTGACCGTGCGCGCAGCCGAGGTTCACCAGGCGGCCTTCAGCCAGAATATAGATGCTGTGGCCGTCGGCGTAGGTGTAGCGGTCGACCTGCGGCTTGATATTGGTGCGTTTCACGCCCTTCCAGGCTTCGAGTTTGCTCATCTGGATCTCGTTGTCGAAGTGCCCGATGTTGCAGACGATCGCCTGGTCCTTCATCTTCGCCATGTGGTCGGCGGTGATGATGTCGCGGTTTCCGGTGGTGGTCACATAGATGTCGCCCTTGCCGAGGGTGTTCTCGACGGTATCGACGATGTACCCGGCCATCATGGCTTGCAGAGCGCAGATCGGGTCAATCTCGGTGACGACGACATGAGCGCCGTAGGAACGCAGCGCCTGGGCGCAGCCTTTGCCGACATCGCCGTACCCGCACACGACGGCGGTCTTGCCCGCAATCATGACATCGGTGGCGCGCTTGATGCCGTCAACAAGGCTTTCACGGCAACCATACAGGTTGTCGAACTTCGACTTGGTGACGGAGTCATTCACGTTGATGGCGGGGAAGAGAAGCTTCTTTTCCTCCATCATTTTGTACAGGCGATGAACACCGGTCGTGGTCTCTTCGCTGACACCCTTGATGTGTGGAAGCATATTGGACCATTTATTCGGCTCGGATTTCAGGACCTTCTTGAGAAGCGCGAGCAGCTGCTGCTCGTCTTCGCCTTCGGCGTGGCGGTCGAGACTCTTGGGATTCCGCTCCGCTTCGTAGCCGAGATGAATCAGAAGGGTGGCATCGCCGCCGTCGTCAACGATCAGAGTCGGGCCCTGGCCGTCGGGCCAGGTGAGAGCTTCCTGCGTGCACCACCAATACTCTTCGAGAGTCTCGCCCTTCCAGGCAAAAACCGGAATCCCCCGCTTGGCGATAGCTGCAGCGGCCGGATCCTGGGTCGAGAAAATATTGCAGCTGCACCAGCGCACATCAGCGCCGAGGTCTGCAAGAGTCTCGATCAGGACGGCGGTCTGGATGGTCATATGCAACGAACCGGCAATGCGGGCACCGCGGAGGGGTTTCTTCGTGCCATATTTCTCACGAAGTGCCATCAGGCCTGGCATCTCGTGCTCGGCGATCTCGATTTCCTTGCGGCCGAGCTGCCAAAGATCGATGTCT
>CAZQYQ010000121.1:0-12881 GCA_964597625.1 uncultured bacterium
TCACGTTCTCAAAATTCTTTGGGGGAAATGCGGTACACCGGAAATGTGGGTTATACCAATGGCAATTCAAAGTGTCCTGGCTGCCTCGGTCCTCATTTTTCTGATAAACATCCATCCTGTTCCATCATCACATGCTGCGTAAAGAAGCGTCATTACGAGACGTGCGCGGAATGTATTGATTTCCCTTGTTCGAAATTGAAGGGATGGGATTGCATGGATTCTTTCGTGACACACAGAAGGGCAATTGAGAATCTTCATCTCATCCATAAGAATGGACTTTCTTCCTTCATTCAACAACAGAAGTTCCGTATTGATCTCCTTGAAAGATTACTGAATCAATATGATGATGGTAAATCAAAGAGCTTCTATTGCCTGGCAGCAGCGTTATTACCAATTGAAGATATTGAACGTGCTATCCCCATATTGAAGCCGACAGCTCCCGATCATGCAACCTCTATGTCCTTTGCGCTTTCATTCAAGGAGCGTTTACGCAATATTGCAGACAGCAAAGGAATTGAATTGTCATATAGAAAGAAACAGGCCCAACAATGCGACTGAGCGGGCATTCGACAGTCTCCGGCGGATAAAGGGATGATGTATATTACAGACACAGCATATTCCTTTTTGAAGGGGACGATACCAAGGCAAAAGCCAACATCAAAAAGCATCAGGTGCCTTTTCAAGAGGCATCCTCGCTCTTCTTGGAGAAAACGCACGAATTCTCCACGGCCCTGACCATTCAGCGGACGAGAATAGGTTTTTGTTGCTGGGCTTCTCGAAAGTTCATAAGATGCTCGTTATGTGCCATTGTTTCAAAGAAAATGAGAAACCTGTAAGAATTATTTCGACCAGAAAAGCCACAAAGAAAGAAAGAAAGAAAGAGAAAAAGCCGCCAGTATTGGAGTATTCATGAAAAAAGAGTATGACTTTTCCAAATCAAAGAGAAACACCTATTCAAGCATTTTGAAGAAAACTGTCCCTATCAGGCCTGGGCAAGATGCAATTGAATTTTTCAAAAACCTGGTACCGAATCAGGCTTGCCTTACCAGCAATTAATAAACCTCTATTTGAAAGAGTGTGCTGCTCAAAAGAATAAACGTACAATGAAGTGGGCAGACTGAAAAGATGATATGAGTAAAAATATGGAACAATTTCTGGATCAGTCAGTAAAACAATTAGCAAAAGCTATTTTACAAAAACAAGTCTCTTCATCTGAAATCGTCGATGCGTATCTGAAACGTATACGGGACATCAATCCCAAACTGAATGCAGTCGTGCAATTGTGCGAAGAGTCAGCAAAATCTGAAGCACTGAGAGCTGATCGAGCATTGTCGCAGGGAAATGTCATTGGGCCTTTGCATGGCGTGCCCATGACATTAAAGGATTCTTTTGACTCCGCCGGGATCATCACGACGGGAGGCACCCTTGGCCGGAAAAAGTTCATTCCGGCACAAGACGCAACCGTCCTGTCACGCTTGCGAAAAAACGGAGCGATCCTCCTTGGGAAAACCAATACTCCTGAGTTCACCCTCATGTATGAGACCCATAATCTTGTGTATGGAAAGACAAATAATCCCTATGACCTGTCCTGCTCACCAGGTGGAAGCAGTGGCGGCGCAGCTGCAATAGTAGCCGCCCGTGGCTCTCCTTTTGATATTGGAAGCGATTATGGGGGAAGTTTACGCTATCCCGCACATTGTTGCGGCATCACCTCAATCAAACCGACAACCGGACGAGTTCCCAGGACAGGTCATATCCTCCCGTTCGGTGGCGTCCTTGATTCATTCCAGCAAATAGGTCCGATGGCAAAATACGTGGAAGATTTAAAGCTTCTTCTCCCACTCATTTCGGGACCTGACTGGATAGACCCTTCGATTATCCCTGTTCCCCTGGACTTCTCTGGCGAGGTTCATCTCAAGGATCTGAAAATGACATTTCATACAGATAACGGGATACAGCCCGCCTCGCCAGAAACCTCTCAAATCATTCATTTCATCGCATCGGTTCTTGAGAACAAGGGGATGCAGATTCATGAAATCAGGCCCAAGGGAATCGAGGAATCCTATGAAATCATGATGGCCTTATTATCTGCCGACGGTGGAGCATCCATCAGGAGACTGCTGGAAGAATCACATACCCAAGAGCATTCCATCCCCTGGTTATGCCGTGGGCAGCCAGCAGATGCGACAACATTTGACGCTTTGATCATGAAGTGGTTTCGCTTTAAAAGCACCATGACTTCTTTCCTTCGAGATTATGACGTGGTTATATCCCCAGTACATGCCTGTCCCGCGTTACCTCATGGCTCAATCCGTGATGATCTGCAAGCCTTCAGTTACACAATGGCGTATAATCTGACGGGATGGCCCGCCCTCGTCCTACGCGGGGGAACTTCTTCGGAAGGACTGCCGATAGGCATACAAATCATCACCCAGCCCTGGAGAGAAGACATTGCTTTTGCTTTGGCAGAATACATCGAGAACGAACTGGGAACGTTCAAATCACCCGTGATTTAAAAGCAATCGACGCAAGGAAATTCGATGAACTATCATCTTCGACTCGAAAGCACCAACGATTTCAGAGAGACAGAGAACATCATCCGAGAATCATTCTGGGATGTTTACACACCGGGATGCAATGAGCATCTCATCGCTCATAACATGAGAACTGCTGATGTCTTTGTCAAAGAATTAGACTACGTTGTCTGCCACGGTTCCAAAGTCATCGGCAATATCATGTATACAAAAGCACTCGTTATTGATGAGCGCGGGATCAAGCATGAAGTCCTCTGCCTTGGGCCAATATGCGTATTGCCCGAATATCAGAATAAAGGCGTAGGAACCTTATTGATCACGGAATCAATAAATAAAGCAAGAGAATCAGGATACAAAGGCATTTTTTTGATGGGAAATCCCACGTATTATTCAAGGTTCGGATTTGTAGATGCAAAGGCATTTAAGATAACGACTTCAGACGGTGAAAATCATGAGTATTTCATGGGACTTGAACTTTCATTGAACAGCCTTCATGGAATAACAGGAAAATTCAAGGTAGACAGCGTGTTTGAGACAAGTGAAAATGAATTGGAAGAATTTGAAAAGCAATTTCCGAAAAAAGAAAAGCATGTTACGGCAACACAACTGAAATGAACGCACGATTCGAACGACATCGATCCCTGCGATCGGACTGAACGCATCATCAGGGAAAGAATACCGTATCCAGGCATTCATTTCCCTTTCCGCCACTACATTCCATTCGGCAGCAGCCGGATGCTATACTTGCGACTGTTGAAATTCATTGAGGATTCATCGAGGAAGGCGGACTCATGGGACTCGTGTCAGAAGCTTCAAAGGTTGCCCGCAGCCTGATTTTCATAACGATCGCGGTCTGGTGTTCCCTCGTTCCGGCGGATGCACAGGAGATCTGGAAGCAGCCTTCGCCGCGCATTACAACCATCATCGACACCCCGCCGATACCGACTGTGCGTCTCTCGCCGCGCGGGGGAAAGATGCTCCTGGTACAGCACCGCCTGCTCGTCCCCCTTTCAGAACTCGCGCAGCCGATCCTGCGGCTGGCCGGCATTCGTTTTTCCCCGGCTTCGAACACGCAGCAGCGCACCTCCTTCATGACGGGCGGCAGCGTCATGGACCTGCAGACCCGCCAGGCCATCGAACTGCAGTTTCCGCCGGATGCAAAAGCCGGTTACCCCGCCTGGTCGCCGGATGGGAAAAAGATCGCCATCGTGTTCTATACCACGGCCAGCGCGGAACTCTGGGTGTTTGATCCCATGACCGGGCAGGGCAGAACCCTCGCCAAAGGTCTCAACGAGGTCCTGTCGTCGCCCTATCAATGGGAATATCAAGGCACCGGACAGGCAAGCGGCAGCTTCGATATTCTCGCCAGTCTCATTCCGGCAGGACGGGGCGATCAACCCGTTCCTCCGCTGGTTCCGCCGGGCCCGTTCATCGACGAGTCTTCGGGAAAAATGGTCAAGACCCGCACCTACCAGGATCTGCTCAAGACCTCGTTTGACGAGAAGCAGTTCGCGTATTTTGCCAGTTCCCAGCTCGTGCGCATCGATGCGGATACCGCTTCGGCAACGCCTCTCGGCCAGCCCTGTCTTCTGGATCATGCCGATCCGTCGCCGGACGGCCGTTATCTCCTCGTGGACCGGCTTGTGGCGCCCTTTCCGCATACCGTGCCCGTCGGGCGTTTCGGCCATGCCTGCGAGGTCTGGGATGCTTCCTCCGGAGTGGTTCTCCAGACACTCGTCACGCTTCCGCCCGGCGAGGAGATTCCGATCAACGGCGTTGCCACCGGGCCCCGCTCGATGCAGTGGCTGCCGCTTGCCTCGTCGACACTCTTCTGGGCCGAGGCGCTCGACGGTGGTGATCCGCTCGCGACGGCCGCCTTCCGTGACCGGCTGTTCACCCTGCCGGCGCCTTTTACCGCAACGCCGGCGATCGTCACGGATCTGCCGCAGCGGTTCGAGCATGCTGTCTGGCTGGCCACGCCCGGAACGGCCCTGATCACAGATTACGACGAAGAGCGCGAATGGCTGACCACCCGCCTGATCGACACGCTGCGCCCCTGTCCGGCTTCCGCTTCACCGCTGTTTTTCAGCCGGTCGGCATCCGATGAATACAACGACCCCGGCTCACCGATGATGGTTCATCTGCCGGACGGCCAGGTGATCGCCCGGATGGAAGGTTCGACCGTCTGGATGTCGGGCGAGGGCGCCACACCGGAGGGCGCCTTTCCCTTTCTTCGGAAATACAATCTCGTGACGCGCTCATCTTCAGAGGTTTTCAGGGCCGCGTCCGGAAGTTACGAGCTCGTCTCGGGTGTCGCGGATGCCTCGGCAACGAGCATTGTGACGCGATTCGAAGATCCCTCGACGTCGCCAAACTACAGGCTCGTGCCGCTTCCGGGCGCTCCGGCAACCGCTCCCGTCCAGCTGACCCGCTTCCCGGACCCCGCACCGGAACTCACCTCGATTCGAAAAGAGTTGATCCAGTATCGCCGGGCCGACGGCATCCCGTTGTCCGGAACGCTTTATTATCCGGTAGGGTATGCAACGGGCACGCGCGTTCCGACGATCGTCTGGGCATACCCGCGCGAATATACCGCGACCGATACCGCCTCGCAGGTGCGTGCGGAGCCGAACAAGTTCACCCGGCCGCAGGCCGCTTCGATTCTGTTCATGCTGCTCGACGGGTATGCGGTACTGATGGACGCCGAACTTCCGGTCGTCGGGAAACCCCGCGAAGCGAACGATACGTTTATCGAGCAGATCACAGCGGGCGCGCAAGCCGCGGTCGGGGAACTCGTCCGCAGAGGCATTTCAGAGCCTCATCGGATCGCTATCGCCGGCCACAGTTACGGGGCCGCGATGGTCGCAAACCTTCTCGCGCACACGGATCTTTTCGCCGCCGGAATCGCCCGCAGCGGGGCATATAACCGTTCGCTGACGCCGTTCGGTTTCCAGGGCGAACGGCGGACGTACTGGCAGGCGCCTGACGTCTACAACAGGCTCTCGGCTTTTTCGTATGCCGACAAGATCGCAGAGCCGCTCCTGATGATTCACGGCGAGCTCGATGACAATTCGGGCACCTTCCCGATCCAAAGCGAGCGGCTCTTCGCCGCCGTCCGAGGCCACGGAGGCACGGCGAGGCTCGTCGTGCTGCCGTTCGAAAGTCACGGGTACCGCTCGCGCGAAGGCGTTCTGCATGCCCTCGCCGAAATGGAAGAGTGGCTCGACAGATATGTCAGGCAGCGCCCGTCTCCGGCAGCCGCAGCCGGGCGGGAATCACCGGAGCCCCTGCCGGATATGAAAAAGCCGATGAGGTGAGAAATGGGGTTCGCCATTCATATATCGAACAGTATTCATTTCAGCCCGGCAGCGCTCCTGCTGGCGGCGTTGCTCTCCTTTGCCGCGCCCGCCGTGTCTGCCGCGCAGGAAGCCGCCGAGATCAGAATGACCGGAACGATTGAAGTCGATGATGCGGAGCTGAGCTTCAAACTGCCGGGGCGGCTGGAGTCACGACTCGTCTCGGAAGGCGAGGCGGTACAAGCCGGACAGGTTCTTGCAAAACTGGATACCTCCGAGCTCGAACAGGAGTTCGAGATACGCAGAGGCGAGCTTGAGGCGGCGGAAGCGGCGCTCGCGGACCTCGAGGCCGGCTCCAGACCTGAAGAGCTTGCCCAGGCCGAGGCCGCCCGGCAGAAAGCCCAGGCAATGCTTTCGGAGCTGCTGGCCGGTTCGCGCGCCGCCGACATCGCCGCGACCGAAGCCGCCACACGCAGGACACGCGCGGACCGGGAACAGGCGGACAAGGACCTTGCCCGTGCCGAGGCGCTGCATGCCGGGCAGTCCGTCACGGACCAGGACCTCGACCGGGCCCGCACGGCGGCCCGCACCGCCCTCGAACGCCAGACGGAGGCCGAGGCGCGCCTGAGGCTTGTCCGGGAAGGCCCACGCCGGGAACAGATCGAGCAGGCACGGCAGGCGGAATCCGAAGCAGCCCAGCGGCTCGCGCTTCTCCGGCAGGGACCGCGGAAAGACGCGGTCAGCCAGGCGCAGGCGCGGGCACGCATCGCCAGCCACGCCGTCGCGCTCGCCCGCATCCGACTCGACAACGGCACTCTCGTATCCCCCGTTTCCGGCACCGTGCTGGCCCAGCATGCCGAGCCGGGCGAGTATCTGTCGGCCGGAACGCCGGTCGTCACGGTCGCCCCGCTCGACCATCTCTGGATGCGGGCCTACATCCACGAAACGGATCTGGGCCGGGTGGTTCTCGGCCAGACGGCTTCCGTCACGATCGATACCTGGCCTGATCGGGTGTATTCCGGCACGCTGGCCTTCATATCGCCTCAGACTGAGTTCACACCGAAAACGATCCAGACGGAAAAAGAGCGCATCACGCTGGTCTATCGCGTCAAAATCCGGCTCGACAACCCGAAAAGCGAACTCAAGCCCGGCATGCCGGCCGTTGCGACGCTGCGCGCCCGGGAATGATACCGATCCCTGCTGAGGCGGTCCGGCTCGATGGCCTCACGAAAAAATTCGGCGAGAACACGGCGCTGGACAGGCTTTCCCTGAGCATCGGAGAGGGCGAGATCTTCGGTCTCGTCGGCCCGGATGGTGCCGGGAAGACGACCTGTCTCCGCATGCTGGCGGCTATCGTATCGCCGACATCCGGCTCGGCGCATGTCAACGGCCGCCACATCGTGAACGAGGGCAACGAGCTGAAGCATGAGATCGGCTACATGAGTCAGAAGTTCGGCCTCTACCCCGATCTGACGGTTCTCGAAAACCTCGATTTCTATGCCGATCTGTATGGCGTTCCCTATGCCGACCGCCCCGCGGCCTATGACCGCCTGCTCGGGTTCAGCCGGCTCACACCGTTCCGGACACGCAGGGCCGGCCACCTCTCGGGCGGCATGAAACAAAAACTGGGGCTTGCCTGCGCCCTGGTTCACACCCCCCGCATCCTGTTTCTCGACGAGCCAACGAACGGCGTCGATCCGGTCTCCCGGCGGGACTTCTGGCGGATTCTCACCGGGTTACGAAAAGAGCGGGTCACGATCATCGTTTCGACGGCATACCTCGACGAGGCCGAACGGTGCCACAGAATCGCCATGCTTCATGCGGGCAGACTTCTGGCGCTCGGCACGCCGTCGGAAATGAAGTCGCGCATGCCCGGAACCCTGCTGGAGCTGGTCGTTCCCTCCGCGCGCCGGGCGGCGGCACTGCTGAAAGGATCGTTTCCATCCGGCTGCGTGAACGCCTTCGGGGACCGGGTTCATCTTGTCACACCAGTTCCTGATCGGGACGGCCCGGCCGCCTGCGACCGGCTGGCCGCGGCCGGACTGGCCGTCTCGGAACAGCGTGTCGCCGTTCCGACTCTTGAAGACGTGTTCGTGGCGCTTGTCACTTCAGATGAAGCCGAGGGCGGTGCGGAACATGCCCGCTGAGAAGATCTCCGGGCCAGCCGTCGAGGTTGAAGCGCTGCTGAAGCGATTCGGCGATTTTGTCGCGGTGAACCGGCTCAGCTTCTCGGTCGCGCCGGGCGAGGTGTTCGGCTTTCTCGGTCCGAACGGGGCCGGGAAGAGCACGACGATCCGCATGCTGTGCGGGCTGCTTTCACCCGACGGGGGCAGAGGGACGGTCGGCGGACTCGATATCGGAACGCAGGCCGAGCTGATCAAGGCGAATATCGGCTATATGAGCCAGCGGTTCTCGCTCTACGACGATCTCACGGTGGAAGAGAACCTCGATCTCTACGCAGGAATCTATGGGGTCCCGCCCGCTCAGCGGCCCGCCCGCAAAGACCGCGCGGTCGGCATGGCAGGGCTGGAGCGACACCGGCGCAGCCTCACCCGCGATCTGGCGGGTGGCTGGAAACAGCGTCTGGCACTCGGCTGCGCGATCCTGCACGCGCCCCGCATCCTGTTCCTCGACGAGCCGACCTCCGGCGTAGACCCGCTGAGCAGGCGCCGTTTCTGGGATCTGATCGCCGAGTTTTCCGCGGAAGGCGTGACGATTTTCGTGACGACCCATTACATGGATGAAGCAGAATACTGTGACAGACTGGCTCTGATCTATCACGGCGACATGATCGCGCACGGCTCGCCGGTACAGCTGAAAACCGAGCACGCCTCGAACCTTCACGAGCTCAGGTGCAGCCACCCCGAGGTTGCCCTGGAACTGATGGCCGGGTGGCCGGACGTGCGCGACCCGGCGCTGTTCGGCGCGTCCCTTCATTTCACTCCGGCGGGAAAGATGGATCCGGGGGCGTTCACCGCGAAATTGCGGGCGGCAGGCATTGATGATGCGGCGATTTTCCCGATCGCGCCGACGCTCGAAGACGTGTTCGTCGAACTGATCGAAGCCGATAATCGTGGCCGCGCAGGGAATGGCGCCGCTTGAATGCGATGATGCAGAGACGGGATGCGGGGCTGATATGACTCTGAATTTCATGCGGTTCAGAGCGGTGGCGCGCAAGGAGTTTCTGCACGTCATCAGGGACCCGCGCAGCCTCGGGCTTGCGATCGCACTTCCCATGTTCATGATGCTGCTGTTCGGGTATGCCCTGTCTCTGGATGTCGACCGGGTCGGCCTTCTTGTCTACGATCGGTGCGGCACGCCGCGCAGCCGCGAACTCCTGTCGAAATTCAATAGTTCGAGATATTTCAAACTGGTGCGGCAGATATCGACGGATGCCGAGATCGGGCAGGCCTTCGACCGCAACGAGGCGATGATCGCGCTCTCGATTCCGGTGACGTTCGACCGTGATCTCGGGGCCGGCCGGCCCGTCACGGTGCAGATCATCGCCGACGGCAGCGATGCGAACACGGCGACCATCGCTCTCGGGTACGGCGAAGCGATCATTGCCGGGTTCTCGGGCGAGATCACGCTCGAACGCATCCGCCGCCAGGGCCGCCGCCCCCCCGAGACCCCGGTCGAGGTCAGGCCGCGCGCCTGGTATAACCCCGACATGGAGTCGCGGTTGTTCATTATCCCGGGCGTCATGGCCGTCGTCCTGATGATCATCGCGGGGCTTCTGACGCCGCTGAGCGTAGCACGCGAGTGGGAAACCGGCACGATGGAGCAGCTGATCTCGACGCCCGTGTCGCCGGCCGAACTCGTCCTGGGCAAGCTGGCGCCGTATTTCTCGATCGGCATGTTCGATGTGTTGCTGACCCTGTTCGCCGGCCAGTATCTGTTCGACGTGCCGATGCGCGGCAGCCCGGTTCTGCTGTTGGCGACGGCAGCGGTCTACCTCTCGGCCGGCCTCGGCCTGGGCATGGTGCTCAGCATCGTCACGCGCAACCAGCTTCTGGCAAGTCAGGCGGCGATGGTCTCGACGTTCCTGCCGGCCATGATGCTTTCCGGTTTCATCTCCCCGATCAGCCAGATGCCCGATCCCGTCCAGGTGATCACGAGGCTGTTTCCGGCCCGGTATTTCGTGACCGTCCTCAAGGGGATCCAGCTGAAAGGGCTCGGTTTCACAGGCCTGCACGCGGAAATCGGGTTCCTCCTCCTGTTCGCGGGCGTTTTAATCGTTGCAGCCATATCAGCTTTCCGGAAGAACCTCGAATGAACGGCTCGAACGGTTTTTTCCAGCGATTCGAGCGCGTGCGCCGCCTTGTCGTCAAGGAGTTCATCCAGATCTTCCGCGACAACCGGATGAAGGGCGTGATTTTCGTCCTGCCGTTCATCCAGCTTTTCATTTTCAGTTACGCGATGGCCAACGACGTGCGTCACATACCGACTGCAATATATGACCGCGACGCCACGCCATTGAGCCGGGAGGTCGCCGCCAGGTTCCTCGGAAGCGGCATATTCAAGTTTGTCGGCATGCCCCGCACCGACGAGGAAATCCGGGAGCTGCTCGATCAGGGGCGCGCGCTCGTCGTGCTGCGCTTTGAACCCGGTTTCGGCGCCGCCGCCGCGGCCGGACGCACCGCGGCCATGCAGATTCTCGCCGACGGCACCGATTCGAACACCGCGGGAATCGCGCTTCAATATGCGAACCGCATTATCCGTGGCTTCAACCGGGATACCCAGCTCGCCCAGATGCGGCGGAAGATGGGCGTTCTTCCGCGCATCGGGGAGGTGACGCTCGAAAGCAGGGCCTGGTTCAACCCGAACCGGGAAGCGGTCTTTTTCTTCGTTCCGGGTGTCGTCGCCCTGATCATCACCCTGGTTTCACTGATGCTGACCAGCATGGCGATCGTGCGCGAAAAGGAGATCGGAACCATCGAGCAGATCATGGTATCGCCGATCACCCCGTTCGAGTTCATTCTCGGCAAGACCCTTCCATTTGCACTGATATGCTTCGGCGAGGTCGTCGTCGTGATGACCGTGGCGGTGTTCTGGTTCGGCATTCCCGTGCGCGGCTCCATTCCCCTGCTTTTCCTCGCCGCAGGCCTCTACATGCTGACCACGCTGGGCATCGGCCTTCTGATTTCGACCGTCTGCGAAACGCAGCAGCAGGCGATGATGAGCACGTTTTTCTTCTTTCAGCCGGCGATTCTGCTGTCGGGTTTTTCGTTCCCGATCATCAACATGCCCGGCATCATCCAAACGCTGACGCTGCTCAACCCCATGCGGTATTTTCTGGTGATCATCCGGGGCATTTTCCTGAAGGAAACAGGCCTGGCCGTGCTCTGGCCCCAGTTCGCCGCGCTGGCGCTGATCGGCTTCACGACCTTTTTCCTTTCGTCACGCCGGTTCCGGAAAACCATGTCGTGACAGAACCCGGCATGCAAACGAGCGGCCCGCCGGCATGGGATCGCCGGCGGGCCGCTCTGTTTCCGCTGAGCGGGGATCAGTATTTCATATAAAACTCGGAGCGTATCTCGTTGACGCTGCGGCCGTAATCGGAAGTCGCATGAATTCCGCGAAGTTCGATGTTGGTTTTCTCATTGTATGCATAGCGCAGACGGGCCGTGACGCTCTTTATATCGCAATAGTTATACCCAGACCGGGCCGGCGTGAGCATGTTGTAGATCAGGTGCAGATCCAGATTGTCACGGAAGCTGTATTTGCCTTTCAGCTGAAAATCACGATACCATGCATATCCAGGTAAGCCCCCGTCGTGCGGTTGTCACCGACTTTTCCGATGGGAGAAGCCGCCGGTGCGGCTGCCGCGGCATTGGCCGGGAAAATGGTTTCAGCCCTTCCCGTGCTTGAATTCGCGGCGCTGACGGCAAGCACGTTCAACGTATCTTCAAGAGGACTGCATGGAACGCCCAGATAGAACACGTCGGCCATCACATCCATTGCCCGGAAATTATCGAGCTGCTCAGCCAGCATGGTTCCGAAGGAGTATTTTTTGGGCTTGTCATACGTGACACCCAGCATGTAGCCGGTATTGTCGATATCGCCACGGAGGTATCGCTGGGCAGCCGTGGTGTTCCCTTCGTCGAGCTTGTTCTTGTATGTCGCAAGGGTTCCGAAATAACTCCAGTTGGTACCCATTCTGCCATTGAGATCCGCGGAAAGCCATTGTTCCCAGGTCTTCAACCCGGTCACGCCGAATTTATCGCGATCGGCATTCTGCCGGAAGCTGGAAAGCTGGATCGAGTGTTTCTCGTTCGGCTTGTAGATGACAGCCGCAACATTCGCATTCAGGCCATGCGAGCGCGTCGCAATTCCGGGATTCGTCGTCTGGGTGACGGCGATCCCAAGGAAATCAACCTTGTCGCCAAGCTTGCGGGTATGTTTGAGACCGTCGTAGAAGTCGAGCATGACCATCCCGTTGCCGATGATGTCATACTGCCGGCCGAGCCGCCAGTCACCGCCAAGCAGCTTCTTCTTGTCGATGTAAAAATAATCCATGGAAACGGTTGTTCCATCATAATCGGCATTGCGGCGCACCTGTTGATCGGCCTTCAGGCGAAAATAGCCGAACATCGATTTATCGACGACGAGTTTCCCGCCGAGGCGGACCCTGTTGGTATTGTTCGATGTGCTGCCCTTGCCGCCCGCATTGTCCGAGACCTGCGCATGCTGATACCGATAGCGCCAGTCGCCGTTGAACACGACCGGTGATTTCGCCTTCTCGATTTTGTCGATCCGATCCTCGTATTTTTTCTCAACGGTGGCAAGCCGTTCTTCAAGAGCCTTTACCCCGGCATTCACAGCCGTCTTCTCTTCCTCGCGGGCTTGTTTGAGAACGCTGACTTCCCCGGCCAGCTCATCCACGAGTTTTTTTACGAGTTTCTCATCTTCGGGCGCCATTTTCCCGGAATGACCGGCATCAATCTCGTCAAGGGTTCTCGACAGCATGACCGCCATCTCGTATGCCGTCTTCTGCTTGAAGATAAAAAACCTCGCGTCGGGACCAAGCTTGATAATTCCCCGCGCGATG
>CAZQYQ010000122.1:0-12709 GCA_964597625.1 uncultured bacterium
AGATCGAGAATGCGGTCGCCCTCCTTGATCGAGGGATCATACCGGAACGCGAGCTCTGGAATCTTGCGGAGCTGAATGACCTTCTTGAGCTCCCCGCGAAGAACCGGCTTGGCCGAGTCAAGCCCCTGCTGGACTTCTTCGGGATCCCGGGTCTCTTCCAGCATGCTGAACGATACCCGCGCGAGATGAAAATCAGGACTTATATTAACGGATACGAAATGAACTCCGCGAACGCGCGGATCGTTGATCCGGCGCTGCAGGATAAGCGAAAGTTCGCGCAGGATCGTTGATTCAACGCGTTCAAGGCGATGCGAGGTCATAGATACTCCCAGTCTTGTGAAACCACCCGGATCTGGTCGTGATCCGCGATGATCTCGTCGATCTTCTGGCCCATCTGGGTCAGAAGCGTTCGATCGTTTGAAACCAGCGCCACGCCGATCGTGCCGCGCTGCCAGAGGTCGTTGTTATCGACTTCCGAGATCGATGCGTTGAACTTGGCCCGCACCCGGTCGATGACGCAGCGAAGCGCCTGCCGCTTTTCCTTGAGACTGTGAACCTCGGGAAAATGCAGCTCGAAAGTGCCAACAGCCACGATCATCGCCATCCGTGCGCCACTCCACGCCGATATGCCGAAACGCCGCGAGCTCCGGTCGGAGTCGCGGCGTCACGGTTTTATACCGTGCGCTGTATTTCCTTGAGCCTGAAGAATTCGAAGACGTCTTTCTCCTTCAGGTCGTTGTAGTTGGCGACGCCGATCCCGCACTCGTAGCCCTGCATGACTTCGCGAACGTCATCCTTGAAGCGCTTGAGAGAGCTTGGCTTGCCTTCGTAGATCTCGACGCCGTCGCGGATGATGCGCACCTGCGCATCGCGTGCGACTTTGCCGTCGATGACGTAGGAGCCTGCGATCGCGCCGGCGCCGGTGATCTTGAAGACTTTGCGTATCTCGGCGCGGCCGATGACTTCTTCCTGATACTCGGGCTCGTACATGCCCTTCAAGGCGAGTTTCACGGCGTCGATTGCATCGTAGATGATGCGGAACACCTTGATTTCGACATCTTCGCGCTGTGCGATATCATCGACCCCGTGTGCCGCGCGGACGTGGAACCCGATGATAATCGCATTGCTGGCGGCGGCGAGCATGATATCCGATTCGGTGATGGCGCCGACGCCGGTATGAATGGCGTTCACCTTCACTTCGGCCGTCGTAAGCCGTTCGAGCGAGTCTTTCAACGCGCCGGCCGAACCCTGGACATCCGCCTTGATGATGATGTTCAGCTCTTTCACCTTGCCGTCGGTGACGCGCTGGAAGAGATCGATCAGCTTGAGGCGGTTTTCGCGGTTGAGGCGGTCTTCACGCTCTTTCTTCTGGCGCAGAACGCTGACATACCGGGCGAATTTGGCGTTCTCGACAACCATCATCGTGTCGCCGACCCTGGGGACCTCGTTCAGGCCGATCAGGGCAACCGGCGTTGACGGAGGGGCGTCTTTCACGCGCTGGCCGGCATCATTGATGAGAGCCTTGACGCGACCGAAGCAGGTTCCGCAGATGATGTTGTCGCCCATCTGCACGGTTCCGTTCTGGACAAGAACGGTCGCGATCGGTCCCATCCCCTTGTCGAGCTTGGCTTCGATGATCGTGCCCTTGCCCGTGCGATTCGGATTGGCCTTGAGCTCCATCATTTCAGACTGCAGGAGGACCATCTCGAGAAGCTCATCGATGCCGGTCCCGAGCTTGGCGGAAACCGGAACCATGATGGTCTTGCCGCCCCAGTCTTCCGCGACGAGGTTGTACGGCATGAGCATCTGCTTCACTTTTTCCTGGTTCGCTTCAGGCTTGTCGATCTTGTTGATGGCGACGATGATCGGCACGTTTGCGGCCTGAGCATGGTGGATCGCCTCAATCGTCTGGGGCTGCACACCGTCGTCGGCAGCAACGACCAGAATGGCGATGTCGGTCACCTGGGCGCCCTGGGCGCGCATGGCGGTAAACGCCTCGTGGCCGGGGGTGTCGAGGAAGCAGATCGTGCCCTTCGATGTTTTGACCTGATAGGCGCCGATATGCTGCGTGATCCCGCCGAATTCGCCTTCCGCGACGCGAGTATGGCGGATCTTGTCGAGAAGCGAGGTTTTGCCGTGATCGACATGACCCATGATCGTGACGACCGGCGGCCTCGAATGAAGCTCGGAATCTTCATCGAGCTCTTCTTCGAACTCGATGACGTCTTCGCTGAACGAAATATCCTTCCCGAACTCGCGGCCGATGATCTGTACCTGATCCGGTTCAAGACGCTGATTCAAGCTGGCAAACACTCCGATTGACATGAGTTTTTTGATGATTTCGACGCCGTCGATGTGCATGTATTTTGCGAGATCACTCACGCATACATCATGCGGAACGACAACACGCGGAATCTGGTCTTCTTCTGCGACCCCACCGCCAACCTGGAGCTGGGTCTCGGTTTCGAGTTCAGCCAGTTTCTCGGTGTCGCGCATTTCGGCGAGAAGCTTTTTCGGGACGTGCGGCCCCTTCAGCAGCTTCTTGATCTTTTCCTTCTTCTTTTTCAGCTTCTGGGGCGGAGCTTCTTTTTTGACCGGCGTGGTCTTGATGATCGTTATCTGCTGATTAACCTCGACCTCTTCAACTTCGTCGACGCGAGGCGGCTTGGGACCGACTTTTTTCTTGTCCTCACGCGGTTGAGCCGTTCCCGCCTGCGGAGTCGGGCTGGGGCGCTGCGCCTGATGTTGCTGAACTGTCGGAGCATGTTGCCGCTGAGCCTCGGGAGGCTTTATCCCTGCCGCTGAAGCCTGAATCGGGCGCGGCTGTTGTGTCTGAGGCTGCTGCACTGGCCGCTGTTGCTGAGGTTGAGCCGGCCGCTGCTGCGATGCCTGCTGCTGGGGTTGAGCCGGCCGGGTCTGGGGGGTGGGCTGCATCTGCTGCTGCTGAGAACCTGTCGGTTTGACGACCTGTGCTGCAGGCGGCTGCGTTGAAGCCGGCGGCTTGGGTTGTGCCTGTTGCTGAGGCTGAGCTGCCGTCGGCGTGCCCTTTTCGAAATGCTTTCTGAGCGCTTCCAGCATTTCGTCTGAAACCGAGGTGAAAGGATGCTCCTTCACCTGGAAGCCCAGCTTCCCGAGGAGCGTGGCTAGATCTTTGTTTGAAACATTGTATTGCTTGCTGAGTTCGTGTAATCGCATGAATGTCCTTTCCCTCCCGATCGCTTCAAACAGCGCTCGGCGGTTCGCCGCCAGATTCCGGAGCAGCCGGAACGGCTGGAGCCTCGGTCTTGATATCGATCTTGATGCCGGTAAGCTTGGAAGCCAGCTTAACGTTCTGTCCTTCTTTACCGATCGCCAGCGAGAGCTGCGTCGGATCTACCAGGGCGAGCGCGGAACGGCCGTCGTCTCCGATGGTAACCGTCTGCACTTTCGCCGGACTGAGAGCGTTCGTGACAAACTCGACCGGATTCTCGCTGAACCTGACGATGTCGATCTTTTCCCCGTTCAACTCGTCGACGATGCCCTTGATGCGGCTTCCCTTGAGGCCGACACAGGCTCCGACCGGGTCGACACGCGGATCGCTGCTGTGAACGGCGATCTTCACCCGCAATCCCGCTTCCCGCGAGCTGCTTCTGACCTGCACGATTCCGTCTGCAATCTCGGGAACGGCCTGCTCGAAAAGCTTTTCGACGAATTTCGAGCTGCTCCTCGACAGGATGATCTGCGGACCCTTCACGGTAAATCTGACTTCCGTCACGTAGCACTTGACCCGGTCGTTCGTGCGGAATACTTCGCCGGGAATCTGCTGCTGCGGCGGCATGACGGCCTCGGCGCGTGCGAACTCGACGTAGACATGGCCGCGATCGACGCGCTGGACTTTTCCGGAAAGGACCTGGCCGACGCGGTCCTGAAATTCTTTGTAGATGATACTGCGCTCGGCTTCCTTGAGCTTCTGACTGACGACCTGACGGGCGGTCTGAGCCGCGATGCGGCCGAACGACGGGGGGGTGACATCTTCCAGGACGACTTCGCCGACGACGGCGTCTTCCTTCAGTTCCCGGGCTTCTTCGAGCGTAAACTGTCTGTCAGGCTCATCCATGTCGTCTTCGGTTGCGACGACCGTGCGGCTGGCGATGACTTTGAATGCGCCGGTATTCTCTTCGAGCGTGACGCGCACATCTTCCTCGGAGTCGAAATTCTTGCGATAGGCGATCACCAGAGCCTCTTCAATGGCCTGGATCAGAACCGACATCGGGAGGTTCTTTTCGGCTACGACCTCTTTCAGGGCATCGTATAGATTGTTTTTATTCACGGAGGCCTCCCTTGTCATCCTCGTTTGGTCTTGGCGGGAAACTCGAATACAACACGGG
Organism: uncultured bacterium; assembly: GCA_964597625.1. Classification (GTDB taxonomy): domain Bacteria; phylum Muiribacteriota; class Ozemobacteria; order Ozemobacterales; family Ozemobacteraceae; genus MWAR01. Next base: position 4,368 of record CAZQYQ010000122.1, read on the forward strand.
CTTCGCGCACGCGCGTCAGCGGAACATCCCTGGTTCCGGTTTCGGTGAGAACGGTGGCTGTGTCATCCGCAAAAGCCTGAAGCCTGCCGTCAAAAACTTCTTTGGGGGCATCGCCCTCGGGCCGCAGATGCCAGCGCACAAGGCGGCCCAGCTGTCGTGTGTAATCGACCGGGCGTTTCAAAAGACGCTCAACGCCGGGAGAACTGACTTCAAGCGTATACTGGTGATGAATCAGATCCGTTCCTTCGAGATACTCTTCAAGAGCGCGGGAAACGGTTTCGCAGTCCTCAACCTTCACGCCCGCGCCGCAGTCGATCTTGACTTCGAGCGTGAGCTGCCGGTTGATGTTCTTGAGCGAAACATCGTACAGGTCATACCGTCCCGTAAAAGTCTGCTCGATGAACTCGCGGACTTTTGCAAGAACAGTTCCCGTATCTTGACCCATGTCATGCGCTCCCGGACAAACATTCAACGGCAATTCGCACTGACCTGCGCACCAAGCGCCTGACCATCGCGCGAATTGCCTGTTGGGCCGTCAGTCTAGCATGATCATTCCGTTAAATCAAGGCAGCCGTTTTCGCGATGAAACCCGGAAAGGTGAAAAATATTTCCGGTTACCTGCCCCGTGGCTGGGATGGAGCCGGCTGGTCTTCCGGAATCAGGACGAACCGGCCGCCCGTGATTTTCGCGAAGATGACGGGCCGCGAATCGTCGTTGTACTGATTGAAGCTTATCGAACCGGTCACGCCCGGATAATCCCGTGTCGCGGCGAGTGCATCGCGAATCCGGGCCTTGTTCAGACCTCCGCGCTCGATGGCGCGTGCCATGATGTAGGTGGCATCATAGGCGTGGGCGGCGAACGAGTCGGGGCGCTTGGCATATCGTCTCTGAAAATCCGCGATAAACTTCTGCGTCACGGGATCGGTGCGGGTATCATCGAACGGATACGTGACGATCGTGCCTTCGGCCGCCTGTCCGGCCAGCTCGATGAATTTCGGCGATACCATTCCATCGGCGCCGTAGATGACGCCTGCGTATCCTGAAGCCTTGAGTGCTTTCACAAGTCCGGCGCACTCGGCATAAAGCCCCCATAAGATGAGTGCCTCGGGATTTTCCCGTTTTGCAAGATCGGTCTGCGCGGAAAAATCAGTCTGCCCGGATTCGAAATACTGCTTGAAGATCAATGGCGTGTTGCGGGTATCGGCTATGTGAGCGATGGTCTTTCCGCCCATTTTTCCGTATCGGTTGCGCTGCTGGAAAAGACCGACCCGCTTATGGCCCGCTTTCGAAAAAACCAGGTTGGCAATGGCCATGCCCTGGAGACGATCGTCGACCAGGCATCTGAACATCCAGGGACTGCCGATCATCTGAACCGTCGGGTCTGTACTGACCGTCGTCAGCTGGGGCGTTTCCGTCTTCAGCGTGATGCGTGCGGCAACATGGGTGCAGCCTGAATGAGCCGAGCCGATGATCGCGAGGACCTTGTCGTCGAACAGCATGCGAACCGTCTGATGGCCGTTTTCACCCATGTCGTTGCGGTCGTCGCGATAGATCAGTTCCAGCGGCTTGCCGAGCACGCCGCCGCCGGCGTTGATCTCATCCCGCGCCATATCGGCTCCTTCCTTCATCGCCATGCCGTATTCGGAGCTGCCGCCCGTTAACGATGTGAGAACGCCGACCCTGATCGTCTTCGGATGCTGTTCGCCTTCCTGGATCGACCGGGCCGGCCCGTTGTATTCGAAAGGGGCCGTCCACTGGTGATACGCCTTGACCTGCTGGGCGGCAAGAGGCATCGAAAATGCGGCGAACGCGATGGCGAATGGAATCAGCCAGTTCAGCCGTGCCAGCCTGATCGTCATGGCGGGAAGAGATCTTGTATTCTTATATATATACATCGTGACGGATGCCTTTCAGTGGAAACTACATGGTGATCGAGACGGTGTACAGGCCTGTGGCAGTGCCGACCCACAAGGTATCGCCGACGAAATCGACTGACCAGATGAAATCGCCTGCCGGAGCATCCGGCGTTGCCTCGGTTTTCCAGCCGTTGTTTTCGAACGTTCTGAGTTCACCGCCCGGACCCCGTGGATTGCGACGATACGTGACCCACTTTCCGCGCGCGAAATCATGGATGCACAGGCCCTTGTCTGTGCCGATCGCGCACAGCCGGCCGTCCGGAGACATTTTGACCGTGTTGATGAAGTCGCTTGGCAGGCCGGAATCCGGGTCCTTGACCGTCCAGGTGTTCCAGTTCCTGCCATCATATCGCGTCAGACCGAAATAGGCGCCGGAGTAAACGACGTTGCCGACCGCCGAGATCGCAACCTGGATTTCGTGCAACGGCCCGTCGTTCCGCACGACATCGACATCGAAAATCTCGTCGGGATCCTGGAACGAGTTCATGGTTCCGTCCTGCTTCACCTGCAGCATGCCGCTTCCCCAGATGGCGAACCAGGTGTCCCCACGGCCGCTCGGCTCTGACGAAGCGCCGTAAATCCAGACCTCGTTGATCTTGGTGTTCTTGTCATCGAAGGTTTTCCAGCTCCGGTCATCGAGGTTGAGCCTCGAAATGCCGTTTGTCGTCGCGACCCACAGGTAGGGCAGGGTGACGGTCAGTCCGTACACGACATTATTGACAAGCCCGGAATCAGTCACCGTGAACCGCTCGAATTTCCCGTTCAGGAAGCGCGCGACTCCTCCGAAGGTCCCGAACCAGATGGAACCGTCCGTCGGATGGCGTGCGATCGATGTGACGACATCATGCGGGAGTCCGTCAGCGCTCGTGTAAATCGTCCAGAGCCTGCCGTCAAAATGAGCCGCACCCTGTTCCGTTCCGATCCAGACGTCATTTGCAGCTGATGCCTGTATCGCATAAACGACCCGGTGGGGAATTCTGGTGCTGGTTTTCGTTGCGAAGAGTGTCTGGGGAGCCAGCATCAGGAATGCCAGAAGCACCGGAACCAGCGAGTTGCGGAGAACGTTGAGCATCGGAACGACCTCAGTCTGATATTTTATAGCGAAGAGTGCATGAATATTCTACGTGAGCGCCTGATTTTTTGTCCAGTCGTGCAAAACATGCTATGATCGCCAGCACGTCGGTGTGATGACTGGAGGATCTGCGTGCTTTACGGAAGAATATTTCGCGGCTTTCTGCATGCTGTGCTTGTTTTATGCCTGATCCCGGCCGTTTCTTTTGTGACCGGCTGCGGAGAAGTCCGGTCAGGAGTCCCCGCGCCGATTTCGGAAACGCCGGTGTACGGTGGCGTGTATCGTCGCGCGTTCTCGTCGCCCGTTTTGAAACTGGATCCCGCGGTTGTGAACGATTCGTATTCGCATGAAGTGGCGCGCCAGATTTTCGAAGGGCTGCTCGAGTTCGATGCCGATGGGCGCGTGGTTCCAGCCCTCGCCGCATCCTGGACGATCAGCGACGACAGATTGACCTATCGGCTGACCCTCAGGCCTGATGCGCATTTTCAGGCTGTCAGCGGCCCTGATGACAAGCCGACGCGCAACGGTGGCCGGCTTGTGACTGCCGAGGATGTGTCTTACACCCTTCATCGCCTGCTTGCGCCCGGGTATCCGAATCGAAAAGGCAGAAACTACCTGGTGATCAGGGGGGCGGAGGCCTACACCGCAAGCCGGGCCGCAACGATCGAAGGCATCCGGGTTTCCGCGACGGATACGATCGAATTTACGCTCGACAAGCCTTTTACGCCGTTCCTTTCCCTGCTGGCGCTGAACTTCGCGTTTCTTGTGCCTCGCGAGGATGCGGAGGCGCTCGGGGAAGATTTCGGATGGAATCCTGTTGGTGCGGGCCCGTTCACCTGGGCCGGCAGGGCGAGCGACACGCTGTTTCTCAAGGCAAATGCGACGTATTACAGAGGACGACCGTACATCGACCGCATCGAATTTCCGGTTATAGCTGATGAAATAGAAAGATTCAGGCGCTTTAAAAACGGCGAGCTGATGCACAACGACGTGCCGGATCCGGAATACAAGAACATTCTGCAGGACCCGGCCTGGTCCCCCTATTTTCAGGAAGTCAGCCGGTGGGGGATCTACTATCTCGGCTTTGATGTGACGAAACCGCCCTTCGACAAGGTGAAAGTCAGACAGGCCATGAACTATGCCATCGACCGCGAAGCGATCGTGAAGCTGGTGATCAATGACCGGGCCCGTGTTGCCCGCGGAGCCCTCCCGCCCGGCATCATGGGCTACAACCAGAAGCTGCGCGGCTATTCGTATGATCTTGAAAAGGCGAAGGCGCTTCTTGCCGAGGCCGGATACCCGGGAGGAAAAGGATTTCCTGAGATCACGCTCCAGGTGAACCGAGATGAAATCCACGTCCGTACCGCGGAGTTCGTCCTGGCAAACCTGCGGGATATCGGCATCTCCTGTCGCATGAAGGAAGTCGATTTCCCCGAGCATCTTGCGGCGGTTCAGAGCGGGCAGGCTGCGTTTTTCCGCATGGGGTTCACCGTCGATTATCCGGACCCGGATAATTTTTTACACAGCCTCTTTTACTCCGGAAATATCGGGCCCGCAGGCAATTTCAGCAGATACTCCAACCCCCGCGTCGATGAGCTGCTTGATCGCGCGCGGTTCGAAATCGATCCGAAAGCGCGGGTTTCGCTGTATCAGCAGGCCGAGCAGATCATCGTCGATGATGCTCCATGGGTGTTTGTCTTCCATTACACGACGCATGGCATCTGGCAGCCGTACGTCCATGGCATGAAAATCACTCCGATGGGCACGCCGTATACGTCATACCGGTCGCTCTGGCTGTCCACCCCGACGGCCGCCCTTCCGGCGAAATAGAGGCGGTTACTTGAATATCACCGGCAGCAGGTAGAAGGCGAGCACGTAGATCACGACGACCAGCACGGTCAGCAGGTTGAAATACTTCTCGATGAACACCTTCACCGATGGGCCGAACTTCATCAGCAGGCCCGAGACGAGGAAGAACCTGCCTGCCCTGCCGAACACCGATGCCAGAATGAACGGAAGCAGGGAGATGTGCGAGACGCCGGCCGTGATCGTGATGACTTTGTAGGGGATCGGCGTGAATGCCGCGGTGAAAACGATCAATACCGAGTATTCTTCGTAGGATTTGCATACCTGTGCGAATAATTCCGGCGTGAAGCCGGGCACATACCGGAAGAAAATGTCGCCGACGGCCGCCCAGAACGCAAACCCGATCAGATAACCGAACATTGCGCCGGTCACCGAGCCCGCCGTGCAGACCGTCGCATACCAGAGCCCCTTCGTCGGCTGGGCCAGCGTCATGGCGATCAGCAGGACATCCGGCGGAATCGGGAAAAAACTGGACTCGATGAAAGCGATCACGAAAAGCGCCCAGATCGCACCCGGCCGCGCCGCAAGAGAAAGAGTCCAGTCGTAGAGCCGGCGAATCATCTGCATTGCAATGTATGTCCTTAACTATATATGTAGGCGAATGTCTTTTGTGCGGCGCGCGGTCAGTTCAGCTTGAACCTGCGATACCGGGCACGGCGGTTTTCAAGAGCGGCGGCGCCGAGTTTCCGCTGTCGCATGGTCTCGTACTCCTCGTAGTTGCCTTCGAACCATTCGACGTGCGACTCGCCTTCGAACACCATCAGATGCGTGCAGATGCGGTTCAGGAAAAACCGGTCGTGGCTGATGACCAGGATGCAGCCGCTGAAATCGGAAATCGCGTCTTCGAGGAGACGCAGGGTGTTCACGTCGAGATCATTCGTCGGTTCGTCGAGAAGAATCACGTTGCCGCCGGATTTCAGAATTTTCGCCAGGTGAACCCGGTTGCGCTCGCCACCGGAGAGATCCTTCACGAACTTCTGCTGATCGCCGCCCCTGAAGCCGAATCTGCCGCAGTAGGCGCGCGCCGGGATCTTGAGCTTGCCGAACGCGATATCCGCCTGGCCTTCGCTGATCTCGTCGAATACCGTGTTTTCGCCGTTCAGCGAGTCACGGTGCTGGTCGACGCATGCCATTTTCACTGTCGTTCCGATGTCGATCGTGCCGGAATCGGGCTTTTCGAGGCCGGTCAGCATGCGGAACAGCGTCGTCTTGCCGGTGCCGTTCGGGCCGACGATGCCGACGATGCCGCCCTTGGGCAGCTTGAAGGAGAGATCTTTGATCAGCGGCTGATTCTCGAACCCTTTACTGAGACCGGAAACTTCAATGACCTTGTCCCCGAGGGGAATCGCCGGCGCGATCTGGATCACGTTCGATTCCGGCTGGGTGGCGGCCGATTCCCGCACCACGAGCTGCTCATACTGCATGATACGCTCGCGGGACAGATCATGCCGGTCCGAGCTGCTCATCTTGATCCATTTCAGCTCCCGGTCGAGGGAGCGGCGGCGCACCGACTCCTTCTTTTCCTGTTGGGCGAGGATTTCCAGCTTCTGCTGCAGCCACGAAGTGTAGTTGCCTTCGAACGGAATGCCATGACCGTCCTCGAGTTCTAATATCCACTTCGTTATATTATCAAGGAAATATCTGTCATGAGTCGAAATGATGACCGTTCCAGGATAGTTCTTGAGATGATTTTCGAGCCAGTCGATTGTTTCGGCGTCGAGATGGTTTGTGGGCTCGTCGAGAAGCAGCAGGTCCGGTTGTTCGAGAAGAACCCGGCACAGGGAGACGCGGCGGCGCTCCCCTCCGGAAAGCTTGTCGACGATCATATCGTCGGGGGGCAGGACGAGCGCGTTGGCTGCGATGTTGAGCCGGGTGTCGATTTCCCAGCCGCCGCATGCGTCGATTTTCTCCTGAAGCTGACCCATGCGTTCCATGGCTTTCTCCATCGCCTCAGGGGCCATCTCGCCCATGGCTGTCGAGATATCTTCGTATTCCTTCAAAAGCTTCATCGTGTCGGCAAAGGCCAGCTCGAGATTCTCGCGAACCGTTTTGCCCCAGGCCAGTTGGGGCTCCTGCTGGACGAAGCCCACCCGCATTCCTCGGGAAAGCTCTGCGTGGCCCTGAAATTCCTTGTCGAGACCGGCCATGATGCGCAGAACGGTCGATTTGCCGGCGCCGTTGTGGCCGACGATGCCGATTTTCGCTCCGGGGAAGAAGCAGAGGTTGATATCCTTGAGAACCTGCTTCTGACCGTAGAACTTGTTGAGACGGGACATCGTGAAAATATACTGTTCAGCCATGCTTGACTCCGATGGTATGCGGGAATTTCAGCCGGTCTCAGATGCCGGGCCGCCGCATGATACCGTATTTACCCGCCCCGCACAATACGGGAATGAATGCGGCCGGACGAGCTTCTCACGGTTTCCGGACAAAAGAAAACCCCGGTGCCAGTCGGCACCGGGGCTGGATGATTACTTGCCGCGGCCGGCGGCTTTTTCCCGCTCGGCGCCAACAGCCTTCTCTTTTGCTTCAGGCTTTGCTTCGGTCGTATCGTTGGTCTTGATCAGGCCAAGCTTGGTTCTGACCTGAATGGCTATTTCGCTGAATACGTCAGGATTCTTGGTGAGAAAATCTTTCGCATTTTCGCGACCCTGGCCGATGCGGGTGTCGCCAAAGGAATACCAGGCGCCGGTTTTGCTGACGATCTTCATTTCATCGGCCATATCGAGAATCTCGCCCTCGCGGGACAGGCCTTTGCCGAACATGATGTCGAAATGGGCCTTGCGGAACGGCGGAGCGACCTTGTTTTTCACGACTTTGACTTCCGTCGTGTATCCGACCGGCTCGTCGCCGTCCTTGAGCAGCTCTTTGCGGCGGATGTCGAGCCGCACGGACGAGAAGAACTTGAGCGCGCGGCCACCGGGCGTCGTTTCGGGGTTCCCGAACATGATGCCGATCTTTTCACGGAGCTGGTTGATGAAGATGCAGACGCAGCCAGAGCGGGAAACGACCGGGGTCAGCTTGCGCATGGCCTGGGACATGAGGCGGGCCTGCATGCCGACCGTTGCGTCGCCCATTTCGCCGTCGATCTCGGCCTTGGTCGTGAGCGCGGCAACCGAGTCGACCACGAGCACGTCCACCGCATTACTGCGAACCAGCATTTCGGCGATTTCGAGCGCTTCCTCGCCGCTGCTGGGCTGTGCGATAAGCAGATTGTCGATGTCTACGCCGAGCAGCCGGGAGTAGGCTGGATCCAGTGCGTGTTCGACGTCGACGAATGCAGCCTGGCCGCCCATCTTCTGTACTTCAGCCACGACATGCAGCGCGATCGTGGTTTTGCCTGATGATTCGGGTCCGAAGATCTCGATAATGCGGCCACGGGGAAGTCCGCCGACGCCGAGAGCGTAGTCGAGCGACAGCGAGCCCGTCGGAACGGACTCGATCGGGGCCGTGCGAGAGTCGCCAAGGCACATGACGGCGCCTTTCCC
>CAZQYQ010000123.1:0-12666 GCA_964597625.1 uncultured bacterium
GCCGCACGCCCGAGACCGGCGTCTTTCCAGGGAATCCATCCCCGCGTCTCTTCATTGCTCGGCTCCTTCCGCCATCGAACCTGTTAATACCGGGCGAACTGCCGGATGATCTTGACGAGAGTCTCGACCCTCGCCCTGGCGCTTCCATCCGGAATTTCACCGATCACGACGATTTTCCAGACATCGTATGTCCCCGTGACGGTCTGACGCTGAACATAGGGCATCTGCCTCATGACTTTGCTGTTCCCGGGCATCGAATACGGCTGAACCGACTCGACCCGGTAGGAGCCGTCGCCGAACTCGACGTTGTATTCCTTGTCGGTGCGTTCGCGGCTGAATTTACCGGGATATTCAAGGTTATGATTTCCGAGCCGGTACTGGTTGAGAATGTTGATCATCACTTTCTCAACACCTGCCTGAGCGAGATTGCGCGCCCGTATACGGCCGGCCTCCTGGATGATCGCGCCCGTCGAAAGTCGCGATACTCCCCAGTAGGAAATGCCGAAGATGCCGAGAATGAGCAGCAGAATGAACGAGTAGAATGCGATGAATCCGCGCCTCGCGCGATGCGTGAAGCTCATGACGCATCCCTCGATTTTACACAGACGAGGTCCGTGTCGAGATACACCGCAAAAGCCAGCACCTCGACAAGTTTCGGGTTTCTGTCGTCAGCGATGCGCATGGTGACGGCGATCTCGTTGATATCAGCCGTATTGCGCGTGAAATGCAGATCGCTGACCCTGTCGGAGACGACAACCCGGGCGTGTGCGCCGTTCTGATCCGTCGTTTCACGCATCAGCGCGTCTTTCTCGAGAAACAGCCTCACCTGCAGACTTTCGCCCGGCCTCGTGTAGCTCGTATGGCAGAAGGTCAGCTCCTCGCCGCCGTTTGCCGGGTCCTTGTCGGTATCGACAATCTCGATGACGTTGGGATACAGATCGCCGATGCGCTCCCCCTGGAACCACAGATTTCCGAGGGTGTCGGTCTGAACAACCGGATTGATGCGCTTGATGTCGGTAAATACCTGTTTCATCGCGAGCTGAAGTTTCTGATTGAACTCCATATGTTCCTGGCCCCATTTCCAGGTCGCGAGATTGCTGCGGAATACGGCGACCAGGACAAGTCCGATCAGCATGACAATAACGGCCGATATGGACAGTTCAACGAGAGTGAACCCCTTGCGCCGCCTGAAGTCCTGAAGCATGCCCGCGCTCATATCGTTTTTCATCGCGTCAGAATTTCGCCGAGGTTTTCAGATCGAAACTGTTCGTGTTCGCGCGATAGGTGACAAGGCGGGTCGATCTGGCGAAATTGTTTTCAATCCAGCGGATGATGACGCTGATCTGGATGAGATTCTTCTCGCTTTCACCGGTTCCGATGACCGTGTGATTCGGAGCTTCCTCGATGACGAGGGTTCCGGAGGCCTTGTATTTTTGCATAAAAAACGCCGGCAGTGTGAACTCCGGATGATCGGGATCGGGAAAATCAAGCGTAAGCGGAATGTTGCCCCAGAGAAACGAGTCGCTTTTCGCGCGGTCAAGGATATTCTGAGCGGCAATGGTCGCGGAAAGAAGCAGCCCGCCCTTTTCCACGGTTCGCGATCCCGTCAGGAACAGCGACAGGACGGGCACGACCCCGACGCCGACAATCAGCATCGCAAGCAGAACTTCAATGATCGTAAAACCAGGTCGACCGCGACGTTGCCCTCTCTCACGCATTCGATGATCCGCCTCGTTTTTCATGTTCCATCCACTCATCGCCGGTTGGTGGTTCAACCACCTGAGCCGCGACGTTTCCGATCCTCGACTTCGGGGGAGACGTAGTCAGCCTCGTGTTTCTGGAAATTTTCAAGATACTCGATGCCGGCTTTTGCATTTTCAGCGGCCGGCGTTCCCGGATACTTCTCGACGATCTGTTTGAATACTTCGAGCGCCCGGGTATTCGATTTGTTTCTGAAATAGATTTCCGCGAGGCAGTATTCAGCCACGCTGGCATCCTGAGGGTCGGAACTCTCCGTCAGCATCTGCTCGAAGATGCGCGAGGCTTCCCCATACTCTTCTTTTTCAAGCAGCTCGATGCCTTTCTCATATCGTCGCTCGAACTCGCGACGCATGGCCGGAGTCATGGACGATTTTCGCGGAGCGCCGTTCAGCGCCGCAAGAGAACCGGCTCCGGTGGCGACCCCGTTTTTCCCGCCGGCAGGGCCCAGCGCGGCAGCCCCGGATGCCTGTCCGGCGCTGCCGGATGCGATGTTTCCGGGAATCCCCTGCTGCGTGGGGGCGGGTGTTTCAGAGGCTTTGCGGCCGCAGCCGGAAGAAAACGAAGCTGCTGTTATACAAACTGCGAGAAGCAGTTTCAGCCCGGTCCCTGTCAGCGCCCGACACCAGCACATCCTCTTGTTCAGCCTCTTCAGCAGAGATGCGTCGAGATCGCCTTCGCGATTCCATCGACGAGATGCTTGATTTCGCGCTCGTCAGGCCCCTCGGCCATGACACGCACAAGATTCTCGGTTCCTGAGGGGCGGACCAGGATGCGTCCACGTCCCGCCAGCTTCTTTTCGGAGTGTCTGATTTCCTCCTGGATCTGGGGGAAAGCCTCGAAATTCTTGCTCTTGACCCGGATATTCACGAGCACCTGAGGAAGCTTGCTCATGACGTCGCTCAACTCTTTCAGCGAAGCGCCGGTATCCCTGATGATTTTGAGAATGAAACAGGCCGTCAGCAGGCCGTCTCCGGTCGTCGCATAGTCGGAAAGAATGATGTGCCCGGACTGCTCTCCGCCGACGATCGACTGGGTCCGCTTCATTTCTTCGAGAACGAACCGGTCGCCGACCTTGGTCTTGAGAACCTTGATATCCAGGCCCTTCATGGCGAGATCCAGGCCGAGGTTGCTCATGACGGTGGTGACAAGGGAGTTCCCCGGCAGCCGGTCCTGCTGTTTCAGATACTTCGCCGTAATGGCAAGAATATAATCGCCGTCGATAATGTCACCCTGGCTCGTAACCGCGATGACACGGTCGGCATCCCCGTCGAAGGCAAAGCCGACATCGAAATGCTCACGACTCATCATCTTGACCAGGTTCTGGATATGCGTCGATCCGCAATCAGCATTGATATTCCGGCCATCCGGCATATTGCCGATCGCATCGATGCTGAAGCCGAGATCCGTGAAAAATTTGGCAGCCCACGGCGCAAGCGCACCGTTGGAGAGATCGAGCCCGACCTTGAGGCGCCGGGAACCGTGCGATTCGCCCAGAACCTTCGCCAGGTGCGCCAGCCAGAACTGCACGGATGTCGTATCGACCGTGACGCATCCCAGACCTTCGCCGGTCGGGAAACTCAACGTGGTTGACGCGGCGACATCCTTCTCTATGCCATCTTCTATAGCGTCCGGAATTTTATATCCATCGGCGCCGAAAATCTTAATCCCGTTGTCCTGAAACGGATTGTGGGATGCGCTGATGACGATACCGCCAAGTCCCTGCATCTCGCGGGTAATAAAAGCCACGGCCGGGGTGGGAACGACACCGAGCAGGCGCGCTTCGGCACCCATGGAGGCGATGCCCGCAGCGACCGCATGTTCGAGCATATCACCCGACAGGCGCGTGTCTTTCCCGACGAAAATCGGTCGGTCGTGTTTCTTGTGATTGAGCAGCAGATGCCGGGTTCCATACTGGGCCAGGCGAAAAGCCATATCGGCGGTCAGGGGATACTGGTTGGCTACGCCGCGAACACCGTCAGTACCGAACAATCGCGTCATATCAGAGAGCCTCCGGGCAAGGAATAAGGAAAACTCATTATACCACACCGGCTGCACGATCCGTTTTCTGAAACCCGCGTATCCTGAAGCGACCAGCGCCCGGATGCATCCGCTTGAACAATTTCTACCTTTGGGATACAATCGTATGTCCGAGGGAAACCCGATTGCGCATCCGTTTCAGGGAATGTGGAGCGGATGTGGCTGTGGTTTTCCTTTTTTGTGTTACCCAGCAGGCATTTTCCATATGCCTGTCACAGATAGAATACCGAATATATCAAGGGAAGGGACAAGGAATCCGACATGTTCCGATGGTTGCTGCAAACCGGTCATGACACGGCCGTTGGAATTCTGTCCCATCTTGTCGACTGGCTGAGTTTCAACAGCGAAATCGAGTCGCTGGTCGATGCGGTGAATCACAAGCTCGACGAACCCCCGACCCGCCTGAATATCCGCCACCTGTCGCACCCCGGTGGATTCATCAGGGATTTCGGCAAACGCCGGCTGAGTATTGCCGGCGCGTACATCAAGATTGCCCGCGACCTCTCGCCGAATTCGGCGGAAGAACGGCTGGCAGCTCTTTCCATGCTGGTCGACCAGTCTCTGCACGCGAAGACGATCAATATGCCGCTCAACACCGCGCGCATTCAGATCGATCTGATGAAGGAAGTCGTCAAATCCCGCAGTGACCGCCGGCGCCAGATGGAAGCCATGGCTGATTTCGGCCTTGTCTCGTTCGGTCAGGAAGCTGTCGTTCGGCGGTTTCTCAATAAACTTCACCTGGTCGAAGTGCCCGAAGAGGAAAAACCGCTTCGGGAACTCGACATGGGCTGGGACGACCACGTTCACGACTTTCTCTCCGAGGGCCGCAAGACGCCGACACAGGTGCTGTTAGATGCTTTTGTAAAGGGAATCTCCCACCTGACCCTGGTCTATTCGAATCTCGACGAGCGCCGCATGATCCACGAGGCGATCTCCGCCGGAAACCTCCTCGGGATCAAGGTGAGCATCGGCATCGAGTTCAGCGTCGGCCACAGCGGCACGCGCAGACATTACATGTATGTGCCGCCCGATACGACTGACAGCAAGCAGTTCTTCGCGTTCTTCGATGAACGCCGGATCGTTTTTGCCCCGTTTCTGACCGGACTCCGCACCAACGCGGCCAGCCGCCACAAGACCATGGTTGCAGCGGTAGAGCGGTTCAATACGATGCAGCGGCCAAGGCTGAACTCCGGCTGGGAACCCGACAGCCCCTGCTGGTTTCCTCCGCTGACGCTCGAGGAACTCGACCGCATCGTCGCATGCGGCCAGATTTCGCGCGTTCACATCGGCGAACTGCTGTTCCAGAAATTCCGTGACATTCTGCAGCGCCGGGTCCTCCAGCTCAAAGCGCAGGTTCTTGCGGCGCGTGACCGTCTCAACCGCGGCATCTACAGCGAGTGGGAATACAAGAATATTTCCTCCCAGTATGACTCCGTGCGCGAACAGTTCGAGACAATGACGCCGGAGAGTCTCCGCACCGCCTACATGGAGGGGAGAGACGTCGTCGATTACGACAGCGAGTTCGCGGAGGAAGAACCGATCCTCGATACTCTGGTCGGCCAGGGTGGCCGGATCGTCATGATTCATCCTCTCGAGATCGGCCTGAAGGATTCGATGCTTCATCTGCTCAGGCATACCGCGCGCATGACGCACATCGAAACGCTGAATCTGCGGGACAGTTCGGCGCGCAATCCGAACGATCTGATCATTTTCAACAAGTTCGTGTATCTGCTGAATAACGGCACCGAAGACGATGTGACGAACTTTCTCGAGCAGCATGGCATTTCAGACAATGCCCGCGAACAGGTGCGGAACACCAGACAGATAACCGGAAAACGGCCTCTGATTCCCGTCTGCGGAAGCGACTCGACCGGCCGCGATCCGACGATTCCCGGAATGGGCTTCATCAAGGTCAACAACATTCCGGAATCGGTACGCCCTCAGTTTCTCGAGTCCCATTACAAGGTTCCCCGCCCGATCGCCGATCTGGTGATCTGGGAAGGGAAAAAGATCGACAGCCCGGACGCGCCCATCGGAAGTGCTTCTGATGTCGTCTGCATGGGGAAGATCGGGAAGCCGTTCCGCAACCTCGTCGGTGACGAGGAAACACTCGATCTCGTTCCGCCGGGTGAATTCTGGGCTTATCTGAATCCCGGCCTGAAAAGTCTCTGGCGCATCGCCGTAGGCTTCGTGATCGCGTTCTCCTTCATGAATTACCAGTATGGGGAGCTGCTGGGCGTCGTTTTCGCGACGCTCTGGTTCATCATTACCGGCACCCGCAACATGCTGGTCGACCTGCTCGCCAGCTCCGGAATCGCGATCCGAAACTGGAGCATGCGCAACGTCAACTTCGATAATATATCACAGTCTTTATTCTGGACCGGATTCAGCGTTCCCATTCTCGGCATGGTGAAGATCGCTTTCGACGCGTATTGGCCGCTTGAGAAAACCGGGTTCCTGTTCGAGGGAGTCAAGTTCTTTTTTCTCTGTATCTCGAATGGCATGTATATCGGCATTCATAACAGACTGCGCAACTTCGACAGGCGCGTCATCAAAGCCAACTTCTTCCGGACCGTTCTCGCCTGGCCGTTCGCGACCGCGTTTGCCCCTGTTGGCAACATCCTGGGCATTCCCAGTATCGTTCAGGCAAAGTTCTGGTCCGATGTCGTTGGCGGTTTCATCGAGGGTTCAGGCAAATATCGACAGCGGGTCGTCATTCGCAAACGCGATCTCAGCGAGCTGCTGCCCAGGCTCAGTTCGCACGAACGCGACGTGCGCCTGACGGCCATGCTCGACATTCTGTATATCTGGTCAAGACAGCCCCGCGGCCGGACGTGTCTCTCACAACTCCTGCTGAACCCGCCGACCCTGATGGAAAAGCTGAAACTGCGTCGCGTGAGGCTGACCCCGGAAGAGCTGCAGAAACGCAATGAAGAGTCCAGACATCACTTCGAACGGCTGCTCGAGCTGTTCGGAGACCCCGGCTGCCTGAATCTGCTTTCGGAATTCGCGCTCAGAAATTATCAGGAACGCGAGGCTATTCTCCTGACGGAGCTGATCGGCTTGCACACCGAAGAGTTCCTTGCCTGGCTCAGAAAGATCCGAAAATAAACGTTCCAGGGCCCGAGTCAGATTTTGGGAAGAACCCAGAGAGCTTTTCGGCGCAGGCACAGCTTCACTTCGGCACCTTCAACCAGCTCGCGGGCGCATGATGCGGTTTTTACCATCTCGATCTCAAGCATCGGCATCAGGCCACCGGCGTCGACCTCGAACTGGTAGCTGAGAAAGCTTTCCCGCCGTGCCCGGATCACGCCGGGGATGGCGTTGCACTCGCCGCTGTCGCACACATTCCAGTCGGTGGGTTTCGGTTCGATCCTGATTTCTTCAGGGCGAATCCCCCACCAGACATGCGTCCCAGCCGTGACAGGTCGATCCGCCCGCGCTCTGAAGCGCATTTCCCCGCAGGCAACCTCGACCTCCCCATCGCCAATACTATCGCATGCGACACCGCTATAGAGATTTCGCGTGAGAAGAAATCGTGCGACTTCGATCGTTTGAGGCCTGTGATACAGGTCGTCACGCGTTCCTACCTGATGAAGCCGCCCCTGCAGCACCACGCCGATTCGATCGCCCAGAAAATACGCTTCATGGTGATCGTGCGTCACGTGGATGATCGTGACCCCGAGGGTATCGCGGATCTGAACCAGCTTGCGAAGCAGCTGCCGCCGCAGATACTCATCAATGGCCGAGAAGGGTTCATCAAGAAAAAGAGCCCGCGGATTCACCAGCAGGGCACGCGCGATCGCCACGCGCTGCCGCTCTCCCCCACTCAGAGAACGCACATCCAAACGCGGGATCAGCGATTCGATATCAAGCAGCGCCACGATTTCAGACAGGCGCTGTCCGGCAGCAGAAGCATCCATCCCCTGCGCCCGAGCGCCGAAAAGGATGTTGTCCCGGACCCCCAGGTGCGGGAACAATCCATAATCCTGGGGGATATAGCCCACTCTGCGCTCTTCCGGCGGGAGTGCCGTCACATCGACGCCGTCGAAGGAGATCTTTCCCGATACGATCGGATGCAGGCCGAGCAGCGTTTCGATCAGCACCGTTTTTCCGGCCCCGGAAGGGCCGAGCAGAACGAAGTACTCGCCGCGTTTCACATCCAGGTCGAGCCCAGGCATGGAAAACCCGCCGGCGCGCACGCAGAGATCGCGGACCACGATCATGATCGTGCCTCCCCGTTCCCTGCCAACAGGCGCACTCCGAGGAGAACCGCCATCGAAACGGCCACAAGCACCGCGATAAGCACGAGAGCTCCCTCGAGATCCGCGGTGCCGAGGCGAAGATAGATAGCCACTGGTATCGTATCGGTGACTCCAGGCATCGCACCAGCCAGGGTCACCGTCGCGCCGAATTCGCCGAATGCTCTCGCCCAGCAGATGATGACGGCAGCTATCATTCCAGGCCTGGCGAGAGGCATGGAGACACTCCAGAACGTTTTCCAGCGGTCACAGCCGAGAATCCGGGCCAGGTCTTCATAGCGGCTGGGAATGCCATCGAAGGTCGCTTTCAGGAGTCTCACGGCAAGCGAAACGATGATCGTGAACTGCGCCAGAACGATGCCGGCTTTCGTATACACCACCGGAATCCCCCACTGCTGCAGCTTGCGGCCGATCTCGGTATGACAGAGCATGAGCAGCAGCGTACCGGTCGCAATCGGTGAAAGCAGCGTCGGCAGATCCAGAAGCGTGTCGAGCATCGCCCGCCCCGTAAAACGCTGCCGGGAAAGGAAATAAGCGACGGGCAGCGCGACGACGACGGCAAAGGCTGTCGCGACGGTCGCCGTCCAGAATGAGAGCCAGAGCGAGTTCCAGAATGGCGCGCCGGCAAGGACGGCCGTCACCCGGCTCTTGTCGAACCAGGCCACACCCGAAACCAGCAGGGCAAGGAAATACACGGTCAGAGCGATGCAGGCACCGGCAAAGCCGGTTCGCACCGCCGCATTCCGAAGACTTCCCTCAGACATGTGGTTCAGCCATCTCTCTTTCCGCAAGCACTCCGGGTTCCATCATACCGCAGGACAGAAATTCGACAAACACCGAGTTATACCGAACCGGGCGCAAAGACATCAATATGCCTAGATATTATTCACAGCCGCTGAATCAGAGGACACAAAGCAAACACAGCGATTTTCAGAGTATTTTTGTGCAGTCCGCATGTCTATCGCCTCTTCTGAAATTCAACCTTCATGATGCGCCATATGTGGACCATAGCGCGCTTGCCGCTCGCCATGCCATTGTCAGAACGTATGGTTCAATGCCCACTCCCAGCGCCGGTAGCTCTTGTCGCCGCCTGCAGCCTGTTCGATCCGCCGCCAGTTCATGCAGTCGGCGGCCACATCAACCCGGGGCGCAAGCCTGTACCGGATCGAAATCTGTGTTCCCTCCATGTTGTTGCGCTTTTCATAGGAGACGAAATTTCCGGGCATCGCATCGGCACCCGCCTGAAAATACTGAGAAATCACCTGGAACCGGCCAACCCGCTTCATCTTGCCGAGCAGCAGCGTCGCGTTCCACGCGTCTCCGCCCTTGTGAAGCGGCCCTGGAGCAGCGGCGCGAAGATTCCTGGAACAGTCGAACGTCACGCGCACCTGCGAAGGCCATTCCGCCGCCGCATAGGCGTTCATGATCCGGTAGCCCGGCGCCGTCGTGTTGATCCAGCCTTTCGTATCGATCCCATACTGGAACCTGTCGAGCCGCCACTCGAGCTGCATCCTGCCGACTTTCGGCTGACCTGTGATGCCCAGCACATAAAGTCTGTCGCCTCTGAATCGTAGATCGCGATGGATTTCAAAGGCGCCGCCATGCCAGACGGCCTTGTTGCCGAGGTTTTTCGCGGGTTGCTCGACCCAGAGGCCGTCCCAGTAAATGTCGTTGTCCCACAGCATCTCGCTTTTCAATTTCAGGAACGGGACTTGTGTGCGACCGGCTCGAATAACCGTCCCCGTATCCGAATGCCACTGGCCGTAGAGATTCACGAACTGAAAATCGCGAATTTTCATGACATGGCCGGCTTCACGACTGAGCCCGATGAGGGAACTCGACAAGCGACTGTTGTCAATGGTCGAGATCGAGGCCCGCCATTCCCAATCATCCTTTGCGCTGAACGCGTTGAGGCGTATGCGATCGGCAAAAACCCGTTTCGTCTTTTCGAGTCCGTCCTTCGGCTCCGTGATCGTTTTGACCATGAAGCGGTGAGAAAGATCACCGGTCAGAAGAACCAGTCCGTCGGGTCCTTTGCTGGCTTTCGCCGAAGCCGCCCCGCAGGATGCAAGGCCGGCGGCAAGCAGCGATACAAAAATGCTGCGTATAAACGTTTTCCCCGGCTGCGCAATCACTCGCTCCATCCTTTCGGAAGAGCGTATAACCCGCCGATAACCGCCCGGGGCGCAAGGGCCCTGACGGCGTCCTCATCCGTCAGATACCCCCATTTTTCATAGATCGCCCGACCGGCCGGTGAAGCAAGAAACTCGAGGAATCTGCCGGCAAGTTCCGTCTGTTTTGACGTGACCAGAACCGCACCCGGCAGCGTCGCCACGCGCGCGATCCGATCCGGTGGCAGGGGGATGACCTGGATTCTGGAAGGAGCCCAGGAACCGAATTCGCGCCACCCCAGAACCGCATCGACAGAGCGCAAGGATACCGCATTCGCAACTTTGGCGCAGCTCTCGAAATAGGTCACGATATTCGGCCTGACTTTTTCGCCCAGGCCTGCCCGCTCCATGATCTCGACGGCATAAAGCCCCACGCAGACGGTTTCCGGGTGCCCGATGCCGATACGAAGCCCGGGTGAAGCCAGATCTTCAAGCGAGTGAATATCGCGGGGATTCGAAGCGGGAACGCAGATGGCCGGGATCAGATACGCGAACGTTTTTTCCGTACCGGTTGCGATAAGTCCCTGGCGCTTCGCAAGCTCCATGAAATCATGCGACCCCGGAAGGTAGACATCGCCGATCTCCGTCAGGCGCACCTTCGCCAGCAGTTCGCCAGAGCCGCCCAGCAGCATCGTGACCGAAGCTCCGGAAATTGTTTCAAACTGCGCGACCGCCTCTTCCAGCACCGGCTGGCTCGCCGAACCGGCGACCACAACCAGGGTTGCACCGGAAACAGCGGGAAGCAACGAGACGACGAACGCCAGAGCCAGGCAACAGATGCGTTTCATGAATGAATCCTCCCGCTTTTTCCATTCGATTTTCCGCTCTTGGAACAAGGAGCATTTCCGATCAAAGCCAATGAGAGCGAAACCAATGCATGATATGCATCCCGGTCCGCGCACAGCACAAACTCTACTTTGTGCTACTCTAACCTATTGCAGGCAGATCAATCCACTATTTATGAAAAAAGTGACGGGTTTTCCGGAACACCGGGAAACCCGTCACTGTTCAGGGCAAAGCCCGACGGCTCTGCCCAGGGAATGCTTACTTTGCGCCCATTGCCGCGGCTCCGGCCTCGAGGACCGGTTTGGCAAGCGGGGAATTGAGAATCTGCAGCCCGAAAACCATGCCGAAGATACCGACGGTTTCGATAATGCCGAGAGCGATGATCAGCAAACCGAAGCCCTTGCCGCCATTTTCAGCCATGCAGCGGACACCGGCAGCGCCGATGACTCCCTGATACCAGGCCGAAAAGAGTTCGATGACGCCGGTTCCAACGGCAACCCCAAGGCAGAGGAGAGCATTGGCCGGGTTGGCCGCAACCTTGAGCATGGTCAGCATGACGATCATCGCATACAGGGTCTGGCTGATCGGCGCCGCGATCATGATGATGTACTGAAACGAAAGGTTCTTGCCGGCCTTGCCTTCGCTTGCCCACGCGCCCGCGGCAGCGGTACCCGCGGCAACGATGCCAAGGCTGCTTCCAAGGCCGCCAAGGCCGAGAACAAGACCACAAGAGAACAAGCCAAGCAACTCAATCATGATTCAGCTCCTTCCTTATTTGCCGAACGGGTCGTATTTGCGGCCCGTCCATTCCATACCGAGATGATTCGAGAACTCAAGAAGATTCAACCGCACCCCATGTGCGAACACAGCAACCAGACCCAGCGCAAAATTCACCAGATGCGCCGCGATCAGGATCAAAACCATGACCAGTATCGGAAGCGGCCGCGCCATTTCATTGAAACTCGCGGCCAGAACCCCTCCGGCGAGGCCGACAGCCCAGAGTCTTATATAGCTTATGATATCTCCAAGGAAGCCCGCCGCGTTCAGCGCAACCGCGCCCAGCCCCTTCGCGATGGTCGAGAAGGGATTCCATGAAAAATCCGTGAAGAGAACGATCATGAACAGCGAGATCCCGAACAGAGGGAGCATCCAGGCCGGAGCCGGACTTTCATTCACGAGCACCTCAACCAGCGCCCACATGGCCCAGATGAAAAGCACCCAGCCGGCCTCCGCAATCGTCACCAGATTGACCGGAGCACGCCGTATCTTCCAGACATGCGCAATCGTCAGTTGCACCGCGCCGATCAAAAAACACAGTTTTTTCAGGAACAGCTCATCCGTCGGGATGAGTGATTTTTCCATCAATGGCGCTCCGAACCAGGAATTCGTCAGAATCCCCCAGCAAGCCACGCCCCCGAACAGAATCGTGAACAGCGTCAGCGCCTGCTCAGGCGCGCCCTTCGCGATCAGCGTGCGGCGCGTCGCAAGCAACGCGATAAAAGCGATGATTCCGTATCCGGCATCGGCAATGAGCATCGCGGTAAAGACCACCAGAAACGGCAGGAAGACGGGACTGATGTCGGCCTCTCGATACCCCGGCGTCACGCCGAGCAGCGAGAACATGCTCTCGATGGGCCGTATCCAGGGAG
>CAZQYQ010000124.1:0-931 GCA_964597625.1 uncultured bacterium
TATCCCCCCCGCCCAGGCCTACTGAAACAGGAAGGTTGACAATCCCCGGGGTTCTTTCCTCCGGCTCTCTCGGCCTCGTGCTTCTTGTCTGTATGATAATACATATAATGTATGATACAGGAGATGAAAATGGCGAATCAGGAACCTGTTCTTCCCGTTTCCACCGCGGTCAGCCTGGCCGGTTTCGTCGAGTATGCGAGCGGCTCGGTCGTGAGCAAGACGCTCGTAGACAAAAAAGCCGGAACCGTGACGCTTTTTTCATTTGATCAGGGGCAGGGGCTTTCGGAACACGCCGCGCCGTTCGATGCCATCGTTCAGATCATCGACGGCGAAGCGGTCATCACGATCGACGGCACGCCGCACATGGTGAAAGCCGGAGAAATGATCCTCATGCCTGCGAATCATCCTCATTCCCTTCGTGCCGAAAGCCGTTTCAAGATGCTTCTGACGATGATACGATCGAACTGAGCGTTCTCTGAACATCAAAGCCCCCGGTCTGAGGATCGGGGGCTTTGTCATCCATTCTATAAATGTAAAATTATAATATTAGTGCCTTTTCAGTTGCATCGCATTGACTTGGTATGCTGTTTTTCGTATACTGACGCCTCTTGAAAATATCCGGCATCGAATGCCGATTCCGATGAAGGAGAGCGAACAGGTGTTGTTTCAGTTGAAATCCCGGGCTCGTGCCCTGAAGAGCGCCACGGTGCTGCTTTTCATGCTTGCTGTCGCGACCGGCTCATCGGCGCTCAATCTCGCGGGCCTGCTCGAGACAGCCGAGCAACGCAATCTTGGTCTGAAAATGGCCCGTTTGACGGCCGAAGAACAGGAAATCGACGGGAAGCGCGCCGAAAATCTTTCCATTCCGAATGTTACCGGGCAAGTTGCCCATCGCCGTACTGGGCATATATACCGTGGCCAGCCTTGTTGC
>CAZQYQ010000124.1:941-12616 GCA_964597625.1 uncultured bacterium
CAAGTTGCCCATCGCCGTCAGGTCTATGTGGACTCAACTCCCAGCGCGTTTTTCGGGTCGCAGTATCACACGAATCTGCTCTCGCTGCAGATTGCGCAGGCCTATCCGGGCCTCGGAAAGATGCCTGCGTTGCAACGGGATATCGCTTCGATGCGGACCCGATTGAGGAACATCGATGTCGATCGGGCCGCTTCGGCTCTCAGAGGCCGCATTGTGACGCTGTATTTCGATCTGCTCGAAGAACAGCAGCTTGCGCAGGTAGATGAGATCAATATTATCCTGCTCGGCAAGCTGCTCGAAGTCGCCCGCATCAACCAGGAGGTTGGCCTCGCGCTTCCGAACGACATCCTGCGCATCGAGACCCAGAAGGCGAACATCGAATCCTCTTTGACCAGCCGCAATGCCCAGCAGGAACGCTACCGGCTTGATCTGGCCTATCTTCTCGACCTGCCACCCGCCTCTCTGACAATCGATCTGCCGCCGGGGATCATCTTCCCGCTCGCATCACCCACGTTCGAACTGTTTCACGCGGCGATGTTCGAGAAAGATGCCGATCTGGAACTGGCCCGCCGCGATACGGAACTGTACCGTCGCCTTCGCAGGGCCGCCGGCCTGGCCGAGCAGCCTACCATTTCGGTCGGAGGCGCCTACAACATCACGAACTCCAGCGTCGGAAGCGTGAATCTTGCCCGGGATTATGCGGTGCAGGTGGCGGTTGATTTTCCGGTGTTCGACAGCGGTGATCTGAAAAATGAGACGAAGCGCGCAACCAAAGCCGTCGATCGCGCCGATCTCACGCTGGCTGATATTTCCAGCGCCAAGCGGACGGCACTGATGAGCGCCCTGACCGAATACGCTGAAATGGATCCGAAACTGCATTTTGCGGTGAAAGCTCTCGAGCAGAGCCGTGAAAATATGCGCATGGTCATGACCCGCTACCAGCACGGCGATGCGGCGATCGTGGAGCTGATCGACGCGCAGATCACGATGAGTGATGCTGCCCAGAATTCGGTGCGAATCCATCGTGACGAGCGCGTGAGACTCGCCGTTCTGTATGAACTGTCGAGAGATCTCGAGCTTCAGAAAAAGCTCGATCAGGGTGCTGAAAACGTGAAGGTTCTCGAACTGCCCGAAGGAGTCGGGCTCGAGGTGGCAGCAGATCCTGCTTTGCTCAGCGGTACCGGCGAAACACTCGCCGGCATGGGAAAGGCTGTCTTGACGACGATGCAGTTTGATTCGGGAGCCCCGGGCGCCATCAGAACGCTCACGGGGATTGCCTCTGCCCTCGATCGTATCGGCAGCGGCAGATTTTGAAGGAGGAATGCCGTGAAAAAAATTGTTTGTACTATTATATGTGCGATTCTCCTGCTGGGCGTGCCTGTGCCCGGTGCGGCCCAGGCCCCCGTAACCGTCGCGACATCCCTCGTGAAAAGCGGTCCTATCCGTGAAGTCATCAGCTTCTCCGGCCAGGTGAAGCCGTTCGAGGAGTCCTGGGTCACTCCCGATGTGACCGGGCGTGTCGCAAAAATTCTCGTCGAAAACGGCCAGGCCGTCAAGGCAGGAGCCCCGGTCGTGCTGCTGGAATCCGATCGGCTTGCGATCGCGGTGAGAATGTCGGAAGCCGGACTCCGGCACACCGAGACCGAATTGAAGGAAAAGAGGAAGGATTTCGAACGCCGCACGATCCTGATGGAAAAGAAAGTGCTCAACGAAAAAGCCTTCGACGAAGCCGAAGCCGAGGCGGCGAAGGCGGAAATAGCCGTCCAGAGCCAGAAGGCTGCACTCGATCTCGACAGGCTGAACCTTGATCGCGCCACGATCCGTGCGCCGATCGGCGGGTTCTTTACGAGCCGGGATGTCTTTCTGAGCCAGAGCGTTTCTCCGGGAAAGCTTCTCGGGAGAGTGATCGACATCGACCGGGTCTATGTCGATGCCCGGATTTCCGAAAACCAGATCAACCGGATCAGCATCGGCCAGAAGACGGCCGTGAATGCTTCCCACAGCGGAATGGTGTCGTTTATCGACCTCTACGGCGATGAGT
This sequence comes from uncultured bacterium, assembly GCA_964597625.1. Lineage (GTDB taxonomy): Bacteria > Muiribacteriota > Ozemobacteria > Ozemobacterales > Ozemobacteraceae > MWAR01. The sequence goes on from CAZQYQ010000124.1 coordinate 2,983, forward strand.
CGCGATCCTTCCTCGTTCGCATTCTGGTCGATAATGCCGATCACAAACTGAAGCCGAATATGTATATATCTGGTAATATAATATTGAGGGAGCTGGCTGATGTGCCGCTGATACCGATCACGGCTCTGACAGGGCCGGCGGAGTCGCCGGCGGTGTATGTCGTTCGGGGGGAGAAGGCGAAAATGATTCCCGTCACCGTGCTGGCGCGTGAGAAAGACTGGTGCACCGCCGGGGAAATCCAGGCCGGCGACTCGATCGTGACCGTCGGAGCGGAAAACCTGACGGACGGCGCTCTGGTCACGGTAGCGGCAAAACCCGAAGACACCCTCCCGGCCGGAGCCGGCACGGCCTCAGCCCCTGCCGTTCCGACCGGCGATCGCTGATCCCGACAGGAGACTCCGCCATGGACCTTCCGCGAATCTCAGTTGAACGCCCGATCACGATCAGCATGGTCATGATCTGCGCCATGCTGCTCGGGCTCGGCGCTCTGTACAATCTCAGCGTCGATCTCTTCCCGAATATCGATTTCCCGCTTGCCTTCATCGAGACGCCATATCCGGGCGTCGACCCGGCCGAGATGGAAAATATCGTCACGCGCAAAATCGAAGAGGAAGTGAACACGGTCGAAAACATCAAGCGGGTCACCTCCTACTCGTTTGAGGGCTACTCGTGGATCATGATCGAGTTCAACTGGGGAACCGACATCGACCTGGCCGCGGTAGATCTGCGCGAGAAGGTCGATATCGCCAAGCGGAAACTGCCACGCGACATCGAACAGGTCACGGTCGCGAAACTCGACATCAATGCCCAGCCCGTGCTGAACGTGTCGGTGGGCGGCGAACTCGACCTCAAGACTCTGCGCCGGATCGCCGACAAGGAGATCAAGCCCGCGTTCGAGCGCATCGGCGGTGTCGCAAACGTCGAGGTGTTCGGCGGTCTCGAACGGGAAATCCGCGTCAAGGTTAATCCCGATCGGCTGAAGGCCTTCAAGCTCACGATCAACGACGTGATCGGAGCCGTCACGCGGGATAACCAAAACACCCCCGTCGGCAACATCACCGAAGGAAATTTCAAGTATCTCGTCAGGTCCGAAGGCGAAGTCAAAACACCCCGTGATCTCGGCGGAATCGTCGTTCGCAACATAGATGGCCGCCCGGTCTACCTGTCCGAACTCGCCCGTATCGAAGATGGGTACAAGGAAATTGAGTCGGTGTCGCGTCTGAACGGGAAATCCGCCGTCACTCTGGCTCTCAAGAAAGAAGCCGGGGCCAACCCGGTCGATATCTCGGATGCGGTGAAGAAGGTTCTTCCGAAACTCGAAGAGGAATACAAAAAGAAAATAACACTCTCTATAGGAAACGACAGCTCCGAGTTCATCCGGGACTCGATCCAGATGGTCAAGGATAACTCGATGACGGGTGCGGTGCTGGCCGTCATTGTGCTGTTTCTGTTCCTGAAAAGCATTCGCTCGACGATCATCATCGGCGTTGGCATCCCCCTCGCCGTCATCACCACCTTCGCGATGATGATGCTCAAAAAGGGCATGACGCTGAACCTGATGACCCTCGGCGGTCTTGCGCTCGGCATCGGCATGATCGTTGACAACTCCGTCGTCGTTCTCGAAAACATCTACCGCCTGCTCGTCGAACGGGGCGAATCCGACAGGCGTGAGATCGCGATCCAGGGCGCGAATGAAATGTATCTTGCCATCATGGCCTCGACGCTCACCACGGTCGTCGTGTTCGTGCCGATCGCTTTCGTGCCCGGCGTTGTCGGAGAGATCTTTTCCAATATGTCCGCGACGATCGTTTTCTCGCTGCTTGCGTCACTGGTCGTCGCCGTCACGGTCGTTCCGCTCATGTGTGCCTACGGCCTCAAGATCGGAAAAACGCCGCGAGAGCCGCTGATGGACCTGATCAAACGTTTTTACAAAGCCCTTCTGAGCTGGATTCTCGCCAAAGCCTGGAGGCGGTGGGCCTACTTCTTTCTGATGTTCGTCGTCTTCTGGAAATCCTTCGCATTCATGCCCCCGCTCGAATTTTTTCCGAAAATGGATCGCGGCTCCTTCGTTCTGAAATTTGAAGCCCCCGAGGGCACGTCGATCGAGAAGACCGACGTTATAGCGATGGCTATGGAAGAGAAGCTCAAGCCCGTTCCGGAAATCGAGAAGATCATAACGAATCTGAAACTCGGCGAGGGCGACATCACGGTCGTTCTTCTTCCCAAAGAAAAACGAACGAAAACGACCAATGATGTCATCCGGGATCTGCGGCCGGCGATCGCTGAAATACCGGGATATCGCACCGTCGCGTTCAACGAGCCGAAGATGGGCGGGCCGGAAGGCGGAAAAGCTGTTCAGATCGAAGTCAGCGGCGATGATTTCACCGTCATCGAGTCGATCTGCCAGCAGATCACCGAGAAAATCAAAGGGGTGCCCGGCCTCAAGGATCTCGACAGCGGCGTCAAAGCCGGCAGGCCCGAGATCAAGGTCGAGTTCGACCGCGCGCGCCTTGGAGATCTGAAACTCGAGTTGGGCACGGTTGCGGAAATGGTGCGCTCGTATGTCTATGGCACTCTCGCCGGCCAGTACAAGGAAGATAATGAAGAGTATGATATTCGCGTTGAGGCGGCTGACAACGTGAAGAACCGGGTCGATGCTTTCAGACGTCTCGAGGTGAATGTCAATGACTCGACGAACATCAATCTGGCCCAGGTTGCGAAAGTCTACGAAGGCCGCGGCTACACCCGCATCGAACGGAAAAATCTCAAACGCCTCATCAAGGTCCAGGCGGATATCGATAACAGACCGCTACAGGCCGTCGTACAGGACATCACGAAGTGCCTGAAAGATGTCAAACTGCCGGCGGGCTACGAAGTGAACTTCGGCGGTGATGAGGAAGAACGCGTTGAAGCGTTCAGAAACCTCTCGATTGCCCTGATCGCTTCCGTCCTCCTGGTCTACATGATCATGGCAAGCCAGTTCGAGTCGCTCGCCTATCCGTTCATCATCATGTTCACGATCCCGCTCTCGATCATCGGCGTTATCCTGTTCCTGAGACTATACGGTTTCGCCTTCTCGATCACCGCCATGATCGGCGTCATCATGCTCGCCGGTATCGCCGTGAATAACGGCATCATTCTGATCGATAATATCATCGAACGCCGCAGGGCCAGCGACATCAGCCGGGAACAGGCCGCGCTCGAATCCGGAGTCGTGCGCATCCGACCGATCCTGATGACGGTTCTGACGACGATTCTGGGAATGCTGCCGCTCTCATTCGGCATCGGTGCCGGCGCCGACTTCTATCAGCCCCTGGCCATCACGGTTATCGGCGGCTTCCTCATCTCGACGATCCTGACCCTGACGTACGTGCCGGTCGTTTACGTTATCGTCGACGGAATCGTCTCAAGCGTCACGAACGTCCTGCGCCGCTTCATCTGATGCCGGCAATGGCGTGCCCACGCAGGAGACGTCGATTCCGAAAAGCGCCTGCCATCTTCTTCCCCTGACGGATCTGCGGGGCGCAGAACGAACCTTGATCCATTCAGATGGGGGAGGATGCCGATGACACTTCCTTTCCATCATCTTCTTGCGGGGAACAGGGTGGGGGGGATATACTTCAGCATCATGCACATTCCAGACGGGTTTCTCGATCTGAAGACGGCTGCGACAGCCGGAGGTCTTGCCGCTCTCGGTCTGTATGCCGGCCGGTTTGCCGGCGTTGCGCGCGATGCGGAGACCGGTGTACGGCGGGTTTCCCTGCTTGGCATGGCAGCGGCGTTCGTGTTCGCGGCCCAGATGATCAATTTCCCCGTCGTGGGCGGAACGAGCGGCCACCTGATCGGAGGCGTGCTGATCGCGATTCTTCTCGGACCTGCCGCCTCTGTAACCGTCATGACGGCGGTTGTCGTCGTTCAGTGCCTGCTGTTCGCCGATGGCGGCATTACGGCTCTGGGGGCAAATCTCTTCAACATGGCTCTCGTCGCCCCTCTGGGCGGGTATCTCGTCTGGATGCTCCTGCAGCGCATCAACCCAGTGGCTGCCAGTGACACCGGTTCCGCTGTCGCGGCCGGAATCGCCGCCTGGGCCGGCACGATGCTTGCCGCGCTTTCCTGTGCGGGCCAGCTGGCTCTCTCCGGCATGGCGCCGTGGGGGCTCGTCGTCCCGGCGATGGCCGGAATTCATGCCCTGATCGGGCTGGGCGAAGGGATCATCACCGGGCTCATCATCCGATCCGTCAGACGTCGCGGCGCTCTCTCCGCCGAGATGCGAACCGCCGCCGGAGCGGATCAGAGGAGCACGATGCGGCTGCTGCCGGTGTTTTTCATCACTGCGGCCGGCGCGGCGCTGTTCATTGCGCCCTGGGCATGCCCATGGCCGGACGGTCTCGAGGCCGTCGCCGGATCGCTTGGATTTGAAGTGCATGCTGCCGGGCCTGTCATCTCCGGCATCTGCCCGGATTATGCGATACCAGCTCTCGGCACAGTCTGGGGAACCATCGCTGCCGGGGCGTTCGGCGCGATCGTCACGGCCCTGCTGATTCTCGGCGCCGGCCGCCTGGCCGCCCGTCGCGAGCAAGCTCCCGTCATCGACAGCTGAATGATCACGGCCGCTCCCGGCGATGAACACAAACTCTATATCTGTTAGTATAAAACTCGGCGCGGCTGCTGCCGGTGTCGCGCTTCTTCTTGTGCTTCCCGGATCGGGTTCCATGAGCCATGCCCTCTATGCCTCCATCCTGTTCACGGGGTTCTGGCTCAGTGATTCCGGACGGACGCGGCGTTCCCGGGGCGGGTGGATCGCTCTCGTGATCGTCAGCGGAGCTGTGATGCGCGGCTGGATCACGGGAAATGCCGATGCGGGCCTGGAGATAGCCATTCGGGGCCTGCTCGCCCTTGGAACGCTTCTGCTGCTTTCAGCCCATCTTCCGCCCGCTGAATTGGCCCGTTGGCTTCGCGCACGCGGAATATCAGCCGATCTTGTCGGCACAATGCTTCTGCTGCTCCGATACGGCGATCTGTTGCACCAGGAAGCGTTCAGGCTCGAACGGGCCCGAAGTTCCCGGAGTTTTTCCACGTCTGCGGAAACCTCCTGGAGAGCAAAGAGCGCACTTCTCGGAGCGCTGTTCGTTCGTGCCGTCTCCCGTGCCGAGCGCGTCTACCGTGCCATGCTGGCCAGAGGCTGGAAATGAACGGCGGCGCGCTTGCTGTTGAGAACCTGTGTTTTTCCTGGCCATGCGGCCGGTGCGTGCTTGACAAAATATCATTTAATATATGTTCTGGCGAGCGGGTGGCGCTGATCGGACCGAACGGGGCGGGCAAGTCAACGCTTCTGCTGCACCTGAACGGCCTGCTGCCCGATGGCAGAACCGCCGACGGATCGATCAGGGCCGATGGTTTTGACGTTGCCGCTCCTCATCTGGGCGAGGTTCGGCGCAGAGTCGGCATTGTATTCCAGGACCCTGATGACCAGCTGTTCTGCGAAACGGTCGGCGAGGATGTCGCCTACGGCCCGAGCCAGCTCGCGGCGGCGAGCGGCGGCACATTTGGGCCAGAGGCTGTCTCGGCGGCTCTCGCAACCGTCGGACTCGATGGCTTTGCCGACCGGCCAGTCAATGAACTGAGCCGGGGCGAGAAGCGCCGTGCCGCAATCGCCGGAGTTCTCGCCTGCGAACCGTCGATTCTCGTTCTCGACGAACCTACCGGCGATCTCGACCCGCGCGGCCGCCGGCAGTTGACGCAGATTCTGAAATCCCTGTGCCAGACGCTGTTGATCGTCACTCACGACCTGGAATGGGTGAGAGCATTGTGCGGCCGCGCGATCCTCATCGACGACGGCCGCGTCATCGCCGATGGTCCGATCGACACCCTGCTTGCCGATGAACCGCTGATGCTGGCTCATGGCCTCGAAACCCCCGCTTCCCTCAAACGTGAAATCTGAGGGGCAGGTCAGGGAATTTCCTTGTCGAAGGTGAAGCGGAGCCGGGCGTGAAATCTGGCCTGCAGTTCCCCCTTCAGGCCGTTTTTGCCCATCAGGCTGGTGACGGTGTCAGCCATCTCGGGAATTCCCAGGATGTGAAGATCCTCGGCCGCCTGGACGGCATGTTTCTGCTGCACGAGAACCATGTCCGTTAACGGGGATGCTCTGAAAACATCTTCATAAACCTGTCTGATCTCAGGAACGGTGGACCTCTGAAGCTCGACCGGCAATTCGATGGTCGCGGCACAGGCCAGCGTGCCGTTCTGGCGGTGATGATACTGTCGCATGTGCAGCCGGGCGTTGAAGGTTTGCTTCCCGATGGTGAGCTGAAGCACGGCGGGTGGGCTGAATGGCCAGAAATCGAGGAGGCGGGCGGCAATCTTCCGGTCGCCGAGCTGCACGAAACCTGTATAATTTCTTGTCTTCGGGGCCGTGTAAAGGCGGGCTCTATCGACGCTGCGCGAAACGGGCCGGCCCTTCAGGGGCATCCCTGTCTCGACGAAAGACCAGGCGTCGGCGTAAATGGCTTTTTGGTAATAGCCGGTGCGGCCGTCGGAATCCCGGCCTTCGACTCTGAGCTCGAACGAAGAGTTGCCTTCGCCATTCTGGAAAATGGTGATGAGATCGGTGATCATCCCGGGAATATCGGGCTGGCGCCGCCAGTCTTCCGGGGGAAGAGTGACGGTTATGAGCTCGGCGATCCCGCCGGCGAAGTCGGTGTGGCCTCGCTCGTCTTCCGGTGGAAGGCTTGTGATCCGTCTGCTCCTCGCAGATTGGCGTTTTTCTCGTTTGTAGGAGTAGGCCAGGAGCGGATCCTGGCCGGAGGTGTCGAAATCATACAGGCGGGTATACAGTTCACCCGCTTCGTTGATGAGAAACAGGGTCGAGCCGCTGACGCTCATGTTCGAGGCGATGAAGGTGCCCTTTTTTGGAGTGTCGATCTCATGGGAAAATGCCGGAGGAAGCCAGGGATCAGCGTAATAGATCGTATGGCCGTTGTCGGTCAGCAGATACAGGGTGGTAACGCCAACGCTGTTGCTGTGAGGATTCCCGTCGATGTCCTGGTAGTATTTCACGAAGTTGCCGCGATGGGAAATGCCGAACGCCCGTTTCTTTGCCGGCAGGAGAAGCTGCTTCGTGAAGGGAATCGCGGAGAAATGGTCTTTCCACTTCATATTATATGTTTTAGTATAATATACAATGTTGTTGTTCGAGATGGCGATGAGATTGTCGCCATCGGCGGCAATTTCCCTGATCGATGCCACCTCTTTAAATGGGGCTTTGCCGGGGGAGGAGCTTGGAAGGCCGGTTTCGTTGAGAAGGTGCCACTGACCCTGTTCCCCTTTGTCGGTTCTGGACTGGACCCATATGCGTCCGTCCCTCAGGGCGAAGAAAAATTTGTGAGTGAAGGTTTCCGTCGGGGTTTTCAGCACGATGACTTCCGGGGTGTCCGAAGGCGTTTCAACACCCCCTGATACGACTTGTCCCGACATCAGGAAACACCCGCAAACCAGCAGAAAACCAGCTGCCAACCGGCAAGCCAACCAGCTCTTCCGATGAACCGTCATCTTCTGTACCCCTCTGCAAATGATGCCCGTGCCGATCACGGCTGCATGAATTCCGGACCATTTTCATTTTAGCACGAACGGTCACTCAGCGAACCGCAAAGGCACAAAGATGCGAAGGCATTGCACGGGAAGAGAGTTGAGCAGCCGGATCCCCGGAGGCCCTGGGGCCCGGGGAGGATCGTGGCGATTTTTCGCCCAGGGGACCCGAGGTGTTTCTCGTCATCTGCGCACGAGGCCCTTCTATCCGCGATCGTGCAGGAGATAGCATGGGACCATGCGCCAGATGGGCGATTATGCGGGGATCTGCGGTCCATTTCGTAAGAAATGACGGCATATCTGATGCAGAGCAGGCACAGAAACGCAGAAAATGAGAGAATGGGGAACAACAGATGAAAATGCATCGTATCCTGTTTACAGGTGTTCTTGGCGTGCTTGTATCCCTGTGCAGCATCCCGGCCGAAGCTCTTCCACCGCCGGATTTTCCTCCTGCCTGGATCGAGAAGCGCGCCCCTGCGCAGAAGTTCGTTGAATACGATCTTGTCGATCTTCAGGGGCAGCGCTGGAACAGCTTTGAGTTGAGAGGAAAGCCCGTCGTGATTCTGACCGGCCATCGTGATATCCGATTGGATATTAAACGATGGGGTGAGCGGCTGAAGCATGAGTTCGCCGATTCCGGGAACATCGCGCTTTTTTACGCCGTGAACCTGTCGCAGTTTCCCTGGACGACCGAACATGAGGATGCCGAGGCCTGGTGGCGGGAACAACGGCTTCCGATCCCCGTCGCACTCGACTGGCACGCATTGATCGGCCGTGCTCTGAAAATCGCCTATGTCACGCCGAATGTGATCATTCTCGATCGCGACAATCTTCTCGTCTATCATGGAACCGGCCCCTGCGAGCCGGCATCCTGGGAACTGGTCAGAAACATCCTCAGACTGCTGATCGCCGATCATGGCTCCAGACTGAATCTTGGCCCCGGCAGCGGGTCAGCTCCACTCGATGGCACGGCGGGACGGTAGCACCTATTCTTTGGGAGGAACGAATGAAAGAAGGCGACAAGGCCCCCGATTTCACGCTGAACGATCACGAGGGAAAACCCGTTTCCCTGGCTGACTTCAAGGGAAAGCAGACCGTCGTGCTGTTTTTCTACCCGAAAGATGGGTCGTCGATCTGCACGATCGAGGCCTGTGGTTTCCGCGACATGACCGCCTCGTTCGCCGAAGCCGGTGCCATCGTGCTGGGCATCAGCTCCGATTCCGCTTCCAGCCATAAAACGTTCATCGAACAGTACAAACTTTCGTATCAACTGCTCGCCGATACCGAGGGAACCGTGCGCCGGGCGTTCGAAATACCGCGAAGTCTGGGGCTGATTCCCGGTCGTGTCACGTTCGTCATCGACCGCGACGGGGTCATCCGTCTCATCTACAATTCCCAGCTTCGCGCCCAGCAGCATGTCGAGCGCGCCCTCGAAACCGCCCGGTCCCTCGCACCGAAACCCTGATGTGGTGAATGCCCGATCACATGGGGCAAACGAAATCCCGATTGGATACGTGATAGATAAATTGCCACGAATGAAATTCCTGCGTATTTTGGATAGACAGGCATTTGAGGAAGAAGTCAGCTGGTGAAGAGATTAGAGACGTTTGTTCCCGCATAGGGAGGGAGCAGTTCGTCTGTGTGTGAGCTCATGTTCACCTGGAAATGATGGAGAGACAGAGTGAAAGACAAGGAGAAACGCCCAGAGGAAGCAGCTCATATGCGCCAACGGGCTGAGCGGGGAACCAGGAAAAAAGCGGTCCGGGTGACGGACAAGCTCGAGGCTCGGCTGCCCGAAGAAATCCGGCAGGTGCTCCAAGAACTGCGTGAGCATCAGGTCGAACTTGAGATGCAGAATGAGGAACTCCATCAGGCACAGGTGGAACTGAATGCCACCCAAGCGCGCTTTAGAGACCTCTATGATCTTGCGCCGGTGGGCTATTGCACCATCTCTGAGGGGAAGGTGATCCTGGAAGCCAATCTCACGCTGGCCAACCTGCTGGGCATGGTCCGGAAAACGCTGATTGAGGAGCCAATCACCCGGTTTATT
>CAZQYQ010000125.1:0-12614 GCA_964597625.1 uncultured bacterium
AGGGCAACGACTCCGATACATTTTCTGACACGCTCTCCGAGAGGCGTTTCCGGGCTTGACGGCACGAATAACCCCAGAAAACCCGCGAAGCCGGCCAGAAGCAGGGAGACCCCCAGATCCCCCCATGGGGCTCCGACCAGCGGCCGGATGAAATACAGGGCAGCGCCAAGCAGAAGAAATCCGTAGAACTCTTTGACTCTGTTCATCCATTCCCCGGCTCTCGGGAGAGAGTTGAGAACGCCTGAAAACGTGCCCAGAAGGATCAGGATCAATCCCATGCCCCAGGCGAATGCCAGCAGAAGCATGAAACCCAGCAGCGCGCTTCCGGTCGAAGCAATGTAGGCCAGAATACCGGCAAGCGGCGCCGCGACGCAGGGCGAAGCCATCAGGCCCGACACCATCCCGGTCAGAAAAACGCCGGCCGTGCCACCGCTTCGAAACCCGGCCAGCCTCTGTCTCAGCATCTCCGGAACCTGCAGCAGAAAAAGATCAAACATGGAGAGCGCCAGAATCGCGAAAACCAGCGCCATCGCACCCTGGAACCATGGTCCCTGAATGACGCCGCGAAGATGGGCCCCGAAACTTGCCACGGCAAGCCCAAGAAGGGCATACGTCAGCGAAAGTCCCGCGACATACAGCACCGACAGGGCGAACCCGCGAGCCAGAGAACGGTTTTCATCGCGGCTTCCGATAATCGACAAGGTGATCGGAATCATCGGATACACGCACGGCGTCAGGCTGACAAGCAGCCCGCCGAAAAATGCCAGAAGCATGGCGGAAACAAGTCCGCGCTCCTGAATCGTTCTGCCGAAATCGACCGCGCCGCTTGGTGTCGTTACCGACCCGACATCCGGTGTGCTCATCCGCGAAGGGGGGGGCGAGGACGGAGCGGGGCTGGCGGGTCGGGCGGACGGGGGAACGGACCACCGGAATTCGAATGTGTCCGGCATGAAACACGTCAGCGTCGAACAGCCTTGGAATCCAACCTCTATTTTCGCATCAGATGTCGCAGTGATCTGATCGAGGCGAACCCCGATCTGCCAGCTGCCGGCGCCAAAAATCTCGATCTCCCCGGGTCCGAACGGGTCCGGCTTGCGATTCCCTTGAGGCAGTTGAATCCCGACGCGTCCCCCCTCGGCATTCGCCGAGATCTGACTTCGATACAGCAGATACCCCTGAGGCACGATCGCTGTAACGGTGCCGATCAGTGAGGTTCCCGCCGGTTCGAACAGGGGCTTCGATGCATCAAATGAAAAAGGCGATGCGACTGCAATAGTTGAAAATATAAAAAGAGAGAGGAGCGTCGATGACAGAATTGCGGAGAGAGTCCTGTTTTTCAAAACACCCACCTCGTCCTTTCGATACAACGAAGGGTCCTCCTCGCTCCTGCAACCTGGTTGCAGGATTCGATCAGGGTGATCGCTGCAGGGGGACCTTTGAAACGGCGAAGCCGACTTTCTTGATGGAGAGATTCAGACCTGCTTCGGGGGATAGCCGGCAAGGGTCAGCGCCCGTTTTGCCGCATCGGTGGCCGACTGGTCAAGAGCATCGAAGGTGACTGACTTCCCGGCCAGATCCACTTCGACAGTACTGATGTCGTCAACCATCAGTAGCGCTTTCGCGACATTTTCGACGCAGCCTTCGCATTTGATCTTTTCGAGAACCCATGAAATTTTCACTGATATTCTTCCTTTCATTGCATGGAATCAAATCTGCCCATGGACGGTGTCATCGGCCCCATTTCATCTTCTGCCGGAGGACCTGGAAAAAATTCCGCGTTCCGAATGCGACAATACGGGCAGTTTCGCTGGCGCGCGAGACCTGCACTTCATCTCCGCCCAACAGGCCGAAGCCTTCCTGCCCGTCCAGAACCAGGTCGATGGTTGAGTGCGTTGCGGATACCTTCGCTGTCAGGATCTCCTGGTCAGACGTAATGACCGGCCTTGCGTTGAGCGTGTGCGAATGGAGCGGGCAGATCAGAAGCGCGTTGACCCATGGCGGAACGATCGGCCCGCCTGCCGAAAGCGCATAGGCGGTAGAACCGGTCGGGGTTGAGAAAAGAACCCCGTCGCCTCTGAACGAGGTGATGTAGGTGCCTGAAATCGACACATCGATGTCGATGACGCGCAGAATCGGCCCTTTCACGATGACGGCGTCGTTGAGCGCGATTCCACGAAAAATTTCGCGGTCTTTCCGAAAGACGACCGCCTTGAGCATCATGCGGTTCTCGATACGGTACCGGCCGAGTCTGAGCCGGTCGAGAATCGCCTCGGCCCGTTTCGAATCGCCCAGCGTCAGAAACCCGAGATGCCCGAGATTGATGCCGGCGACGGGCAGCCCGTCGGCTGCGAATGAGCGCACCGTTTCGAGGATCGAGCCATCGCCGCCCAGTACCACCACCATATCGACAAGCCCGCTCATCTCGCTCCTGGGAACGCCGAGTTGTGGCCGTCTGACGCGCTTTGCCATGATTTCATCGAGCCTGATTTCCATCTCATGCCGCGCTGCCCACGCCAGAATCGCGCGAAGCAGCGGAGGGGCCGACTCTCGCGTCGGATGGCAGAGAATTCCAAGGCGTTTGACCGGCTTGATCATCTTTTCGCTGCCATCCTCAGTTCGGCGGGAAAATCTGGTAGTAGTTCCGCCCGGCCCGGATCGATCCTGCGATACTTCTCGCCGCGAGACCGTAAACCGTGCCCGGCAGCTTCTTGGTGATGCTGTCCAGGAGCTTGAGAGATGCTTCCTTGTGGCCGATCTTGAAATACAGATTGGCAAGGAGAAGTGATGCATCCGGGTTGCCGGGATCGAGCTGCAGGCATGTCCGGAGCCGGTCGATGGCCTGGCGGTCCTCGCCGATTCTGAACAGGGTGTCACCCAGCTGAAAATGTGCTTCAGACCAACGCGGGTAGGCGATGACGACCTGTTCGAACCCCTTGAGTGCTTCGGGGTAGCTTCTGCCGAGCTTGGCCTGCATCGCCTTGTTGAAGTCGGCGAAAACGGTCTTCACCTCTGCCTGGACAGTGGCAAAAGCCCCGTGCTTGCTGCACGTCGGCCCGTCGCCGGCCCACTCGAAACTGCCCCCCTCCGGGCAGGTCGGCGCGGCTGTCAGAAGCTTGGCATCGACAAGAAGTTTCGGATCATACTTCCCTTTCGCATCTTTATGCTCCTGCACATACGCATCCTGCGCACGTTTGATCGAGGCCATGACCTGCTCGCACTGCTGTTTCTGCCTGGCCTGTTCGAAATATCCGGAATCGAGAAGCCGCGTCTGGGAAGCGGCTGCCAGATCTTTGCTCTTGTCGCCGTCCTTTTTGCCGGTTTGTACCACGACGGGTGCCGTCGGAGCGGTTTCGCGCGCCGGTTTCTTGACCTGGCTCGTGGCGACGACGGGAGCGACCGGCCTTGGCAGAAGCGCCCGGAGCGACTCTTTTGCATAGGTATCGTCGGGGACGGCCGCGAGAATTCTGCGGAACTCGGCGATGGCTTCACCGCGGCGGCCGGTTCGTGCCCAGAGGGCTGCCCGCAGATTACGCAGCTTGAGATTCTGGGGCTCGATCGTCAGGCCGGTTTCAACGGCACGCAGCGCATCCTGATCTTCGCCTTTCCGCGCCGCCTGAAGTCCCATCAGATAATACGTGTCGGCCCGCGGCCGCGCCTGTGAGCCGGTCATGATGTCGCGAACCGAGGCGTCACGCACGGCCATATCCTGAAACGAAAGCTGCTCGCCGGCGCCTGGTGCCGCACAGATAAGCATCGACAGCAGAGTTCCAGCGGCGGCTGACCGGAGAATGAATGCATGCATCGGGGGATGTCGCGTCATGGCTTTTTCTGCAGCCTGCGCCTCATCAGCTCGGCCCAGCTGACCATTTCCGGGTCGGCCTGCGACGAATTTGCGACAAGCGAAAACTCGCGATACGCGCGAGGTGCCAGCCCTTTTGCAAAATAGATCTTGCCGAGCAGGAAGTGAATTCTCGGGTCCTCGGGCAGCAGCTTCTGGGCGACGACGGCGTGGCGGAGCGCTTCATTGATGAAGCCCAGCGCCAGATGCCCGCGGACGAGATGGAGCCTGGCATCGGCATGGTCGGGGCGCAGTTTGAGAATCTCGCGATAGCATCTCATCGACATCTTCAGCTTGCCGCGCCGCTTGAGCAGATCCGCGTAGGCCTGCAGACCATCGATCGAGTCGGGTTTGATCGAGAGAAGCCGCTGATACGCCATCATCGCCTCATCCGGGCGGTCGATCATTTCGTAGGCGAGTCCCAGCTGCAGATACGAGTCGAGCTTGCCGGAGTCGAGCGCAAGCGCCTCTTCCGCATTTTCGATGACGCGGCGACAGTTCGACTCGATTTTTTTCTGTACGGCCTTCAGGTTGTTCTGAATCTGAACATCCGAATAATCGAAGCTCAGAGCTTTTCTGAACGCTTTCAGGGCCTCCGTGAAATCCTTGCGGTTCGAGAGCAGTACGCCGATCGTATTCCAGACGCCGGCCTGGTCTGCGGCGTTCGGTGAAGCCTTTGTGAACGCCGCGATTGCGTCATCTTCCTTGCCCTGTGCCTGATAAAGCCTGCCGAGCTCGAGCCAGGCTTCCGAGCGGTCGGGAGAAGCCTCGAGCAGCTCCCGCAGCATGACGATCGCCCGGGGATGGTCCTGATCGGCGATATGAGCCTGTGCCAGGAGAAACATCGCATCGAGATTGCCGGGGGAGAGTCTCAAAACCTCGTTCATCTGGCTCACGAGATCCCGCATCCGGCCGAGAATCCGAAGCACTTTTCCGAGCGTGATCATCGTGCGCGGCTCCGGGTGAAACTGGTGCGACAGCGCTTCCTGCAGCAACTCCGCTGCGCGTGCATGCTCGCCCTTTTCGATCATGACCTCACCCAGCTTTTCAAGAACATAGGGGTCGTTCGGTTTGAGGCTGAGTGCCTGCGAATACTCGAGAACCGCCTGGTCCCACTGGTGGGTGGTCTGGAAAATCTGGCCGAGTTGGCTGTGCCCGTACGAGTCGCTTGGGTGCAGCACGCAGGCCCGCTTGAGCTCGAGCTGTGCCAGCTGCACTTCTCCGAGTTCCCGGTAAACCATGCCGAGCTGGTAGTGCGCGTAAGGATCGTCCGGTGTAAGCTGAATGCACTTTTGCAATGCATCTCTGGCCTCGGTGATGTGTCGTGCCGCTCGTTCCAGGCTGCCCAACTGGTAATGCGCCTTCGCAAGATACTTGTTCATTGAAAGAGCTTTCTGGAGCGCTTCACGGGCTTTGTCCATTTCGCCGGAGCGGCGGAGGAGGGCACCGTAATACAGAAAGACTTCGGGGGACTGCGGATTGCTGCGAAGACATGTTTCCATGGTTTCGAGCGCATTGCTCAGCTCGCCGCGCTCCTCTTGAAGCTGGGCAAGACGCAACCGGAGCGGGTAGCTGTCCGGACTTTTCCCGAGCTTTTTGGCGACAAGCGTGATCTCCTGGGCAATGCCGTCATCGAGAAACTCGGCGAGCGTCTGAGAGGTCTTGTCGCGGCGCATCAGTTCCGCTTCTTCAGATCCCAGGAATGGTTCTTCATCGACCCGCCCTGACTTCTCACCCGGCGGGAGCAGGGCAACATCGCTCTGGTCGGAAGCTGGAGCCGGCTGGATCGGTTGTGGTCTCGGACGGGTCGGCGGTTCGGCCTCGACGTTCGGCATGTTTGCGACCATGGTCGAAACCATGCCCTGCGGTTGGGAGATGCGTGAGACGGGCGATAACGGTTCGAGCGCTTCCCGATCGACGTCCTCGAATGAGCCGCCGATCGGCTCGATATCAGGTGCGAGCGGGGCCGGCAGCTCCTCGTCGAAAAGCTGATCCTCCGTTTCCGGTGTGCCGGTGTGCCGGGGTTCGTGCCGTTCAAGCGCCCACAGGGAAAGCTCAACGGCACCCCACAGAGTGATCAGACCACTGGCAAGTCCCGCCAGAATGCCGGCGAGCGGATATCCGCTCAATGCCTGGCTTAAATACAGAAAGGCAAAGGCAAAACCACCCAGCACGACTTTCATGAACGGGCTTCGTGGCGGGAGATCGGCTGTGCGTTTTATGGCTGCCGGAAGGGCCGTTTCGGGCGTGTCAGGAGCCGCGGCCATGGCCGGCGTCTGTGCCGGGCCGGGCTCGACGGATGCCGAACTCTGGCCTAGTATGCGGCCGCAGGATGTGCAGAACGCGGCATCGGGGGTGTTGCGGAACGAGCATTGTGGACAGATGGTTGCGAGGGCGCGGTCACACGCGATGCATGAAATCGCATCATCGGAGTTGACCGCGCCGCAGCCGTGACAGTAGGCCATGGCTCAATGCCTGCTTTCTTCGAAATGATGATCAATGATATGCCACTGAGGGCCGATGGCGTAGCGCTGTTCGCTCTCGTCATCGATCTCGTGCAGCCCGTCATGCCGGCGAACCGTTCCCTCTGATCGCAACGGCTGATACTCCTGAAATGACTCAATGCAGTTGTGTTCCCAGCTGATGACGAGCAGGCCGTCGCCAGTTCCTTCCAGAAGCGGCGACGGATCGAGGTTTAAATCAAAATGTTCCCGCAGACCGGCATCGATTTCCTGGATCAGCGGCCAGAAGGTCGAAATGTTCGTCGCGCCTCTCGCTATAGCTGATAAAATAGTATCTATGGAGTGCGACGGAACAAGCCCGGAAACAGCTTCTTCGCCGTCAAGCATGACGAGCCGAATCACGCTCACGACGGATCTCCCTTGCTGGCCGGGGGTTCCTGAACGCCCGGCGGTGTCTCGTCTTCCGCTTCCCGCCAGAAGACGGCGACGGGTTCGCCGAGAAACGCGCCGAAAAGAGAAAAGATGAACACGACCATGTAGGATGTCTCGAAATCGATGATCATGTAGACGAAGGGGGCGGCGATCATCCCTGTCAGCATGCCGCAGAGGCATCCGATAAGAGTCGACTCGTGGACAGCAATGAACGCCCCGAGGGACGAGCCCAGCAAAAGTCCGAGCAGGGCATATTCAGGATCCCAGTAGGCCGCAAGGAAAACGCCCAGAGCGGCATACGCCACGACCAGGGTGCTGATCATGGCGTATGCGAGAAGGCGCGTCGACAGGCGGGCCGACGTAGCCAGAGAAAATGGAGCAGCCATTATCTCGCTACGATGGGGCGATAGACGATGTGAGACGGTCGGTTCAAGGGTTCAATACGGTCTTTTCGTAGTAGTATTTGTTGCGCGGATTCACTGCGATGAAGGTTGTCAGTTCACTCAGATACTGAATGTTGTCGATCGTGCCGGCCTGCAGGCAGATATCCTTGATCTGGGCCAGGTTGTTCTGTATTTCATGATATGAATCCTTCGAGGTGACCGGCTTCACAACGCGGGCGACGGCGCGGACCTGCGGATTATCCATGTTCGGGGTGGTATCGATCAGGTCGAGCTGCTTGATGTCATAGCCGGCGCCGGTGAGCGCCTGGGTGATGGCATCCTTCAGGCGTGCGCGAAGCTCGTCCGACATCGGGGCCGCGGTTTCGGTTTTGGTGGAAGCCATCTGCTTCCAGAAGGCGTCAAGCCTGTTTTTGGATTCTTCGGATGCGACGGGGGTCTGAGGCGTGAGCGACCGGGTGCGGCCGAGTTCGGCAAGCTGTTCCTTCACGGCATCGGCTTCGTCGAGAATGGTCGGGCTCTTGGCTGCGGCCTCGGGAGTCGGAGCAGTCTCTTTATGCGTGCGCTTGTAGGTGTCGTCTGCCATGCTGGCTATTTCACTCGAATACCCGAGATATCGCAGTTCATCCTCGACAGCCGCAGAACCGGTCGCGGGACAACATGCGATGGCAGCTGTAATCGCAAGCAGTGTGCATCCAAAAAACCTCTTCATTGTTCTCTCCTGAGTATCTAAAATAAGAGTGTACAGGGAACCCGAATGCGGTCGAGTATATCACAATTGGGGTCATGCAAGACAGGTCAGCCTCGTCAAACTCGCGGACGTCGTTTTTTCGGTTCACGGGGCATTTCCGGCGCGGGCTGCTCGAGCTGCGGGGATATGGCGGCCCTCAGCTTGTCCATCGTCACATGCGGATCCTCAATGATGATTTTCGCGCCGGCGCAGATGTCGACAAAGCCGAGTTCCTTGGGATATCTGGGAACGATATGCTGATGGAAGTGGTCGATACTTGCCCCCGATGCCTCGCCGACGTTCGAACCGATATTATACCCGGCCGGTTCATACACTTTGTCGAGCGCGTCGAGGCAGAGTTTTTGAATTTCGGCCATGCGCGAAACTTCTGCGGCGGTCATTTCACGCGGGTCGAAAATATGCCGCCTCGGGAAAAGCAGAAGATGCCCGGCATTATATGGATAGAGATTCGCCGACACCGCGAACAGTTCGTCTTCCCAGATCATCAGCCGGTCGACCCGGTCGTTGCCGTCAATGATAGCGCAAAGGATACAATCCACCTTCGGCCGGTTTTGCGCTCTGATATAATCACGCTTTCCGGGAATATACAGTTGCCTTTTGAATGTCATGGACGGGCATCCCGTTGGCTCATTGCGAGCTTGTCCTGAAGCAGCTGTGGGTAAAACTCACGTGCCAGAAACAGCGGCAGGCTGCCTTCGTGAATGACCAGGTCATGGAACTCGCGATCGGAGCAGTCTGATCCGAATCGTTGCTGAAGCGCGTTTTTCAGGTCCAGTAAGAGATGCTTGCCGGCCATGTAGCTCAGCGGATACCCGGGAGTCTGCGTGTAGCGACGGATTTCAGCCTCCGCCGAGGCGTGATCCATGGCGGCGTGTTCCATCAGAAATGCGAGCCCCTGATCGTAACTCCAGGTTTTCTGGTGTAGATTAATATCGATCAATATACGTGCCGAGCGCCATGCCTCGTCGCGGCCCTGGACGAGCCTGTTTTCATTGCCGGCTTCAAGGCCATTCGCCAGAACGGCTTCTTCACAGTAATGCGCCCAGCCCTCCATCAACTCGATGCTGTCCGCAAGACCGCGCCAGATGCCGGGATGCAGGTTTTGACCGGATAACTGCAGATGATGTCCCGGATACCCCTCATGAATAGAGGTGTTGGCGATGTCGGCGTAATTGTGAGCCGCCTGGCTGCCGGCGTGGCGGGTTACGAGATAAATGCCTTTCTGCGGTCTGGCCGTGCGTTCGGGAGGCATGTATGCCGCGAACGGTATCAGATGTGCCATGTAGGCGGGAGTCTCGACGATGTCGAGTCGTTCCCCATCGGGGAGTGTCGCGAAGCCGGTCATCTCGACCCAGGCTCTGCTGCGCGCGACCGATTCCCGATAGGAGGCCAGCGCCAGCTCAAACGTGGCGGGCGCATGAGCCTGAACGCGTTCGAGAGCGGCATGGCGCGTTCCGGCGGCGGTGCCGTGCTGGAAGCCGACAATTGCCCGGGCATGGAGATCGACTTTCGTCTGGGCCTGCCGCAGGGAGGTTTCACCGAGCTCGAGCAGTTCCCCGGCGTTCAGGCCGAGCTGCCGCGCGCCCAGAAGCGCCTGAAATGGCCCTTTTTCCATCGCCCAGTCACCGTCGGCCTGCGGCAGAATCGCGTGTTTGAGCCAATGTGCGTGCTCGGCAAGGGCCTTGCGGGCCTCATTCGCCGCGTGAAGGAAGGTCTGCATCACCGGCGGGGGAAGATGGTCGGACAGGCCGCCTTCAATCGCCGTAAAAAGCTCAGGAAGCCGTTCCGCGGACTCGATGAAAATGGTTCCCCAGAGTTGCGGAACATGCTGGAACAGCGTCCGGCCGCTCATCAGAAAGGCCGGAACAGCGCGTAGTCGGGAAATCATCGACTCGGCACGCTCGGGAAGCGGTGCAAAATCACGCACGAACAACATGAACAAAGCGTCACCGATCATCATTGCCAGATCACAGCCGAGGCGCCAGCGCCTGACATCTTCAAACATGAAAAGCTGCATGCGCCCCATGTGCAGCGCCAGTTCCCGGTCCAGCCGCTCGTCTATGCTCAGTTCACGTTCGGGAAGGCTTTGAAAGGAATCGCGCATCTCGCGTAAACCCGCGATCTCACGATCGACTGCTTCCGCGCCGACATCGGGAAGAAGCCCGTCATATCCGTGCTCTCCAAGCCCCGTGGCTGCGATCGGATTGCGGCGCAGCAGTTCATGGTAATAATGCTCGGCGACCTTTTTGAACCCCGCATGTTGATAGACCGGTTGTCGGCGCATCTTCTTCCCTCCGTTCATATGGCAAAAGTATAGCATAGCTGCCCCTTCCGGAGACATGCCCTTCTGGCGCAATACAAAGAGAAATGAATTCGTGTGTGGCAACCACATGTTGCTTGCCATGAAATGGAGTCGTGTGGCAACATGTGACACCATTGCATCGGCTATCGGCCGGTATCAATTCGGAGGTCTTTCATGCGGACAGTCCTGGTCACCGGGGGGGCGGGATTCATCGGTTCTCACATCGTCGGCAGACTGATCGAAAGCGGCATGCAGGTGCGTGTTCTCGACGATCTTTCGAGTGGAAAGCGGACGAACCTGGCTCCCTGGCTCGCGGATATTGATTTTCGCGAAGGCTCCGTTTGCAGCGAGGCAGACTGCCGTGATGCCGTCACTGGCGTCGACACGATATTCCATCAGGCGGCAATAGCTTCCGTACCGCGCTCTGTCGCTGAGCCGGAACGCACGCACGAGGTGAATCTGAACGGAAGCCTCCGGCTTCTCGTTGCAGCACGGGATGCCGGTGTCCGCCGGGTCGTCTTCGCCAGCAGTTCGGCAATCTACGGGGACGACCCTGTGCAGCCGAAGCGCGAAGAGATGATGCCATGCCCGATCAGTCCATATGGACTTCACAAGCTTACCGTCGAGTATTATCTTCGGATGTTTCATCGGCTGTATGGCCTTGAAACGGTCGCTCTGAGATACTTTAACGTATTCGGTCCGCGCCAGGATCCGAAATCCGAGTATGCGGCCGTTATCCCGAAATTCATCACAAGAATGCTTCAGAACCAGGCTCCGACGGTTTTCGGCGATGGAAGACAAACCCGGGATTTTATCTACGTAGGCGAAGTTGCCAGGGCGAACATGCTTGCCGCAGAAGCCCCGGATGCTCCGGGCCGCATCATCAATATCGCGGGCGGCCGGCAAATCGATCTGCTGGATCTGATTGCGACCATCAATGATGTTCTCAAGACGAGGATCCGGCCGGTCATGGCCGCGCCCCAGCCTGGTGACGTGCGGGACTCGTCGGCGGATATAACGATGGCTGAAAAGTGTATCGGCTTTGTTCCGGAAGTTGATGTTGTCGCGGGCCTTCATCGCACCATTGACTGGTATCGGGAAAATCTGCGGGGATGACGGACAAAACGCTGATCGGCGGTCCGATCCGTATTCTTCGGCTCCTCAGCCGGATGAATGTGGGTGGGCCCTCGATTCACGTTATCAACCTGACCAGAAGTCTTGCCGACCACGGATTCGAAACACGACTTGTCGTCGGGGAACCGCCTCTCATAGAAGGCAGCATGATTCCCCTTGCGAGGCAGGAAGGCATTGAGCCTCGCATCATTGCAGGACTGACCCGCGAGATCGATCCGGTTCGTGATGCCGCGGCTTTCGCCGCAATTGTTTCCGAAATTCGTGAATTCAGGCCCCACATCGTCGAAACGCATACGGCCAAAGCCGGGCTGTTGGGGCGGGTTGCCGCTGTCGCCTGCGGCGTCCCGGTCACGGCGCACACGTTTCATGGCAATGTGTTCGAAGGATACTTTTCATCCGCGGGAACATGTGGAATCATGTTTGCAGAGCGGATCCTGTCGCGATTGAGTGATCTCATTATCGCCTTGAGCCCCGGGCAGCGAAAGGAAATCCTCGACAGGCTGCGCCTGCCGAAGTCTGAAAAAGTCCGTGTCGTGCCGCTCGGGCTCGACTTGTCGTCATTTCTGCATCTCCCGCGCCGGACGGGGGAATGGCGCCGGGCCGCCGGAATTCCTGAGAATGCCTGTCTGATGGGCCTTGTCGCGAGACTTGTGCCGGTGAAAAATCATCTGGGACTGATGGCGGCGTTTCGCAGACTGGCATCGGAACATGAACGGCTCCACCTCGCTATCGTCGGCGGCGGCGAACTCGAAGCCGAACTCAGACGATGGGTTCTGGCGTCCGGCCTTGCCGGCCGGATCCATCTGACGGGCATCGTTCAGCCAATCGGGCAGGTGTATGCGGATCTCGATGTTCTGGTGCTCACGTCGAGAAACGAGGGAACTCCGCTTGTTCTGATCGAAGCGCTTGCCGCCGGCTGTCCCGTCGCGGCCACGGCTGTCGGTGGAGTTCCGGAACTGTTGTCCGGCGTGAACGGCGCCCGACTGCTCGGCATCGATCAGGAAACGCTCGTTTCCGATCTTCGAAGTGTGTTGAGCGGCCTCGAGTCGCTCCAGCATGCGGCTGCCTGCAATAGAGGCCTCATGCAGCGCCGATTTCCGATCGATACTCTCGCGGAAACAATGGCGGGGCTGTATCGCGGTATTCTCCGCCGCAGAATACGCCCATCGTGATACCATAGCCGAATGCCTGATCTGTTCGATATCGCGCCGCCTGCCGGGAATGCTCCCTTTCAGCCCCTTGCCGACCGTGTTCGGCCGGGAACTCTTGACCAGATCAAGGGACAGGACCATCT
>CAZQYQ010000126.1:0-12606 GCA_964597625.1 uncultured bacterium
CCGAGGATGTCGTTCAGGAAGTCTTTCTTGCGACCTACCAGAGCCTGGGAAGATTCGACCAGGCCCGATCTTTCACGAACTGGATTCTGAAAATAGCCACCAATCA
The DNA here is from genome assembly GCA_964597625.1 of uncultured bacterium. Lineage (GTDB taxonomy): Bacteria > Muiribacteriota > Ozemobacteria > Ozemobacterales > Ozemobacteraceae > MWAR01. The sequence continues at coordinate 107 of CAZQYQ010000126.1, forward strand.
CTGCTACAAGGCAATACGCAAAAAGCCTGCTCTCCCGCTTCCCGAAAAAGAAATTCCGATTTTCTGCGACCCCCTCGACAAGCAGCTTTTGCGGGAAAGGCAGGAAGCCGTTGCCAGTGCGCTTTCGAGCCTCCCGGAAGACTTCAAGCTTGTTGTCTGGCTGTTCTACTTTTTCGAACGATCGTATCAGCAGATTTCCGACATCCTGGAAATACCGGTACACCTCGTGAAAATACGACTGTTCAGAGCCAGACGCCTGATGGGGCAGACTCTGAGACAATCTCCCGAACTCGAAGCCGCACTCCCGGCGAACAACGTCCCGACATGATTCTTCTTCCGAAGGATGTAACCGATTGTCGTTTCAGGGGAAGATAAGAACGACAGGATGAACAACATGAGCAATATGCATTTCGATGAAATATCGTGCTGCGAGTATCTGGACGGCGCTCTGCCGGAAAGCGAGCGCGCCGGATTTGAGCTGCATCTTGCCACGTGTCAGAGCTGTCGGGCGATGGTTGAAGAAGCCCGCCAGGGACAGACAGGACTCCTGAGTCTTCATCTGCGCCCCGCGCCCGATCTGGCGCCTCGCATCATGGCCGCCATCCGCAAACTTCCCGTTCCCCAGGCCGCAACCCCGGATTCATCCGAATCAGCGTCAGGCAATCGCCGTTTTATCGGCTGGCTGACCGCGCTGGCTTCGGCTGCCGTTGCCGTTGCTCTTCTGTTTTACCTGCCGGGAACGCCCCACCCCGGAACTCCTCCGACCTCCAGCCCCTCCGATCAGCATGGCATGACCATGACCTCCCTTCCATCCGAAGCGGTTTCGGCCCACGGCGACGCCAGTCTTCTGGGCGTGATCGCGGCTGAAGGTCGGTGGCAGTCCTCTTCTCAGCCGGTAAAGGGCCTGTTCAGAGGAACGACCAGGTTCGTCACCGGCAGTGACGGATGTCTGACGCTGGCGGTCGGAAACGAAGGCCGGATCACCATTCAGTCTGAGTCGCGCGTGGCGATTGATCGAGACCAGATGCGTGTGGAAGGCGGTTCGGTCTGGTGCGAGTTCAGGCCGCGAGGCTCCGGAGCGCCTTACACCATCATTGCCGGCCGGATGACAGCCCGTGTCGTCGGCACCAGGCTCGGCGTGAAGGTCGCATCTGAAGCAGGCTGTATCGAACTGTTCGAGGGAAAGCTCGAAGTTGCCGCGGCCTCAGAGTCCGCGCGTATGCTGAATGCAGGCAACAGAGCCTCGTATGACAACAAACTCTCGTTCGAAAAGCTGGAAGAATCGGCCATGGCGAAATGGAAGCCGGCTTTTATCAGCAAGACCGGGCCGGCGGAGCCGCCACCGGCGGCAAGCCCGGCGGAAGCACTCCCGATACCGGTCGAGCACCCTGTCTGCGCACCGAACCCGGCATCAGGGGCCGCCGAGATCAGGAACCCCGATCATTCCGCATCGGAAGCGGCATCGACGACGGTTATCCCGGACGATCCGTTGTCGACCCTGCTGGACCACCAGCCCGGAGCGAACTGAGCCGCGAGGAGCCAGCATCTGAATCCCGCAGCGGGGCCGAAAAATTCGGCCCCGCTGTTTTTTCGATTCCTCAGAGCCGTCAGGATGTCGGGGTATTCCGGGCTTCCCGGCTTGCCTCGACATAATACAGGACGGGCACGGCGATTCGGGCAAGGAGCGTGCTGGCGACTTCGCCGGCCATCAGACTGATCGCAAGGCCCTGGAAGATCGGGTCGAACAGAATGACTCCGGCACCGACGACGACGGCCGCCGCGGTGAGCAGCATGGGCCTGAATCGCACGGCGCCGGCCTCGATCACCGCTTCCGAAAGAGGAAGACCTTCAGCCTGTTTGAGCTGGATGAAATCGACCAGAATGATCGAGTTTCTGACGATGATGCCGGCTCCCGCAATGAAGCCGATCATCGACGTGGCGGTGAAGAATGCGCCCAGGCCCCAGTGGGCGGGCAGAATGCCGACCAGGGTCAGCGGAATAGGCATCATGATCGTCAGCGGTGTGACGAAGTTCTGGAACCAGGCAACCACGAGGATATAGATGAGCAGCATCACGACCGCGAAAGCAAGGCCGAGATCATGGAACACCTCGTAGGTGATGTGCCACTCGCCATCCCATTTAATTGAATAGCTGGAAGTATCTTTCGGCACCCGGGTATGCCACTGGGTGACGTTGCAGCCATCGGGAGCGGTGAGTTTTTCGACGTCGCGCATCAGGCCGAGAATCGGGTATACGGGGCTTTCTTCGCTGCCGGCCACATCGGCAACCACATAGACGACGGATTTGAGGTTTTTGTGAAAGCGGCTTTTCTGCTCGATGCCCGATTCGGGGTTTACAAGCTCGCGCAGGGGCACCTGGCGGCCGGTCGCCGGTGAAGTCACCTGGAGGGAAAGAATCGATTCGACGCCCGTTCTTCTGCTTTTCGGCAGTCGGACCAGGATCGGCACGTCTTCCTTCTCCCGGGGGAGACGCATCAGGCTCACGGCTGAACCGTCAATGGCCACACGCACCATGTTCGCGATCTGCTCGGCCGAAATGCCCAGCAGGGCTGCTTTTTCGCGATCGACCTCGAACCGTACCCTGTCCTGGTCATCTTCGATATACGTGTCGATGTCAACCACCCCTGGCGTCTGTCTGAACAGGGATTCGACCTGCCTCGCCAGCGCGGCGGTTTTGTCGGGATCCGGCCCGTAGAGCTCGGCAACGAGCGTCTGGAGAACCGGCGGGCCGGGCGGAACCTCAGCGACCTTCACATTCGCGCCGTATCCGGCAGCAATCTTCTGCAGTTCAGGCCGCACGCGGACCGCGATCTGATGACTCTGAGCCGCGCGGTCCGCCTTTCCGACGAGGTTGACCTGGAGATCGGCCACGTTCGAGCCGCGCCTCATGAAATAATGGCGTACGAGACCATTGAAATTGTAAGGGCCGGAAAGCCCTACATATGTCTCGACATCGACGACTTCGGAAACGGTACGCAGATAGGCCGTCAAGGCCTGCGCGGCTTCCGCGGTTCGCTCGAGAGCCGTTCCTTCGGGCATGTCGATGATGACCTGAAATTCGCTCTTGTTGTCGAACGGCAGCATCTTCACCTTGACGAGTCGCAGCGGAACCATCGCCATCGCAGCCAGCAACAGGATGACGAGACCGGCAAGAAACCAGTTTCGAACCCGTGCATTGTCGATGAGCGGGTGCATCATTTTCCGGTACAGCCTGGTCGTCCAGTCATCGACGTGGGCTTCATGCCCTCCGGAACCTTCCCCGTGACTCTCGAACCTGAGGAACCGCAGCGCCGCCCACGGCGTGACGATGAAGGCAACGAGAAGCGAGAACACCATTGCGGCTGATGCGCCGACCGGAATCGGACGCATGTAAGGCCCCATGAGCCCGCTCACGAAAGCCATCGGAAGAATCGCGGCAATGACGGTCGCGGTCGCGAGAATCGTCGGATTCCCCACCTCATCGACAGATTCAATCGCCACCTGGGCCGAATCACGCCCTGCGTTCGATTTCATCGCGAAGTGCCGCACCATGTTCTCGACGACGACGATCGCGTCATCGACGAGAATGCCGATCGAGAAGATCAGGGCGAACAGCGTGATACGGTTTAATGTATATCCAATAATATAAAATGCGAGCAGCGTCAGAGCCAGCGTGACCGGAATCGCCGTGGCAACGACGCCGGATTCGCGCCAGCCGAGCGAGATCATGATCAGGAGAGCGACCGACAGTGTTGCAAGCGCCATGTGATACAGCAGCTCGTTTGACTTCTCACTGGATGTCTCACCGTAGTTCCGGGTGACCCGGACATGCATGCCATCCGGTATGATCCGGCCGCGCATCGCCTCGATGCGGCGCTCGACTTCATGCGTGATCGAGATTGCGTTCGTCCCCTGGCGTTTCGCGATCGAGATCGTTACGGCCGCGGCATTCGCCTGTTCGAGTTCGGCCGGGGGGACATTTTTGATCCTGCCGGCGGCACCGGGACCGAAATCGATGAACACATAATCCTCGTTCTCGCCGGGGCCGTCGGCGACCGTTGCCACGTCCGCGAGCTGGATCGGCCGACCGCCGCGGATGCCGACGACGAGGCCTCTCACATCGACGGCTGATTTGAAGAAGGCCCCGGTTTCAATCAGCAGATCCCGATTATGGCGGGTCACCCGGCCCGATCCGAACCGCTGGTTTCCCGAGGAAAGCTGCTGCATCAGTTCGAACAGCGACAGGTTGTAGCCGGCAAGCTTATCGGGGTCGAATTCGACGCGAACGACGCGCGGCCTGCCGCCGATGACGGTCAATTCGGAAACGTCATCGATCGCCTTGATTTCATCCGCTGCCTGGGCGGCGACGCGACGCAGCTGATACTGGTCATACTGACGGCTCCAGAAGGTCAGAGACATGATCGGCACATCGTCGATGGAGCGGTTCTTGACGAACGGCCCGACGGTGCCCTTGGGGGCTTTTTCCCGGTGATGCTCGATTTTCTCGCTGATGCGCGTCAGAGCGCGTTCGAGATCCTCACCGACCTTGAATCTGACGATGACCATGCCCTGTTCGGGACTCGACGTGCTGTACAGATACTCGACGCCTGGAATTTCCCAGATCAGCTTCTCGAGGGGTCTGATCAGCCGCTCCTCAACTTCGGGGGGTGTTGCGCCGGGCAGGCCGACGAAGATGTCGACCATCGGAACAACGATCTGCGGCTCTTCTTCGCGGGGCGTGACGACGACCGCAAATCCGCCGAGAAGGATAGCCAGCAGGATAAAGAGGGGCGTGAGCTTCGAGTTGATGAATTTGCCGGCAAAGCGGCCTGACACACCGGTTTCCATGGCTGGTCACTTCCCTTCGGCCGGCGGCCTGGGCAGAAATCGGTCTCCGGGCCTGAGACCGGCAACGATCTCGACACCGCCGGGCATGGTCCGGCCGGTTCGCACGAGTCTGTAGACAGGTTTTCCGTCGCGCTCGACCCAGATGCCTTCGAGCTGGCCACGCGTTTCGATCGCGGAGGGCGGCACCAGAAGAACCGATTCAGAGCCGATCACGAATGCGCCGCGCGCATACATGCCGCTTCTGAGGCCCGGTTGAGCCGCGAGCGCAATTTTCACCAGAAACGTATGCGACATGACCTCGGCGGAGGGGAGAATTTCAGCGACGCTCCCAGAGAATGTGCGGCCCTCGAGCGCATCGATGACGACCTCGACCCGCTGACCTTCGGTGATCGATGCGATGAATCGTTCAGGCACCATCGCTTCGAGGCGAAGCTGTGATGAATCCTCGATCGTCAGCAGCGGCACCCCTGGTGCGGCAAGCATGCCAGGTTCGATACGCCGGGCCGTGACGCGGCCGCTGAAGGGCGAGGTCACTTCGGCAAGGGTTCTGATCGTTTCGACTTTGCTGATGCCGGCCTGCGCCTGGGACATCCGTGCATTCACCGTGGATTTTTTCGCCTCGAGGGCATCTATCTGAGCCTGCGCGCCACGCGCCTGCGCCTGGGCCGTCGTGAATGCCGCTTCGGCCTGGTCGAACTCCTGTCTGCTCACCGATTTTTTGTCATACAGCTCCCTGATTCGCTGATACGAAGACTCAGCCAGCTTCAACCCCGATTCAGCCTGCTGTTTCTGGGCCACGGCAGCCTGCAGCCCGCGGTCGATCTCTGTTTTCATGGCGGCGGCCTCAGAAAGCCCTGCACGTGCGCCCACCAGGTCCGAGGCGACATCCCGCGCGTCTATTTTCACCACGACTTCGCCGGCTTTCACCGCATCGCCTTCGCGCTTGAGCACTTCGAGAATATTTCCCACGACCTTGCTGGAAAGCGTGGTTACTATTTTCGACTGTATATTTCCTACCGCCTCATACGTCAGTTCCTGCTCGGAAACCACGGCGGATTGCCATGTTTCCTGAGCTTTCAGGCTGCCGGCGGCGGAAAGGATGATCAGAAAAACGGCTCCGACGACGCACAGAATTTTATATTCTCTCATATTCATCACATCTCTCCAGATAAAAGCATTCCCTGGTTTTCCGGCTTTTTCAGCTCTTCGAGCGCCGCCGTATCAGAGCCGGCCGAAGGCGGAACGTGAAGCAGGGCGCAACGTTCGAGCGTGAGCTCGCCAAGCGCCATTTTCAGCCGCGCCCGGCTGATCGAGTAGTCATACACCGCCTTCAGGTAATTCATGCGGTGAGACATCAGGCCGGTTTCGGCCCCGAGCAGATCGCTCATGATCGCCAGCCCGGCGGAGTATCGGTCGCGCAGGATCCGAAGCGACTCGGCGCTGTTTTCGATCGCCTCGCGGCTGACCCTGATGCGCTCGAGTGCATTGTTGATCCCGGTGACAGCCTCGCGAATCTGCAGATGAATCCCGTCTCGCTGCGCTTCGGCCATCAGCTTGAACTGCCTCGCCTGGGCTTGTGCGCCGGCGGCCTTGTGACGCGCGTCACCACCATCGGCGATACTCCAGTCGACGCGCGCGAAAACCATGCTGTTTCCATGTCCGTCGCCGCTGAAACCGTCGCGATTGTGCTCGGCCGCCGCCCCGACGGCAACATGCGGTCTGAGCGCACCGCGAAACATTTTTTCACTCTGCGCGACCGCTTCGGAGCGTTTCAACAGCGCAAGATAGTCGGGCCGCTGTCGCAGGGCCGTTTCCAGAAGCACGGCAGGGGCATCGCCGCAGGATGTGCATTCCTGCGGAAGAAGCGGCATGGTCAGCTCGAAATCCGTGGCGGAAGCGGTTCCCATGGCAGTCGCAAGACCTTCAAGAGCGAGATGATACTGATTCTGCATCTGCAGACGCGTTTCCTCGTTCTGAGAATGGTGAACCTTCGCCTGAAGCAGATCAGACTCGACCGCGCGCTGCGCGATGACCGAGGCTTCGGCATTCCGGAGACTCTCGAGTGATGCCTCGCAGGCTTTCACGGCCACCGCCAGGCTTTCGCTGGCCAGCAGGACATTGAGATACGTATCGATCGTCTGGAAGATCACTTCCTCGGATACATGAGCCGTATCCTGGCTGGCGGCCTGCCCGCCACAGGTCGCCGCGCGAACCGCGTGTCTGTCCATCCCTCCCAGATGCAGCGGAAGGACCACCTGAGCACCGAGGTTGAGGGTATTCACCGAATCGGGGTCGTTCAGCCTGTCAGGCTGGAAATCACTCATCGCGATACGCCCCTGATTCAGCCTGGCGCCGAAAGCCATCATAGGACTGTCGAGACGGGTATCTGAAACACCTGCGGTTACCTTCATACCCCGCATCGAGCGAGCCTCGCCGATTTTTTCCCGGGCGACGGCTTCACCCTCGCCGGCAGCCTTGAGAGCCGGACTGTGGGCCAGAGCCCGCCTGACCGCATCCCCTATCGAAAGGGGCTCCGCCGCAACGGCTGAAGAGAGCGGCAGACAGAGCATCAGCGCAAAAATTCGGTATATACCGGACATGGGTTCCTCCTGGTCGTCGTACAGGTTTTCCAGATGCCTTTTGCAACAGGCATGCCATGTATGTAAAAACACCCTCAGATCACATCTTACCAACTTTAGAAGCCGTTCAACGAAGTTGTCACAAATCGCATCCTTCTGCAAGCACGGCATAATTTGCCGGCACATTCAGCTCACCAGGCAACAAGAAGTCTTCCGATGGAGCACAACCGATTCGGGCAAACCGATACGATTGAATTTGTAAAAAACGCTCTTGACTTTTTGTACCCTCCGTCGTAGAATAGCCCCACGATTTGGGGCTGTGGCGCAGTTTGGGAGCGCGCCTGAATGGCATTCAGGAGGCCGTCGGTTCGAACCCGATCAGCTCCACCGAATCAGCGAAGAGACCGGGTTTACGCCCGGTCTCTTTGTGTTTTAGCCTGGCGAACAATCAGTGATTTTCCGGCTGAAGCCGCCAGATGCCGGCATTGGTTGCGATAACAATACATCCATCGGGAGTTGCCGTCAGCGATAAAATGCCCGGAGACAAAAGTCCGGGTCGGAGATTCAGTGGAACACCGGCATCGAACGTTTCAGCCCATCGGGTTTCCGCCCCTGATGTCATGGGCGTATCAGAAATTCGAACCAGACGATGCGGGCCCGAAGCGGGGGCGCATTCGAGCCATACGGAGCCAGATGCGGTCTGCCTGAGGCTTTGAATATGACCGCCGGGAAGGCTGAAAGCCAGCGCAAAGGTCCCGCCATCCCATTTCCAGAGGGCCCCATTGAAGTCGGTTGCCCAGACCGTTCCCGGAACATCACCAGGGGCAAGTTCCTGAAAATGGCCTTCGGCAATGATCTCAAACCGATCATTCCACCATTTCACGAGGCGCTTGCTGAAACCCGTGCAATACACGCTTCCGTCGGAAGTCATGGTGGCGTCATAGAGCCAGACAGGAGGAACGCGACGCTCTTCGGAACGTCCCTCAGCAGTCGTAGCCAGCGGCGTTTTCGCCAGAGCAAGGGGTGCGAGCTTCTCATCTTTCAGGAGAACGATTTCTTTCGAAGTGACAATCACGGCTGTTCCGTCCGGTCTCTCGAACAACCGCAGAAGATCCCGATGTTTCCCGGGGCCCTTCACCGGATAACGCCATTGCTCCAGCGACTGAGCCGCTTTTCTTCGCCGAACCAGGTGCAGCGCGCCGTCGCCACCGATTCCGGCACCCAGAACAACTCCATCGGCGCCCGCCGCAAGCATCGTGATGCATATCCCTTCTGCCTCAGATTCGATTTTTCCGTCAGAAGCGATCATGCGAAGACCGTTATCCGTTGCGGCGATAACCGTCTGGTCAGCCGTGACTTTCAAATCAAAGACATGGTGAGCGAAAAGAGCTGACATGGGAATCAGCGTCGAAGAAGCGGGATCGATGCGACCAATTCCCCAGGTCTCGAGCCCCTGTTCCTTCATGAAGGAAGCCCAGAGTTTTCCCCGGGAATCGATGGCGAGAGTCCGGGAATACCGCGTCGGCTTGTCGGTTACAAGAATGGCTTTCCAGGTTGCAGCCTGGCAGATTGCTGTCGGGAGAGAGAGGATCATCAGGCAGAATGTCACCCATCCGACATGCGATGTGCGAATTTCACTCATCAGGTATTTCCCCTATTACGATCCTTTTTCACAATTCTCTCACGCCACTCCTGAAAAGCCAAGAGGTGGCCTGGCCCTGTATTTGAGAGGGGAATCGGGGAAAAAAAGAGCCCCGGCTTGAAATAGCCGGGGCGAAAGTGAGAGGATCTTTTGAGAGGATACTTGAATCGATTACATTGCTGCGACCCATGGGAACGATTTTCGGGCCCAATACGTCAGTAGTGGGTATGTGTAACGAATGTGCCATAAATGTTCAGCGACGGTGCAACGACATGCGATGACATCAGAGGATGAACGGCAATGACTCTTCGAACAAGCTCGCGCAGCATATGAACTGCAACAGATGATGCAGCTGTTAAGTGAGGGGCCCGAAAATTGTTTTCAATGAACTGCTCTTATATAAGCAACCGCCATGCCAAGTTGAAAATGGCTCTGGAGGCTGATTATGAAATTCGGCGTATGAGTATTTTTCACTCGTGTGTGTTTTTCACACACACATCATCCATCAACAGGTAGGCTTCGACCTCCTGGGTTTTGCCTTTCACCTTGCGGAATGGCAGCTTTTCAGTTCTGATCGTGCCATCGCAGGCGTCGAGAAACGCCCCTGAGAGGACGGTTCTCGTTCCATCGGTCATGTGGGCAAGCAGGGAAAGTCTTGATGCGAGGTTGACGGGGTCACCAATGACGGTGTGATCAAGTCGCACCGATTTGGCCCCGAGAATTCCGGAGATGACCATTCCGGTGTTGATTCCCATCGCTGTTTCAAGATGAAGTTCGGTTATTCTGCGTCTGACACCCCGCACAACGGAGAGAACGGCACCGGCGGCGGCGGCTCTGCCCCCGAGGCGCTCATGATCGAACACGACGAGAATCTTGTCCCCGATGATCTTGTCGATCTCGGCGGCACCCGCAAACTGCTTCAACTCGGCATTGAACGCGCCAAGATGCTCGCCCAGCGCCCCGAAAATGAACGCGGCATCACGATCATGACAGAGCTGCTCGAAATGGAAGAGGCAGGAAAAAAGGATCGTGACTTCACGACGTTCCCCGCGACCGCTTTCGTCGGCACGACGGTCATGAACGGCGCGGCGCACGGACCCCGACACGAAGCGGCCAAGGATAGCGGCCTCCTGCAGCGCTTTCGCCATGGAGTTGAAGGCAATCGCCAGCGTTCCAAACTCGTCCGACCGGTCCGTCGGCATTCGTGTATCGAATCGTCCTGAAGCCACTTCAAGCATGGCCAGGCGCAGCCGTTCCAGAGGTTTCAGAAGGCGCCCGCGACCGTACCAGGCAAGCATCAGTGACGCAACAACCAGCCCGATCGACAGAGCGTTACCTGCAAGCTGCATCCAATACATGCTTTTTTCGATCGGATGCGTTGTCACCTGGCCTGCAAGAATGAATCGCGGGAGGTTTGTTCCTGGAAACGCCTCGAAAACCGGACGCCCCGGCGCCATCAGATCCCTGCCGACCTGGAGTGCTCCAGACTGCCGGGCACGCTCGAGAGCGCGCTGGAGGGTGAGAGGCGCAGCGACGGCGGGGGCAACCCATTCATTGAACATCAGTTCCGCCATTCCGCCGATCATCCAGATTTCGGGGGCCTGGGGCTCGGAATCGGGGGAATCAGCCGTCGTCGCAGCTTCGATTTTCCCAAAAGAGGTGTCACCCCCGAACCGTTCGGTGAAGATGCGGTTGATATGGCACATCTCGAGCGAGTCATCCCAGATCCAGAACAGGAACCATTCGGTCGGAAACCGCTTATCCCGGAAAACCTGCAGGCCAAGCAGGAAAATACGCATGAACGAGGTTTTCACTTCGACCAGTTCCTGGGGAAAGGTGATCTGAGCGATCATTCCATCGATCCCGATGACGCTCATATAGAGATCATAGAGAATGTCGGACTTCATGCTCTCCCGTATCTGAGCGGACCCGGTCCGTATTCCATCCGGGCTTTTCCCGCCCCCCCGGGTAATGCTGTCACGGATTTTTTTTGCAAAGGGGCCGAATACTTCGAGAATCGGCCGATCCGCTTCAGGCGCATACGGGGCGTTTCTCCTTCTGTTGCAGAAAATGCCCAGCTTATCGTCCGGTGCGACTCCCAGTAAAAGTTCGGGATTCTTCTGCATCATATAGGCATCCGGAAGTTTACTTTCGTTCATGATGTTGACGAGCATTGGCTGCATCTGCGAAGTCGGATGAGCACTCAATCCGGCAAAGGTCGACGGATTACGCGCCGCCCTGAGCAGCTGCCCAACCAGTGTCGCATGCAGGGTCATTCCGCCGTTGTCGAGGTTGGTCAGGTCGTTATGAAGCGTGTCAGCCGTCTGTTTGAGTTCGATTCGACCGTATTCGGACACGGCTCTCCGCACAAGCCCCCAGCCGGCACCGGCAGGGACAATCGCCAAGCCGAGGCAGGCACCGAGCAGCATCCAACCGACCGTAGCACGGCGGGCAATGAATGATGCGGCGATCAGCAGGACAAGAAGTGCGACAAGCGCCGCCGATACCGATGCCGCAAGACGCGCGGAACTGACGTTCAGGCCGATATTACCGTTCGATGGCCATGGAACGGTCACGATAATGCGGCCGGGCATGCCCGCAGGGAGCAGGCCCGTCATGACAAGCCGGCGTCCCACGACGGCAACCGAAGGCAGATTGCCTTTGCTGCTGAGTTTTGAAAGTCGCTGGAGAAGCGGCTTGGCGTTCGAACGCCATTCTCCGCCTCCCACGATCGGAACTCCGTATTCGTCGATGAAAAGCAGCCCGCAGCCGGCTTCGCTCTGCTGCGCAGCGGCGATTTTCATGCCCAGAGCCGGGTCGATATCCGTCAGATCGAGCCAGGAGATGATTCCACTCTTGTGCAGGATTCGCCAGTAAAGGCCGATTGTTTTTTCGAGACCGACGAAGGACTGGATTTTGCCGTTTTTTGACTGGTCCTGATACTCGAGCTCAACCGGGCAGGACATCATCCGGACCAGCTCGGATTCGAGCACGGGATAAGAACTCTTCGGGAGTGTCTCCCAGCAATAGCTGATGAACCGGTTTCCAAAATTTTCTGGAAAGCGTTTCCCGGCCGCGACTTCGATGTGGGTTTCAGGGCCGTTTCCGAGCGTCGGGTTGATTCGCCATTTCATGGCATGAGCCGGCAGCCAGGGTTTCAGCATGCTCTGATACAGGTGAATGATCCTGCGCCTCTTCGAGGCGGCAGTTCCTGGTCCTTCCAGGATGATTGCCTCGGCTTTCTGCTGGTAAAGCCTGAGAAGCCATCCGATACTCTCTTTCGGAATGACCAGCGACTGTGCCTCGAGCAGCAGATTGCGGGCCTGCTCTCTCGCGACATGGCGGGCCGCCGTGCGCTCCTGGGAAACCCGCTCGGCCCGATCGAGGCCAAGAACGACGAACGGCAGGGCAAGCACCAGCACCCAGAACGCC
>CAZQYQ010000127.1:0-12362 GCA_964597625.1 uncultured bacterium
TTCATGATGCGCTCTCCGGCGGCAGTTCAATCAATTCCCAGGCGTCGATCTTCGCAATTTTTGCAAACTGTTCCGATGGCCCTCCGAGAAGAAGGACCGTTTCATTCGAGAGAATGATCGTTGTCGATGTTCCCAGCTTCGACCCCGCCTCGAGTCGTTCGGCCGAGTCGCGCGGGGCTCCGAGCAACGAGCGCTCCATCCGCTCGGCGGTACCGAACGAGCCGACAAGAAGTTTCCCGGAATCGATGCCGACGCCCATCCCATACTCGAATACCCCCCTGTTGCGGCGTTCTTCCTGGCGCTTTCGATGGGCTCTGATCATCGCCACGGCCGCCTTCAGGGACCGTGCGGCATTCTCACCGGGAGTTTCTCCGTAGAATGCCGCAATGACGGCATCCCCGATGAACCGGTCGATTTTTCCACCGGCCTCGTGGATGGCTCCAGCCATGGTTTCAAGATGCCAGTTCAGCATCTCGACGACTTCTTCAACCGGATACGACTCGGAAATCGTCGTAAAACTTCGGAGGTCGGAGACCAGAACGGTGCCTTCGACTTCCCGCGGCCGGCTATCTGACCCGTTTACGGCGGAGACATCATGATCGAGGGTTGCCGATACGAACCGGCCGAGTTCACGGCGTTCACGCAGGCCATCGATCATCCGGTCGAAAGCCCGGGTAACCTCGCCTATTTCATCGGGGCGTTCCAGGCCGACACGCGTTTCAAGATCGCCGGCCGCCGCGCGCCGCAAGCCGATTTCAAGCCCCGCGAGGGGCTGAAGGAGATGCCGCCCGACTCCCAGACCGATAAGCAGGAGAAGCGAAACGATACCGGCAAGCACCGACTCAAGCAGAAGCAGACTACGAGAGGCTTCCCGGCGGATCCCGGCCGTCGAGAACTCCATTCCGACGATGAACCCAGGCATTCTCTGACACGGCCTGGCGATATAAAGCCGCTCCCCGTAGCGATTGATCTGCAGGGTGCCGGCCCGGGTTGCATCATTGAGGGCCCGCGTCATATCGGGAGACGGCACCATGCTCGAACCGCCCAGCGGTTCGAATCCGCCCGGCATCGGAATCCCGTAGGCAAGTCGAACGCCGGGAAGCATCATTTTCCAGCGGTCGAGCTCCTGGCTGAGCAGCGAAGCGAAAGCGGCGCGCGCCCGTGACGCGAAAATGACGCAGAGCTGAAAACCGGCGGAATCGCTGATGAAATCATACGTCATGAACAACGGCTCTTCGGAGCCCCGGAACAGGTGGCCGCGCCGCCTGACATCGTAATAATTGTTGCCGAAGTTGCCTGAGAAGGTGGATTTGATGCCATCGAACGCGATGCGGTCCTTGGGCTTCAGCGCCTTTGTATAGTAATCAGCATTTTTCTTGTCGCCGGCGACGACCCCCATGTTCACCAGACCCGCCTGAAGCTGGAACAGACCGCGGTTCGGCCGTTCGTTCACGCCGGCCAGGGTGATCATGAACGAGTCGCGCCCGGGCCTGAACACATGCATGTATTCGGCAGGCAGCCCCGAAGCATGAAGCGCCGCCAGTTCGTTCTCAAACAGCGTCTGGCCGGAAGACGCCGGCGGCGCATGGATAAACCTGTGAAGCAGCGCGTGATCCTCCAGAACGCTCGAACAAAGGCGTGCGAATCTGTCCCCTTCGCGTGCGCTCATCAAGTCGAGCCGAACGAGCCGCTCCTCGGCGATGCGCTCGATCTCCCCGACGCGCCGTTCCGCGGTCATGGTGATCCACCACGAGGCCAGCAGCCAGACAAGGCCGAGCGGAACGACGCCGACCAGAACGACATACCCGGTGAACCATACCCGCAGGGAAAGATCGCTCTGTCCGGGGTTCATCATGCTGCGCACCGCGATCAGGCCGACCACGCCTGCCAGAGCGGCCAGCAATGCTTTTTCCCAGGGGGGTGAAGCCTGTCTGGCTGCGCTTGGAACCGGGCCGACGAGCCAGAGCTCGTACGGCAGACTGTTCGCAATGACGTCGCGCATCGCCAGTATTCCGGGAATCGTTTTGATGAGCGAACCGGCATACCCCAGCTCGTTGCGTGTCCGGCAGCGGGCAATCGCCGAGCGAACTCCGCGAAGAATGCGCGTTGGAACGCTTCCGGACGCTACCCGAAGCTTGAGCGCCCCGTTTTCCGGGGATAGGGGAACAAGAATCGGCCACATTGCGCCTTTTCCCCGGGCGGCGCTTTTGCGTAAAGCCGTCGCGACGGGTTTGGCCGATGTCGCCGCGGATCTGGGAAACAGTGCCAGCCAGACGATCGACCCGTCTGATGTTTCCGCGCAGTTCCAGGTCATCAAGGCATCCGTGCCGCGCCATCGCGCCCCGGTAAGTCTGCCGCGGCGAGCCCTGGCAATGACGTCGAAGGAGAGCAATTCGCCGAACAGTCCCGTCGACTGCCGGTCAAGCGAGGCTCGCTGCGCCGGCGGGACGGAATCAGGGGCAAGCGCCCGCACGAGCACGTTCCCGACCAGCCGGCCCATGGAGGTTTCGAGACCTTGAGCGCTCAGGGATTCATGGCGACCGTCAGAATGGACTCTGAAGGCAAAAAGAAGAGAACCCGGCGGCCTGTGGGATGCCGGCACGGCCTTCAGGAATAATGACACGAACGTCGTGCCGTCAAACGGAACCCGGCTTTTCAGCTTTGCCGAAACGCTCCTGCGAAGCCGGTCCATCGACTTTTCCACCTGGAGCGAGTAGGTCCAGCCGCCGCGAAACCGCTCAATCTCGGCCCTGGCCTGGTGTCGCCAGCGGTTTTCCACGGCAATGCCGTCCAGCTTCGCCTGCTGCCAGACAGAGAGCCTGACCAGCATCGCGACAGCCAGGCACAGAAAAAGAGGGCCAAGGAGTCCGAAGCGGATATGGTCGAATATCCCTCTGGAATTGCTTTCCGAAGGCATTGCCGTTGCCGGTCCCGTCTCCACGTATCCAGCTCTCCTGATCGTCGCGAAAGTGAGTACCACGGTTCCCGGCCAGTATATATGGAATGGAGGGTCCCGGGAAAAACAAATTACCCCCCTTTTTAAAAAAGGGGGGCATAAAAATATGAAGCTACTGGCTTGCGAAAGCCGACACAGCTGATGAATGGGTCCCGCGAGGGGCATACATTCATCCGCAACAGCTTTCACTTATGAGGATACCCATGCCCACGGATAAGCGGTATCGGGCAAACTCCTGATTTTTCCTAGGGGAAATACCCGAATCTATAGTATTAATCCAGGCAGGGGATCACTTTCGAATGCCGGTTTTCTGCTGAATGGCTTTTCGCAAAAGCTCCCGCATCGTCTTGATGGTGAGCTTCTGCTTGAGGTTTCCACAATGCGTTTCGACGGTTTTGCGGCTCAGACTCAGCATGTCGGCGATTTCGCTGATGGAAAAACCGTCGCCGAGCATGTCATAAATACTCTGCTCGCGTTTCGAAAGAGAAGCGGCAGCGCCGGGTTCATCCCCTCCGGCGATGGATTCCACAAGCTTGCCGGCAATCGAATCGCTGTAAAAATTCTGACCGATGGCAACGGCCTTGATCGCATCGACCAGGTGGCTCGAGACATCGTCTTTCGTCACATAGCCCTTCGCTCCGGCCGCCACGGCCCTGCGGACATAAATCGGATCGTCATGCATCGAATATACGATGAGCCTGACTTCCGGAGTGGAGGTTCTGATCCGCCCAAGCAGCTCCATCCCGTCATCCCGGCCCAGGGAAAGGTCGACGAGAGCGACGTCAGGCCTGACGATCCCGATCCTGGTGAGGGCATCTTCCGCCGTCTCGGCTTCCCCACAGACATCGAAACCGCGCCGGACGAGTAACTGCCGCAGTCCCATCCGCATGACGCCATGGTCATCGACGAGAAATACTTTTATCACTGCATTGTTGTGGTTTCCCACGGCAGATTCTCCTTCCCCATACCGAAACTATATCGCCCACTTTACCGTTTCGGCGCCGTGCAGTCAACAATCATTCCGCCGCCACGCCTGCCATGGAGTCTCAGAGTCCCCTTCATGGCCCGCATTCTATACTCCATGATTTTCAGACCCATTCCCTGGGGATTTTTCGAGCCGGCCGTTCTGCCGCAGCCGTCATCGGTGACGGTCAGGCGTACATGCCTGGAATCGGCTTTCAGGAGAATTCTGATATTCCGGGCGTTCCCATGACGAATCGAGTTGTGAATGGCTTCCTGTGCGATACGGTAAAAATTGAGCGCCTGCTCAGGATCATCAATACCGGATTTTGAAGAGCAGTCGAACATGCAGTCGACATTGAAAAGAGAGGACGTTTGTTTCGAGAGAATTTCAAGTGAGGAACGCAGACCCTGGGGGTCGGCGAGAAGAGGGTTCAATCCCTTTGCCATCGCTCTGGCCTGTTTCACGGCATCGCTGAGAAAATCCTGTATCCCCGTTACTTCCTCAACGGCAATCTCATCCTGCCCCACGAGATTTTCGCGCACCACGTCACAGAGGCACATGATTCCGGCCAGATCCTGGCATAATCCGTCATTCAGCTCTTTCCCGATCTCAGCTCTTTTCTGTTCGGGGAAATGAAGCATGAACCGTTCGATCTGCATTCGTCGGTCCATTTCGTCTTTCAGCTGTCTGTTGATGACCTCGAGTTCTGCCGTCCGCTCCCTTACGCGCTCTTCAAGCTCCCGATGAGCGAGGTTCAACTCCTCCTGCACCCTCCGCCGTTCCGTAATGTCGCGCGTTGCTCCGCAGATGCCCATAAGCCGCCGCTCATCATCCCGGTATACAGAAAAGACCAGTTCACCCCATATCAGGGAACCGTCCCTGCGACGGAGTTGAAGTTCGAGCCGTTGTGGCTCCGAAGACCCCGGGGATGCGGCTTCCTTCGCAAACATGGCGTGGGTTGTCTCCCTGAACTTCCTGAGAAATTCCGGCAGGATGAACTGATCTGGAGTCAGCCGACAGAGCTCTTCAGGAGTATATCCAAGGATATTCAATGCTGCAGGGCTTGCAAATTCGATTTTTCTGTTGAGATCGATGGTCCAGATCATATCGGTACAGAGTTCGATCAGGGTGCGATACCGATATTCATTCTCTTTCAGTGCTGCCTGGGTTTCTTTCGCAACCGTCATGTCAATCGCCGAACTCATGAGCGTCGCCACCCTTCCGGACTGATCAGGAAGGAAGGTAATCACTTCATGAAGCCATCTGTATTCATGTTCCTTGTTGAGACGCCTGTATTCAAGCCGTTCGGCAAAGTTCGAAAAGCTTTTTTTGACCACAGCGGCTTGAATCACGCCGCGAACGCGGCCTTCGTCCTCCGGGTGAACATCTATCATTATTATATCAACTGGATTTTCGAGAATCACGTTTCCGCACAGGGAGGGAAATTCGCGGGCGGCGCGATTACAGTAGCAGAACTCCCCGCTCCAAAGATCGAACCGATACAGCAATACGGTCGTTGTATTGAGCAGTTCCCTGAGATGCGTTCCACGTTCATCAAGGGTTCCGATCCCCCCTGGGCTGTCCGCAGATGTGCCCGGCCCGGCTTCATCCCGGCTGTTCCGCTCCGCCCCGAAGCCTGTGGTCCTCTTCAGAAGATCCGCATACATCCTCGCTTCCGCAAGATCAGAAGCGGCGGCATCAATCTCGGCACGCACCTGCGACAGGTTCTTCCTGAGCATCTCTGCGCGGGCGGCAAGGGCGACGGAGGTTGATTCATTCGATCGGTGCATTTCCGCCACCTTTCGCCTGCCGGCTGAGCGGGGCAATACATCGCACGACCATTCCACCGCCACGAAGGTTTTTCATGCGAACGCTCCCTTCCATGGCCCGCATCCGGTAATCAATCATGCTCAGGCCATACTCCGGAGCAGCGGAGAGAGGGGCAGTTCTGCCGCATCCGTCATCGCTGACGATCAGGCAGACTCTCCTCGATGAGGTTTTGAGGAGAATATCGATCCGTCCCGCCTTGCCGTGCTGAATGGCGTTTTGAATGGCTTCGCGGGCAATCCGGTAAAGACTCAGAGCCTGCTCGGAATCCTGGACACGGCAGGAGCCTGATCTTGAAAACCGGCATGTCACATTGAACATGGCCGTGGAAGAGACAGCAAGGGCCTCCAGCGAAGAGCACAACCCTTCAGCATCCGCAAAGAGAGGGCTCAAACCGCGTGACATATAGCGGGAATATCTCACGGCTGCTCCCAGAAGGTCATGAATTCTTCCCATCTGAATCGCATCAATGCTTCCGATTTCCAGAAGCCGTTCTCTCGCAGCCTGACAGAGGCACATGACTCCGGCAAGCTGCTGACAGAGACCGTCATGCAGCTCGTGCCCGATCGATCGCTGCTCTGTCTCGCTCATTCTGATCAATGCCGACTCGACCTGCCGCCGCCGTTCGATCTCCTGACGGAGATTTTCATTGGCCCGAGCCAGTTCTTCCGTGCGCACCAGCACGTTATTCTGGAGTTCCTCCCGGGATTTCTTCAGTATTTCCTTCATCCGATGGGATTCGGTGATATCGAGAGTCGCTCCGCAAAAGCCGATGAGTCGCCCTGAATCGTCCCGCACCATCGATGCAGCGACATCGGTCAGGACCGCCCTGCCGCTTTTATGCCGCTGCCAGATTTCGAACCGGAAGGGGATCACCACTCCAGGCTCTCTTGCTTCCTTTGTCAAGGCATCTTCTATAAGCCCAGCCACGGTTCCATATGATTCCGGAAGCAGGGTCACCTCCGAGCCGAGTGCGATGACTTCTTCGGGGGTATAACCGAGCAGATCAAAGATTGACGGACTGCAATAATCGAAATGCATATCCAGCCCGGCGCTCCAGATGACCGCACAGCTGAGTCTGGTCAGCTGGCTATACCGCTGTTCGGCAATCTGAAGGGTTGATTCGGTTCCTTTCTGCGCCGTGATATCGATAGCCGAGCCGAGCATCGTCTGAAAGATGCCGTCCCTGTCTGGCATGAACGTCATGACGTCGTAAAACCAGTGATATTCGCCGCGAAAGTTCCTGCGACGATAGGTGAAAGCATTCGTTACAGGATGATCTGATTTTTTTGAAAGCACCCGGCCGATATAGGCCTCGATCTCCTGCCTGTCATCAGGATGCAACGACTCTAACCCTTTTTTCATCATGCCCTCATAGGTCTGCCCCTCGGATGGCAGGAAATACTCTTTCGCCGCCGGGCTCGCGTAAACGTATCCCGATCCAGAGATATCGAGCCAGTAAAAGATGGCAAAAGAGCTATCCAGGAGTTCCCAGAGCTGTTTCTGAAGCAGGGGGGAATTCTCTTGTATTTGATTAAATATATTTACCATCACACCGACAAGAAGAACGGGACGGTCATCCGCGTCGAATGTTTCCGCCCTTCCGCAAAATCGGAACCTGCCCCGTTTTTCCCGACATCCCGGAAGCCTCAGTTCAATCTGGATTTCAGGCTGGTCACGCCGCAATCCGGCGACCTTCTTCAGAAGGGTTCTCAGATCATCAGGATGGAATTGCTCTTCAAGCGCAAAGCTGCAGGAGCCCATGCCGAAGCCGATCATCCCTTTCTGGAGATCGATCTTCCAGATTTCCGCTCCGGTAGACTCACGGGCACGATCCAGAAAACGGCTGACTCCGGCGAGCTCATCACGCAGGGCATCACGCTTCGCGATGGCCTCGGAGAGTTCCGCCTCGAGGGCCTCCACGGAGCATGCCGCCGTATGTGTATCGTCGTTCATATTTTTTGTCATGTGGAACCCGGGATGCAGTATAAGACGGTCAGGTACGGTATGATACGCGAAGCCACGGCAGACGTCACGCCGTTATTGCCAACAGATGGGAGACGCTTCGTGTGGGAAAGCGGATACGGGTCGATCTGAGGGTTGTCCAACTCGGGCTGGCTCCCGATTCCGACACGGCGCGCCGCCTGGTCATGGCCGGTGAAATACGTGTCGGCGACCATGTCTATGACAAGCCGGGCGAGCTCATCCCGAACGACACCCCGCTGGAAAAGCGTGAAAGGCGTGGGTCTTTCGTTTCGCGCGGGGCAATCAAGCTGGATCATGCGATCGACGTTTTCAGAATCGCTGTCAAAGGCGCCTGCTGCCTTGATATCGGTGCCTCCACCGGAGGATTCACCCAGGTTCTGCTGCGGCGGGACGCCGCGCAGGTGACCGCGCTGGATGTCGGGTATGGACTGCTTGATGCAAAGCTCCGCTGTGATCCGCGCGTCACGGTTGTCGAGCGGACGAACTTCCGGACGCTTCCGGAAGGGGAAGTCCCCGGTCCATTCGACCTGATCACGGCCGATGTTTCCTTCATTTCACTGAAAGCGATCATTCCTCCGGCCGTGCGGCGGCTCGCTGCCGGCGGCAGCATGCTGCTGCTCATCAAGCCACAGTTTGAGGCGCCCTCCGAGTTCGTTCTGCCCGGCGGCATCGTGGCCGACCCGGCAGCTCATCGCCTCGTCGTGTCGACCCTTTGCTCCGCCTTCGAAGAGCTGGGGATGATTCTTTGCGGACTCGAGCCCGTGCCGCTTGTCAGCGCGAATAAGAACATCGAGTATCTTTCCTGGTGGAAACCCGTCCCGGCCGTGGAAAGGCCGCTGGAACAGGCCGAGCGCGAATGCATCATCGCTGCGGCGTTCGCAAGATAACCCCCGCCGGGGGTTGCACATCTGCTGTAGCGCGCTCGATATCGCTGTTCAGCGGAGGCCTTTTTTGCGGACAGCCTTGTATTCGGCCATCAGTTTTTCCATGAGCTTCGGAAGCTTGTCATACAGCCGCTTGTGTTTGCGGGCTTTCGTGCGGGAGAGGGCATAGGTTGAGATCAGCGGCAGTGCGACGGTCGAATCGAGATAGCAGACGACGGCATCGGGCAGGCTGTCGGGGCGCACCTTTCCCCAGCTGACGGCTTCTGACGGCGTGGCTCCGGAAAGGCCGCCGGTATCCGGGCGGGCATCGGTGAATTGGATGAAGTAGTCGTGGCCCTCTTCTTTGATGCCAAGCACTTCCTGGATCTGGGGTTCGGTCTGAAGCATGAAGTTCTTGGGCGATCCGCCGCCACAGATGAAAACACCGCTCTTGCCGCCTGTACGCTTGGCATCGAGAACGATCGCCGAGGTCTCGTTGACATCGATATTCGGATCGAGGAGAAGCTTGCTGCCTTCAAGGGCCAGCGCGGCAATATTCATGCCGATGGAGCTGTCGCCGGGGCTGCTCGTGTAGACCGGCACTCCGGCCTGGTAGGCGGCCGACAGAATGCTGACGCCCTTGAGACCGAGAGCTTTTTCGCGCTCATGAATGAATTTGCCCACGAGATGGTGGAAATGGGCCGTCCCCATCGGGCGCTGAAACACCTCTGAACGCATGATTTCACGGAAGAACGCGTCGGTGTTCAGAAGAACGTGATAATCGAATACGACATCGTATATCCTGACGACCCCCTTGTCGCGCAGATCGATATCGCTGAAGAACGGGGAACCGGCATACAGCTCTTCGCCAATGCCGAAATGCGTGTCATGATACAGGTTCGCACCGGTCGCGACGATCCAGTCGACGAATCCCGCCTGGATGAGGGGAACGAGGACCGACTGGCCAAGTCCCGCGGGGGTCAGAGCTCCGGCCAGGCTCATGCCGATCGTGACATCGTTCGAAAGCATCTTGCGGGAATACAGCTGACAGGCTTCGCGCAGACGGCCGGCATTGTAGGAGAGAAACAGCTTGTCGATCAGATCGGCAACCTTCAGGTCCCTGCAGGCAGGCCGCGGGTCTATGCGCGTTCCCGCCAGGTAGGGGTTTGAAGCTGATTTTTTTGATGCGACGTTCGCCGGCTTCGCGGATTTCGCGGATTTCACGGACTTTGTCGTTTTCGCTGCCGATCCGGCTTTTGAAACGGATGATGCCTTCTTGCGGGTCTGTGTACTCTTCATGTTCCGGCTTCCTTCGTGACTTATATATATTGAATGCGATAATACGGCGGTATTCAGGACGGGTTGAGAGGCGTCCCATCGCCGGTATCCGCAGCGACGGCGGATGGTTTCTTGATGATCAGAATGACTTTTTCGACCAGCTGCCTCGAGTTTTTCACGGTCAGAATGACGTATGGCTGCTTGCCGCCTGAAAAAGACTTGTCGAGATTGTGCTCGACCAGCTTGTTGATTTCGCCCATCAGGCCGGCATAATGCGGAAACAGGTCCGTGAGCTTTTTGCCGATTGCGGCCGCCAGCGTCATCCCGGCAGGGAGTTCTTCGATCGCGGGCTTGTTGAGATGCTCGATGCGCCCCTCGCGATCCTGAATGATCACTTTTTCAT
The DNA here is from genome assembly GCA_964597625.1 of uncultured bacterium. Classification (GTDB taxonomy): domain Bacteria; phylum Muiribacteriota; class Ozemobacteria; order Ozemobacterales; family Ozemobacteraceae; genus MWAR01. The sequence continues at coordinate 10,278 of CAZQYQ010000127.1, forward strand.
CGATATGCTCGATGACATCCCGGACATTCGCCTGTTCCTCAAGCACCTTCATCATCAGGCGGGCATTGAGAATGCCGATGCCGGCGAACACGGAAAAATTGCGGAGAATGCGCTCGTCTTCCTCGCCGAACTCACCGCCGATCTTGTTGACAACCTGAAAAACGCCGATCAGATCGTCATTCACGACAAGCGGATGCGTGAGAATATTCCGTGTGTGAAACTTGTTGGATTCGTCAACGGATTTATTGAAGTGCAGGTCGGGATGAATTTTCGACAGGTCGCCGTATGCATCCGGAATGATCAGGGATCTGCGGGTCAGGGCGGCGAAACCGGCAATCGACGTCATATCGATTTTCAGTACGATCTCTTCCATGCGGTCGCTGAGAATGACCTGCGAAATCATCAGCTTTTCGACCGGATCGACGAGATACAGAGTCGCTCCTTCAACCTGCAGCAGCTCTTTGATGTTATTAACGATCTGCACGAGCAGATCTTCGACATCAAAGTTGGTCAGCAGTTTTTCACCAAGACGAATGACCCTCTCAAGGCTCTGGATAACTCTGGTTGTATCAGTCACGTAACATCCTCCCGAATGGGGCTTTCAGGGAAGTATAGCCCCCTGAACGAATAAATTCTATCAGGAACGGCAGCAACAGTCATTCAAAAGCTTGCCGAACACCTGATCAAGTTCCATGGTCATGGATTCGCGCCTGAAGCGTTTTCGAACCAGGTCCCGGTGCCTGGCCGCCGCCGGGACAAGGGTTCGATACGTTTCGACGAGCCGGCGCACGGCTGCCACGAGCGAATCCGGGTTCTCCGCATCGAACTCGATGTTCCCGCCGGTTGAGGCGAGGATGGAACGGGCCTCTCCCTGGAGGCCGAAGAGAATCGGACGCCCGGCCGCAAGGTAATCGAACACCTTCGACGGGATCGTTTTATCCATGGTGCCGTCATCCTTGAGCAGCAGCACGAGCGCGGAACTGGCGACGGCAATGCGAAGGGCCTCTGCCTTGGGAACCGCGCCGCAGATCTCGATGTTTCGCAGGCCCGCATCGCGCACTCGCGCTTCGAGTTTCGCCTTTTCCGCGCCTTCTCCCACGAGCAGGAACCGCACCCCGCGTTCATCCGCCGCGTGCAGTTTTTCCGCCGCAGCAAGGACCAGGCTGAGATTCTGACAGTATCCCATGTTGCCCACGTAAGCCACGGTGAGAGGCTCGCCGGCAGCCGGACAGGCGGACTTCTTTTCAGCCGCTTCCGCCGCATCGAGATAATGCCCCGGAATCGCGTTGTAAATGACCGCCGGCCGCTCAACGTTATAGCTCTCAATATATTCAGCCATAGGCTGAGCGACGCAGGTTATGCGGTCGGCGGCGTGATACAGCCACTTTTCCACCAGCTTGGCCATCCGGAACATGGGACCGTCGGCGCGGATCTGGCCGGTCGTGGCAGCCGAGTCGGGCCAGATATCGCGGATATCGAGAACAAACTTCGCTTTTTTCAGCCGGGATACGGCCCAGCCCGCAAGCCCGACAAAAAGCGGGGGACTCGATGCCCAGACGATATCAAATTTCGATGGATGCTTCCAGGACGCCCAGACGGAGGAAACCATGAAGGACAAATAATGGGCAATATAGTTCCACTTGCCGCCCCCGACGTAGGAAACGATCGGAGCACGCGTCACGCGGACGTTTCCGTCGTCAATCGGGCTGTCGCCGACGACGGCTTTATGCGGGCGGGCGGCGATCACATGCACGGAATGGCCCATTGCCGCCAGCAGATCAACCGTTTCCTTGATGCGAAAAGCAGCAGCAGTGATGTCGGGATAGTAAAACTGCGACATCACGAGGATGCGCCTGGGTTTACCGGTGGATGGCATATTCGATGACATCTTCATCTCCAGCGACGAGCCGCAGTCTGGTATTTTCCTGGCCGGGGCCGAATACGGGATAATACATCGAAGGTTCCCGCTGCGCCACGGCCGTTGTCATGAAGCGGCAGAACGGCCGGCCCTCGAATGCCAGAGAACCAATGCCATCCCGGGATGACCATCGCATCGCGGGCGCCAGGTGCACCATGGAAATGAAT
>CAZQYQ010000128.1:0-12249 GCA_964597625.1 uncultured bacterium
TATTCACACTTCAACCGGAAGGCTTAATTTTTCAGGACGCTGATCAGCAGATTGCGGGTGCGGGGGCCGTCGAACTCGCACAGATAGATGCCCTGCCAGGTGCCGAGCACCAGTTCGCCGTCTTTGACGATGAACGGGTGGCATGAACCGAACAGACTCGATTTGAGATGCGCGTGGCTGTTGCCCTCCCCGTGCCTGTCTGAAGGGTCATTCGTCGGAACGAGATGTTCGAGGCGTCTCAGGATATCGTTGACGACATCCGGGTCGGCGTTCTCATTAATGGTGAGGCCCGCGGTCGTGTGCGGGACTGATACCAGGATATGCGCATCCCTGATTCCAGACTTCTTCACGGCGTTCCGGACCAGGGCAGTTACATCGATCATTGCCTGTGCGCTCTGAGTTTTGACCTTCTCTTCAACAAACATTCCTCTTTCTCCTCACAATTCTGGGCGGGTTCGCAGGGAACTTTTCGCGCGCGATGAAATCTTATGTGTATAAGATGCAGCCCTGACCGGGGCCAAGCATGACTTCAGACGCAAGATTCCTGCCGTCGCCATCGCGGAAGTGGTCTCCGATGATTTCGCGGAGCTGCCGTGCTTCTCTGATGCATTTCGGCAGTTTGAGCGGCTGTGGAGCATCGAGATCCATGTTTGCCGCAACCAGAAGCGTTCTTTCGCCCGTCCGCCTGATGTAGCCTTTTATTCCGGCGGAAGTGCGCTTCCAATACCCGAAGGGAATCAAAACACCATCGGTGTTGAACAGCGCATCGCCGGTACGGACGCGTATGAGCTGCTTCATGAACGACGGAAGCTCGGTCTGAATGCCACGAGACCATTCAGCTGTGCCCGTTTTCAGAACATTGATGCGTTCGAGAAGCCCGTTCTCGCTGCCGGCCGTGAACATGAGATCCGATGACATGAAACAGGCGAGCAGAAAATCGAGCTTCATCAGCCTGATGACTCTCTCCCGAAGGGATGCTGAAAGCTGTGACAAACTGCGGATTTTGTCCGTGTCGACGATCTTGCGATGAAGAGCCTTGTCGTTCGCGATGCAACCATACCGGCTTCCGTCTGCCAGGGCAAGCGCCTTCATGGCTGGCATCAGCACGTCGTGGCTGGACCAGAGGGCGCAGCTTGGCTTGTGTCCCGACCTCTTGTAAAATCTATATATATCAGATGGAATATATCTTCCGCCATCATACCAGTACATGTTGTTGAAGTAACGCTCAGCCCCTGCGGCGAGTCCCGACTCCGCAAGATCGATAAGCCGTGCCATCCCCAGGTTTTCCGCGACAAACCAGACATGCGGAAATCTTCGCCTGGTTTCGCCGATAATGGACGCCAGTCCGTTTCGATCGAGTCCCCAGGCGGCATCGATGCGGATGGCATTGATATTCATGTGCCCGACGTGAGGGGTAATGACCTTGTCGAGCCAGTATCTGATCAGATCCGGGTTCCCATTCTCGAGAATGTACGCGCCCCAGTTGATGCGGACACGATTGTCGTCCGCATCCGTGTCATCGGCCCCCGCCTCGATACCGCCGGTCTCATGCTGCTTGTACCAGATGCCCTGGAGGTGTTCCGCCTGTTTATCCGCATGGTTGAACGGAATATCGATCATGCGATCCATGCCGAGATCGCGAACTGCCGTCGTGAACTCGGTGAAGCGGTCCCAGGTATTGAACAGCCCGCACGGCCGTTCATAATCCTTTACCACATACTCCGAAAAACTGGGCAGGAAATGGGGCAGCAGCAGCAGGACGTTCGCCCCGATATCCCGCACGCTTCGGAGGTAGTTGAGCATCGATGCGGTGTCGGCAAAGAACCGATGCGGCAGATCGACATAAATCTTGCCGCACCGGTCTGCCGAAAGCCGGTCAAAAGGCCGGCTTCCGGCACCGGTGAAGAATGTGGCAAGGGTAGGGGCAAACATCAGTTGAAGTTGGTCGCTCTGTTCAGGGTCAGAAGCGTCGCAAGCTGACTGCGGGCAACCTTCTCCATCAGCGTCGGCTCGAAGTTGGCAACCGTATCGCTCGTTTTGTGATAATGCTTGGACATGTCGGGATACCCTTCGATCGTCAGAATGGCCGAGGCGCCGATGTTCCAGAATGAAGAGTGGTCGGAATACCAGATGTTCGAATCATACAGGGTCTTGCTCTTGAGGCCCGTATAGGCGAGCGCCGTATCTTTGAAAACATCGATGAGCCAGTTGCTGCGGGTGTTCCCGATAACGGCAACCTCGTTGTCATCCGCATTCGCGATCATATCCATGTTGAGAACGGCCTTGAACTGAATGCCGCTCTGCGCTGCAAGGGCCTTTGCAAGAGCCTTGCTGCCGATCAGCCCGCTCTCTTCAGCATTTACAGCGGAATAGATGACCGTGTATGGAAGCGGCAGGCGACCTGCAACACGTGCGACGTGAAGAACGCCCGCTGCACCGCTGCCGTTGTCATCCGCGCCGGGAGCAAGAACATAATTGTATGAGGAAACGGTTGAATCCATGTGGCCGCAGACGACCAGGACCGTATTGGGATCGACGGTTCCTTTCTGGACGGCGACGACATTCATCAGCTTGCCGGAGTTCGTGGGGAATTCAGGCGTGGAAACGTCGAGGCCTTCGATCGCGTCGAACTGTTCGGCAAGCCACTTGACCGCGGCGGCGTTTCCCGGCTGGCTGACGTGCCTGCTCTTGAAATTCTGAAGTGTTTCAACGGTTGAAACCATCTCGGAAGCTGTAATGCCAGGCAGTTGAGCGGCAATCGACGGATCAAACTTCGCGATCTTGACCGGCGTCGGCCAGGCGGGAACGCGCAATGGGGCGAGCGTTTCGTCGAGCAGCGTGTGGCGAAGTTCCAGCCCGTTCAGCTTTTCCTCGTCTTCAGGGCGAATTCTGATCAGATACGTGTTGTCATGCACATACAGGGGTTCGAACTCGCTGCGGAGACGGGCTTCCTGGCTGCTGTTCTCGACCCAGACAAGGTACCAGGCCTCCGTCCGGTCATCGAGACGCTTTTTATCGATGATCGAATACTGGATGTTCGCTTTGCGAAGCCGTTCGAGACGAACAAAATTGACATGGGTCAGGTACCCTTCCTTCGAGGAGTAAAAATACGTTCCGGCAGCGCGGAGGATCTGCTCTTCACTGAGCCGCGACGGTGCGAGTTTTGCGAGAATCAGATACCCGATCTGATCGACGCGCTTCTCCTCGCGGATATTCCGGATGAACTCGTCAAAATCAGCCTTGGCATCGCCGCTGAGGGCTGACGCCGGTACAACGAGCGCAATCAGGGAAAACAGGGCGCAGACAAGAAAGAAACGACGCATTCTCAATACTCCTTGAAGGACTGAATTCACCTGCATTTTATCGCATTATTCCCGGAACATCCACCAAAAACAGCTCATCGGAAACAACCGCGGGGGCTGTTTTCAGACAGCCCCCGCGGAACAGGCAGTTCAATGGAATGACGCTGGTTTCAGTGCTCGACCTGATCCGTTTTGCGTCGAAGCAGCGCGCTTGCAAGGTCGATTTTCTGCACTTCGCTCGCAAATTCGGCAGGGATCGTGAGCTTCCTGCCCTTGAGATGTTCCGCCATGGAAGCGGCATCCTCGAGGATGAGGGCATCGGCGAGGACCGTCGCTTCATTCTCGATCATCTCGAAGAAGCCTCCGGTAACACCGAAATACAGGGCTGTCCCGTCGGACGTGATCACATGGATGACACCGACTTTCAGGCTCACCAGAACCGGTTCGCGTCCTTCGCGGACACCGATGTATCCGGCCTCGCCGGGCACGGTGATGCTGACGGCTTCGAACTCCAGCATCTTCCTCGACGGCGCGACGATCACGAGATGGAACGTTGACATCAGGCTTCTCCGCTTGCTCGCAGTTGTTCGGCTTTTGTTTCTACTTCGTGAATATTTCCGACCATATAGAATGCCTGTTCCGGATACTCGTCATATTTGCCGTCGGCGATTGCCTTGAAGCTTGCGACGGTCTCCTGCAGCGGAACGTATTTGCCCTTGTAGCCGGTGAACTGCTCGGCGACATGGAACGGCTGCGAGAGAAACTTCTGAATCCTGCGGGCCCGGTTCACGATCAGCCGGTCTTCTTCCGAAAGCTCCTCCATTCCGAGAATGGAGATGATGTCATGCAGATCTTCATACCGCTGAAGAATTTCCTGTACCCTGCGGGCAGTCTGATAATGCTCTTCGCCGAGAATCTCCGCCGAGAGCAGGCGGGAAGTCGATGACAGCGGGTCGACCGCCGGATAGATTCCCAGTTCGACGATTTTCCGGGAAAGGACGGTGGTCGCATCGAGATGTGAAAACGTGGTGGCCGGCGCCGGATCGGTGATGTCGTCGGCAGGCACATAAATGGCTTGCACGGAAGTGATCGAACCGCGCGTCGTCGTTGTGATGCGCTCCTGAAGGGCTCCCATTTCGGTACCCAGGGTCGGCTGATACCCGACGGCCGACGGCATGCGGCCGAGAAGCGCCGAAACTTCAGAGCCGGCTTGGACGAACCGGAAAATGTTATCGATGAAGAGAAGGACGTCCTGTCCCTCGCGATCGCGGAAGTATTCCGCCATGGTCAGCGCCGAAAGAGCGACGCGCAGACGGGCTCCGGGTGGTTCGTTCATCTGGCCGAAAACAAGGCAGGTCTTATCGATGACGCCCGACTGTTTCATCTCGAGATACAGATCATTCCCCTCACGGGTTCGCTCGCCGACGCCTCCGAACACCGAAACGCCGCCATGCTGGCGTGCGATATTGTTGATGAGCTCCATGATCAGAACCGTCTTGCCGACGCCGGCTCCGCCAAACAGGCCGATCTTGCCGCCGCGCGCATACGGAATCAGCAGATCGATGACCTTCAGACCTGTTTCAAAAATTTCGGTGGTTTTTCCCTGCTGGGCAAAACTTGGCGGGGGTCTGTGAATCGGCCAGCGTTCGCCGCCTTTGATCGCCTCTTTCCCGTCGAGAGTTTCGCCGAGAAGATTGAAAAGCCGGCCGAGCACGTTATGCCCGACGGGAACGCTGATCGGATTCCCGGTGTCGCGCACTTCCAGGCCGCGAATGAGCCCTTCGGTGGGGCCCATCGCGATTGTGCGGACCACGTCGTTTCCGAGATGAAGCGCGACTTCCAGCACCAGTCGCAGCTTCGTTGCGGGATTCACGAGTTCGAGCGCATTCGAAATGTTCGGAAGAGCACCTGCTTCGAATTTGACATCGACAGCGGGTCCCATGACCTGGAGGATCTGGCCGTTATTCATAAACTGCTCCTGTGTGACTCGTTCCGGCGCTCAATCGGACTGAGCGTCGGCACCGCCGATGACTTCGGAAAGTTCCGTCGTGATGGCGGCCTGGCGTATGCGATTGTATTGAAGGGTCATGTTCGAGATCATTTCTTCGGCGCGATCCGTCGCCGCTCCCATGGCGATCATACGGGCGCCGTGTTCGGCCGTCGCCGATTCGAGAATCCCGCGCAGAAACATTCCTTCGATGTAGCGGGGAATCAGGGAATTGAGGATGACTTCGGGCGATGGATCGAACTCGAAGCCGTGACCGGCGTGATGGAGCCCTTTCGTCTGAAACGATCTCATGTCGAACGGCAGCATTTTTTTGACGTATATTCTGCGTTCCAGTGCGGAGACGGAACCCGTGTATACGATCAGCAGCTCATCGATTGCATTATTCCGGTAGAAACTCAGGAAATTTCTGGCTGCAAGCCTGATCGGATCAGGGTCCGGGTGTGCCAGCAGCTCGGAAAAATAATCCATTCCCAGGCCCTTGATGGTGCGCTTGCGGAAGAACTCATAGCCCTTGCGGCCGATCAGGAAGAGACGGAGGTTCATCCCTGCGCGCTCGGTGATGAGCTCAGTGGTTTTTTTCAGGAGGTCATGGTTGAAGCTGCCGCAAAGGCCGCGGTCACCGGTTATCAGAATGATACCCGAGCTCCTGATCGTGCGGGGGCAGAGAACCGGATGCTGCTCGGGCCTTTCGATGGCGCCGCACAGAGCTCCAACCATCTGTTCGAGCTTTTCCAGGTAGAAACGCATCGAGTTGAGTTTGTCCATCGCCCGGCGGAGCTTGGCCGTGGACATCATCTTCATGGCGCGCGTAATCTGCTGCGTGCTTTTTACGCCGCTGATTTTGTGACGAATGTCTTTTTGCGTGGCCATCTCTTATTCGACCTGCGCCTTTTCTCCGGGTGGATTGTCAGGTTTCACAGTTCCAATATTCGGCAGGAAAACAGATTCCAGAAACTCTTTTACACAGGCATGCATTGCGGAATCCAGATCGGTATCGATAGCCTTTGACTTGTGCAGCTTGAAAGCTATTTCCGGATGCTTTTCTCGAATGTAGGAACAAAGCTGCTTTTTAAATGAAAGAACATGTTTTTTATCAAAGTTGTCGAGATAACCGCGGGTTGCCGAGAAAATCGTGATGACCTGGTCTTCGACTTCAATAGGGGCATACTGCGGCTGTTTGAGCAGCTCGACCAGCCGTTCGCCGCGGGCGAGCTGCGCCTGGGTCGCCTTGTCGAGATCTTTTGAAAACTGAGCGAATGCCGCGAGCTCACGATACTGCGCCAGTTCGAGCCGAAGCGGACCGGCAACCTGTTTCATCGCCTTGATCTGCGCATTGCCGCCGACGCGGGATACCGAAAGACCCGCGTTGATGGCGGGGCGGACGCCGCTGTTGAAGAGGCCGCTTTCAAGAATGATCTGCCCGTCGGTGATCGAAATAACATTGGTTGGTATATAAGCCGAGAAATCACCGGCCTGCGTCTCGATAACGGGAAGCGCGGTCAGAGAACCGCCGCCGAGCTCATCGCTCAATTTCGCGGCCCGTTCCAGAAGGCGGGCGTGGAGATAGAAAATATCCGACGGATAGGCTTCGCGGCCAGGCGGGCGGCGAAGCAGCAGAGATACCTGGCGGTATGCCTGGGCATGCTTGGAAAGGTCATCGTAAATGCAGAGGACATGCTTGCCCTTGTCCCGGAAATACTCACCCATCGTGCAGCCCGCGTAGGGGGCGATGAACTGAAGAGGCGCGGGGTCGGCAGCTGATGCGGTCACCACGATCGTGTATTTCAGCGCGTCGTGCCGGCGCAGAGTCTCGAGAATGCGTGTGACCGTCGACGACTTCTGCCCAATGGCAACATAGACGCAGATGACGCCCGTATCCTTCTGGTTGATGATCGTATCGACCGCGATAGCCGTCTTGCCGGTCTGACGGTCGCCGATGATCAGCTCCCGTTGGCCTCGCCCGATCGGGATGAGCGAATCGATGGCCTGGATGCCGGTTTGAAGGGGCTCTTTCACGGGCTGGCGCTGGACGACATTCGGCGCATTCATTTCCATCGGCCGCGTCTCGGTCGTCGCGATCGGGCCCTGACCATCGACCGGCTGGCCGAGCGGGTCGACGACACGGCCGAGCAGAGCTTCGCCAACAGGCATGGATACGATCTTGCCGGTTGCCTTTACCAGGTCGCCTTCGCGGATGCCCGAGTCAGGGCCCATGATGAAGCAGCCGACGTTGTCTTCCTCGAGGTTCATGACATAACCGCGCACGCCGTTGGCGAACTCGACAAGCTCACCGGACATGACCTTCTGAAGACCATGCACGCGGGCGATGCCGTCGCCGACCTGCAGCACAAGGCCTGCATCGATGGTCTTGGACTCCTTGGAAAAGGATTCGATTTCTTTCTGGAGGACGGAGACGATTTCTTCTGGTTTGATTGGCATGATTCCTCCTCAGGCGGCCGGTGCCGCCGGAGCGTCGAAGCTTGAAAGAGACTGGTCGATCGAGCTGAGGCGTTCTTTGAGATTTTTGAGGCTTGTCTGAACCGATGAGTCGAGGACCCGGTCTTCGAACCTCAACACCAGGCCGCCCATCAGGCGGGGTTCAACCGTCTCGTGGAGAATAACGCTGCCTCGAACGCGACGGGAAAGAGCCGCGCTGAGCCTTTTCCGTTCGTCATCCGTGAGAGTCACCGCAGAGCGGACGTGAACCTGAGTAATATGGCGACGGATATGATACAGACGTTCCGCTTCCTCCGCGATCACCGGAAGCAGATCAAACCGATGCCGCTTCAGCAGGATCTTGATGAAATCGGCGGTCAGAGGCGAGTCGCCGGCCGGAAGAAGACTGTCGATGAGGATCAGCTTCCGCTCGAGAGTGATCGCCGGCTGATGGAGAATGGAGAACAGTCGCGGCTCCTGAATGCCGGCTTCCATGAACGCTTTTAATCCGGCAAACCCGGCGTCGAGGCGGGATTCACCGAGAGCATTCAGGTAGGCCTCGGCATAGCGGCGGGCAACGACCAGAGTTTTCACTTATCCCCTCCGGTCGTTCCTGCGGATTCGCGTTCAAGTTGCTCGATCGTGCGTCGGATGAGGGCGTGGTGCTTTTCATCATCCAGCGACGCCTCCACGACCCGTTCGGCGGCGCTCATGGTGAGCCGGACGACCTCCTCGCGGAGTTGCAGCCAAGATTTTCTGCGCTCGATGGAAATATCCTGCTGAGCTTTTTCGAAGATGGAAGTGGCCTTCTGTTTGGCTTCGGCGAGAATTTCGTCGCGGGCGGCCTGTGCGTCGGTAATCGCCTTCTGCCTGATCTGATATCCCTCCTGCTCAACGCCGGCGAGCTTCAGGTCATACTGCGCTTTTACCTCGGCCGCTTCCCGATTCTTTCCCTCGGCTGTGTCCATCGACTCCTTGATGCGCTTCCGTCGTTCTTCGAGAATAGATCTGACCGGTACAAACAGGAAACGATTGAGAATGTACAGCAGCACGAGGAAATTCAGGACCTGCGATGCAAGAATCCTGGGATCGATGTCGAACATCCCGGCTTCCGCTTCGCCTCCGGCATGGGGCTTTCCTGGCGATGCTTCAGCGGAAATCGTGGAAGTGGGAGCCAGCCCGGCGGCTGTTACAGGCAGCTGAACTGGCCCCAGAAGGCTGATAGAGATGATGAGAAGACTCATCAGCAGTCGTACACGCTGCATTTTTGTACCTCCGTGCCGGGCATTCCGTTTCATGAGGAAACCGGAAACGTTCACCAGCGGACGAAGAGAAGAACCAGTGAAACGAGCAGACAATAGATCGCCAGCGACTCGATCATGGCGAGACCGATGATCATCGTGAAGCGCAGTTCACCTGCCAGGTCCGGCTGCCTTGCCATGCTGTCGCAGGCCTGCTTAATCGCCATACCCTGAGCGATGGCAGCGGCGCTGCAGCCGATGCTTACCGCGAATGCCGCGCTGAAAGCCTCGGCGATGCGAATGAGCGTTGTCGAATCCATATTCATGCCTCCTTGGCGGGGTGATTCCCGTGTGTCGTGGTGTTGCTTTCGCTGTGGGCTTCAGAGTGTGCTGCCGCCCCGGAAATATAAATACCGGAAAGAATTGTGAAGACCATCGCTTGGATGACGCTTGTGAAAATAGCCATCAGCATCATGGGAAGAGGAACGATCAGCGGAAAGATATAGAGCGTGAGGACCAGGATGACGACATCCTCGCCCATGATGTTGCCGAACAGGCGCAGGGTGAGACTGATGGGACGGGCGATTTCTCCGATGACATGGATCGGAAACATCAGAGGTCCCATCCACCAGACATCGCCCCAGAAATGCTTCAGATACCCGAGTCCCTGACGCGAGAACCCGATGTACTGCGTTAACAAAAAAATGACGACAGCCATGGCAACGCAGTTTGAGAACGCACTCGTCGGGGACTTGAGACCCGGGACGATGCCGAGCAGATTCTCGCAAAGGATATAGATGAAAATCGTCGCGAAAAAGGGGACGAATTCGGCGGCAAGATCGGGGCCGACAATGGTGATGACAAAACCTTCAAGCTGCTCGTAGAGCCATTCCGCGAGGTTCTGCAACGGCGTGGGAACAAGCTCCACGCGCCTTGTCGCCAGAAGAGCGAAACAGCTGAGAACGAGGGTGATGAACAGAGGGAGAATGACTCCCGGCGGGAGGGGGAGAAACGAAAAAAGATAAAATATTTTTTGCTCTAATTCATGCATTGGTGGTATCCGCGCTGTCTTTTCTGGGTGAATTCATTGCGAAGGCGGCTGCCCCGACAACTCCGAGCTGGCTCGAGAGAAGCCCGCCGAGCACCTGCAGCAAATCGAGGCCGAGCCCATACAGCGCCCAGATAATCAGAAAAAGTCCGGCGATCTTGAACATCGACAGGCCAAGCCCCTTTGCCATGAGAACTTTATTCGAACCAGGCTGAAGATGTACCATGGTGATGATCAGGATGTGAAAGCTGCCAAGCCCCAGGCCCATGCCGATCAGGGTGCCCCACCAGAGCTTTTTCCAGCCGAGCATGCCGATCGTCAGCGTGAGAATGCTCAGCGCAATACCGATCAGATAGACGGTTCGCTGAAATCTTGCTATCAGCTGCTCCGGAAGGATCTTTTCTTCAGCCACGAGATTGTGTGCTCCTTCGCAAAACCAGCCATGCATTACGCAATGCGGCTGCCATTCCCAGGATGGTTCCCAGGCACAAACCCCACGGGGCGGTTTGCCAATGTTCATCAGCCGCATACCCGATGGCGAGCCCGAGGGCAATGCAGACACCGATGTTTATTCCCAAGGTGAGTACTGGCCCCAGTTCGGTCAGACGATCACTCCAGGATGTTTTTGTCCGGCCGTTTTTAACGGGATGCATCTCTATATCACAGGCCTTTCATCAAGTCAAACGCCTGAATCAGCTGCCCACGCCAAGTGTTGGCCGGTGTCCCTTGATATCCTCGACGTAACAGCGCAACAGTTCGGCGACGCTCCAGGCCTGCGCGAAACAGCCCGCAGCGCTGTGAGGCGGGTCGGCATCGAAAACTTCGGATATGCTGCCGACGCAGGCTTCCTGCTCCAGATGAAGTCTGAATGGTTCGATCATGTGCGATGCGCGCAGCTGCGCCTCCATGGAGGCGTTGCAGGCTTTCAGATACGCGGTGATGAACGGGCCGATCAGATACCCCCATACCGTGCCCTGGTGATACGCTTTGTCCCTCGTCAGCCGGTCTCCGCCGAACCTTGGGACGTATGCCTGTTCGAATGGAGCCAGACTTCGCAGGCCGTGTGATGTGTAGAGATGCCTGTAGACCGTGTCTACGACGCTGCGCTCCTCCGTCGGATCGAGAATCGGGAACGGCAGGAAAACGGCGAAAATCTGATTCGGGCGAAGAGAACGATCAGGGGTGCCATCACGGGCGACAACATCAAACAGGGAGCCTGTTTCCGGATTCCAGAACCGGCGCCGGAACGACGCGCGGACTTTTCGGGCAAGGGCGGACACGTCATGGGAAGCCATGCCGAACGTGTCCAGAAGGTGAGCCAGCAGGCGAAGGGCATTGTACCAGAGCGCGTTTACTTCGACCGCCTTCCCGTGGCGGGGTGTCACGACGAAGTCGTCAATTTTTGCATCCATCCAGGTCAGTTGGACGAGTTCGTTTCCCGCTGAAACGAGACCGTCATTCGGATCCATGCCGATGTCGTATCGGGTGCCGGCGATAAATGCTTCGATGATCGCCTGCATCGAAGGGAAGAGATGCTTCTTCACAAAATCATAGTCTTCGGTATATTCCAGGAACCGATGCACGGCATGAAAAAACCATAAGGAGGCATCGACGCTGTTATACAGGGCATCCGTGCCCTGGTCGGCGAAACAGTTCGGAACAAGTCCATCCCGCACGGCGGATGCAAATGTTCTGAGAATCGAGCGGGCATCATCAAATCTGCCCGTTACCAGCGTCAATCCGGGAAGGGAGATCAAGCTGTCGCGACCCCAGTCGGAAAACCAGGGATAGCCGGCGATGATTGTGCGGCATCCGGTGCTTTGCCGATCGACGATGAACTGGTCAGCTGCCATCAGCAATCGCCGTATCAGAAGATCTTCCGTCGGGAAGGACTCGAGAATGGCCTCCTGCCGCTGTTCCTCGTGTTTCCTCAGTTCGACGGGGTTGAAGGGGGCGATCGGCTCGTCCGAGAACACGATCGTTGCTGAGCCGTGCAGGTTGGGAATGCGCAGATATCCGTTCGAGTAGTCGTCTTCATGAGCTTCGAGGCCGCGCGCAGCTTCTTCCGCGAGAAAATTCGATCCTTCCCACCGTGGATCAAGAACAAAGGCTCCGCGGTCCCAGCCGGCATAAACCGTGGGCGCATTCGCAAACGGCTGCAGCCTCAGGGAGTAATCCGCAACGGAGGTATTGTCTTCAAAGCCGGCGTTTTTG
>CAZQYQ010000129.1:0-12182 GCA_964597625.1 uncultured bacterium
TGTTGCAGCTGCTGTTCACGGTGGGCCTGCTGGCAATGCTTGATGGAGACCTCGTGCAGGGCCGGTTCGGCGTCGTGCTGATTCCGATTACCGCTGCGGCGAGCGCTCTCGGATTGAACAGCTGGATCCTGGTCGCGCTTGTGAGCTGCTATGCATTGGTTCGCCCCGGCTTCCGGCTGACGCTGATCCTCAGCGCGCTGATCGGCATTCTGGTCTTCCCGGAAGGCGCTGCCAGCGCTGTTTCCACCCAGACACCACTCTCGCTTTTGTATCCGCACCCTGATGACCAGCAGCTTTTGAGTCTTCTCGCCGGCATCTTTCTGATCCCCAACCTGATCGCGCTTTCACGGATCAGCGAAGAAGACTTTCCGATGGTCATCTTCTATGCCCTGACAGGGTTCCTGGCGCTGGTGAGTGTCGCGAACATGCCGTTGTTCATCGCTACCGGCGTGGTGCTGCTGCTGAATGCGCTCAGCGAGATAGAGCCGCTGTCGCTCAATGCCAGGCTCGCAGGCACGGTGCTGCTCGTGATTCTGGTACATCTGTTTCTGTTCCTGAACCCCTCCGGATTCGGCATCAATCCGACCGTGCGTGGCGAGCTGGGCTCTGAGGTCGATGCCCTGCTTCAGGGGCGCATCAGGAGCCGTGTCGTAACGACTCACGATCTCGGCGAGCTGATGTGGAAGGGTCTGCTGAGAATGACTCCGGACGACATCGCCGCGCTCCCTCACGTACCGAAACTGAAAATCGAGGAACGCAACGGGGTGCTCGAACTGGTCCATGACGACTCGACGGATGGTTCCGGGACAGCATCGTCTGAGGTTGCCTCAGATGCTACTTCTGCAGCGCCTTAAGATATCTGCGCCCACGGGAAGCATCTTCTTCCACCGGTTTGAAGCCAAGCTTTTCCAGATACGACTGATGAGCCGGAATTGTCGTCCAGGCTTCAAGAGAATGGACTTTTCGATCACTGAAATACCCGCGTTTCCGTTCGAAAATGAAATGCCCGAACTGAAAGTCTCGATACGCCGGAATCACGTAATCCATCAGTATTTCAGCGCATCCGTCTCCGCGTGGCACGATCGCAAAGACGCCTACGGGCATCAGATTGCGAAACAGCAGCCAGGTCTCATCAGGCTCGAAGCGGTCCTGAAAAGCCCGGGGGAAAAAACGGACGATATCTTTCTCATGAAACCGCATGAAGCGCAGAAAGAAAAGATCGCCTATCTCTGAGAGCGGCTCCAGCGTGAAAAAGTCGGACTGCCTGTAGATCTGCCACAGATAATAGGCGTCCATGACGGCGATATAGGCATTCACAAGAAGGATCGGCATGGCCCCGATCAGCCCGCCGTAAATCGAGAAAAACGCGGCTCCGACAAGATTGATCCACCGAAGCCGCAAAACCGACTGCATGCTCAGGGAAACGGCGACCAGCAGTGAGCCCAGATACCCGACTGTTTCTACCCCGTTCATATCTTCTCCCGGCGACTCCTGTGTTGTCTGAAAGGCCGGCCATCATAGCTGATCCCGGGCGACCATGCAATTGAAGCGAAAAAATTAAAAGCCCCCGGGCAACAACCCGGGGGCTTGCGGCTTTGAAAACCTCAGATCACGGGGCGCAGCCAGGTGAGCTTGCGAAGGAAGTTCATCTTGTCGACGATCTTCTTTGAAAGGTGATCTTCAGGGCCATAGACCTTGGTGACGTTTCCGTCTTTGTCCACCGAAATCTTGTACTCGACGGCGGATTTCATGTCATCGAGAAGACGAAGCGCGGTCATCGTGCCGAACTGCGGGTCGCAGATGGCTGCAACGACTTCCGAGTTCACCTGCTCGCTGAGGGCATCCATGTTGTAGGAGCCTACGACGGCGATCTGACGATCGAAAACGAACACCTTCGAGTGCAACCGCTCATTGATGGTCGGCGCGACCATCAGATGACAGGTGGGCATCTCCTTCAGCATCTTCTGCCAGTCGGTCATCAGAAAAGCCTGCGGGAACAGCGAATCGGTCGAGCCGCCGCTGTTGGTGTGCAGGATGATCTTGACACCCCGCGCTGACGCGCGTTTGAGAGCGGCGTCTGCTTCGGCGGTGAGGACCAGATACGGATTCTGGATGATGATCTCGCTTTTGCAGCAGTCGATGAATTTGACCAGGGAAGGGGTGATGCCGTTCAGGGCGCCCAGGCGGGAATGCTTGTCGAGAATCTTGACCGGCTTGGCCCGTTCGCCGCGGAACTGCTGGAACGAGGCGTAATTCGAAAGATTCTTGAACGTGGAAAGCTCGTTGTTGAACTCCTTGAGGGCCTCGGGCAGCTTGCCTGAAAGCTTTGCCTTGGACTCGTCGAACAGACCCTGACCCGTGATGAAGCGGCGCATTGCCTGGTAGGCCAGGTCGAGCCGCGCGGACTGGTCCTTCCAGTTGATCAGGTCCGGCTTCACATCTGAATTCTTGAGGCAGCTCCACTCGTCTTCGAATGCCTGCCGAAGCTGCCCGGCGACATGCGTGCCGCTCATCAGCACGTCCGTGTCGCGATACACGATGTCATACTCGCCCTTCCCGACGAAGTAATCAGGGCCGATGTTGCGGCCGCCGATGATCGTGGTCTGGCCGTCGATGATGATGATCTTGTCATGATTGCTGGCAAAGACCGAGCGGAAATCTTCAAAGATGCCCGTCAGCGACTTGGCGACCGAGTTGAACTGCTTGATCTGGACATTCGGAAGCGCGGAAAGCTCCTGGAAACGGTCGGGCATGCCCTTCATATAGCCTGATCTATAAATACGACCGTCGATCATCAGCCGGATCTTGACGCCTTCCCGGGCTTTCTTGCAGAGCAGGCCCAGAAACGACTGGCCGAAGATATCCTTGTCGACGATGTAATAGGTGCAGTCGATCGTCTGCTTTGCCGATTCAAGCATGTTCCACCGTGCATACCAGGCTTCATCGTTCCGCCAGAGCAGTCTGACTTTTGTGTTGATGTCGCCCTTGGGTATCGAGATCGAGTCGAACGCCGCCTTCAGATCGTCGTTCGGGATCAGCGTGGGAGTTCCGGCCCAGAGCCAGGTTGACGCAACAATCACGGCAAAAACGGCAAGGGCGATTCCACGGACCAGGCTTGTATTGAAACGCTTCATGCAAGACCCTCCTTGAGGGAAAAATAGGCGGATACGAATGATGTGTACTAATTTTCCCCGAAAAGAGCGTTTTCGTCAAGAAGCGTGATCCGGAATTGATTTTTCCCTGAAGATCTTGTTACCTTGGCTGAAAATTGAGGAATTGAACATGAAACGAACACAGCTGAACTATTTGAGATGCATTCATTGCGGCGATCATCTGGAGTATTCGAACGAACTTAAACGAGTTGAAATCGGAGATGAAATCATCCATGGAGGCATTCGATGCCTCGGATGCTCAACCCTCTTTCCAATAATCAACGGGGTCGGTGTTTTCTTTGAAAAACCGCTTTTTGAGGCACTCATGACTCCCGCTGAGAAAAAAATTCTGGAAATGATCGGCTTTCATGGCCGCGACGATGGAAACCATACGACAGCCGGAGACTCGGAGAAACTCGTTCGAACCGTCGAAAACTGGAGCTACCAGTGGAACGAGGTGCTTCGATGGAAAACGGCCGACTTCGACGGAGACGGCTTTTGCGGGGAAAAATGCTTCCGAGCGTTTATTCCGATCGAAGCCGGATCGTATCGCGATAAAAAGGTGGTCATCTGGTGCGGCGGAAATGGCCGCGAAGCATACCATGTCGCCCGTAGCTCGCCTGCCCTGATCGTGGTTGTTGAAATAGGCGATGAAATATATAGAATACGAAATCTTTTCGCTCCCGACGCAAATCTGTTGCTGCTCCGGTGTGACATGCTGAAAAATCCCTTGAAATCGCGTATTGCGGATATTTCGATCTGTGATCATGCCCTGCAGCATCTTTCCGACCATGCTAAAGCCGCAGAAATGATTGCCGATGTCCTCGTTGACGAGGGCGTGGCGGGCATTTGCGCATACAGCTACGAAAATAATTTTCTGATGACGCATGTCATTGAGCCGATGAAATGCATTTTTCATGCATTGCCTCTGAAGCTTCTGAGACTCGTTTCAAGTCTTCCGGCATTGGTGATCTATTTTCTGATCAACTTCGTGTACATGCCGTTGGGGCGTTACAACGTGAATCTGGCTCGGAAAATTCCTTTGTATGATCACATGGCATTCTGGTCGGAATGTGACTTTAAATTCATCTGGACAGCCTGTTTCGATCTGATGCATGCCCCGATTTCCTACCACTTTAAAAAAGAAGAGATCGAGGCTCTGGCAGCTTCAAACCGGCTGGAGATCCGAAAACTCGTGAATACCCACGGAACCACCTGGTCCCTGGTTGCTGTTCGAACCACGGGATCTCAACGACGCGAAGCCTGAAGATCGGCCTCGTTCTGGGAACGACGGGTCTTTGCCTCTCTGAGATGCACCAGGACACTCACGATCGGATGTCTTGCGCGAACACAGATTGCATGGCTGGGGGCTGTCATTTTCCGGCAAGATGTGGTACTAGTATCTGACCGGCTTTTGCCGGACCTTCCCCTGTGGGATGAGCTTTCCGGAAGGACGCAGGAGAGACCATGTATCTAAAATCCCTCGAAATCATGGGATTCAAATCCTTCGGCCGCAAAACGGTCTTTGATTTTCAGCCCGGCATCACGGCAATCATCGGCCCGAACGGCTCGGGCAAAAGTAACGTCTGCGACGCGATCCGCTGGGTTCTTGGCGAACAGAGCGCGAAAGCCCTGCGCGGGAACAAAATGGCCGAAGTCATCTATGCCGGCTCGCCGACCTTGCGGTCGGCCGCGTTTGCACAGGTCAAACTGATTCTCGATAACGAAGACCGGAAGATGCCGATCGATTTTTCCGAAGTCACGATCGGCCGCCAGCTGTTCCGCTCGGGTGAAAGCAATTACATTGTGAATGGCACCCGCTCGCTGCTGGGCGATGTCAAGGAAATGCTGATGGATACAGGCATCGGCAAAGACGGATACTCGGTCATCGGCCAGGGGGACATCGAGGACATCATCTTCCAGCGGACCCAGACCCGTCGCGCCCTGATCGAGGAAGCCGCCGGCATCACGAAGTTCAAGCACCGCAAGGCAAATACCCTTACGAAGCTCGATCACACCAAAGCCAACATCACCCGCCTCCAGGATATCGTTGGCGAAATACAGAACCAGCTGGGACCGCTCGCCGAGCAGGCGGAAAAAACCCGCCGGTATCAGGCGCTTGCCGCTGAAATTCGCACGCTCGAGATCGATCTTGTCCTGTTCGACCTGTCTCAGCTCTACGGAGATGCGGAAAACGTTGACTCGATGCGGCGGGGCCTGCTTGCCAAGGTTGCCGAGATCGAGAAGTTTCTTGAAGAGATCGACAGCCGCAAGATCGGCGTGCGCGCGAAAGTTCAGGAGTTCGAAAACCAGCTGCAGGCTCGCCAGAATGAGTCCCGCGAGGTCTCCTCTACGATAGACGGCATCCGTGGCCGCATGGCGATCCTGAAGGAAGAAGCCCGTGGCCACGAAGCCCGCCGCCAGGCCATCACCGAAGAAGTATCCGGCATAGAAAAACTGCTCGCGGACGGCGGTCAGGAAATTACCGATGCCGAAAACCGTCTTCGCGACGAGGAAACCCAGGAGATCGCGGTTGTCAGTCGGATGGCTGAAATCGAAACGAATCTTTCCAAGGTTGAGGCCGAGCTTGACGCCCACCTGAAAACCGTTGGCCAGGATCGCGAATCATCCTACAAAATCGCGGTCCAGATGAGTGACAGAAAGAATACGATACACACGTCGAACCAGCAGATCCAGATTATCGACAGACAGCTGGAAAAGGGCAGCGGCGACGTAACCACGCTCACGGCCGCGGTCGACAAACTTGCCGCTGAAAAAGCCGGCATCGAGAAAGAACTGAAGGCGATGGAAACAACCATTGCCGAAGAAGGCGCACGGCTTACAGACGATCAGGCGCGGGCCAATCGACTCGATAAAGACCTCCGGCGGGCCGAGGAAGAACACCTCGGAACGATCGATCAGATCAAGATTCTTTCCGCCCGGCGGAATATTCTTGAAGAATTGAAGAATCGCTCCGACAGCGGGATTTATCGTGGCGTGCGCGAGGCGCTGGCTCTGAAAGACCGGGAGCTGCCGGGAATCTGCGGCATGGTTGGCGACCTCATCACCGTTCCCAAGGGTTACGAAATGGCCTTTGAAACGGCCCTGGGCGGAAGCATCCAGGACATTGTCACGCGCGATGCGGAAACGGCCCAGCGCGCGATCGCGAGCCTGAAGGAACGCAAAGCCGGCCGGGCCACGTTCCTGCCGATCGATATGATTCAGGCCCCGTCCCGCGTCGAAAGCACGCGCGTGAAGGGCTGCCTCGGGGTGGCACTCGACCTGGTCCAGTTCGATGCGAAGTATTACTCGATCATGAACTTCCTGCTGGGCCGCATTCTCGTCTTTGATAACCTCGACGATGCGGTCGCACACTCTCGCACGACCCGCAATTTCAACCGTATCGTCACGCTCGATGGCGACATCGTGCGCTCGTCAGGGGCCATGACGGGCGGCGCCGAAGGGCAGAAGACGGGCGGCCTGCTGGCCCGCAAACGCGAGCTCGAGGAAGCGGAAGAAAAGCTGCAGCATCTCACGGCCTCCGAAAAGAAACTGGCTGTCCAGGTAACCCGCTTCCGAACCGAACGCGGTGCGCTCGGCCAGGTGATCCGCCAGCGCGATGAAAGCCTCGCCCGGACACGCCAGTCCATGGAATTCTTCCAAAAGCGCATGGTCATCGTGGAAAGCGACCTTGCGACACGCAGAACCGAGTTCCAGAATCTCGATATCAACCGCCGGGAACTCCAGAATGAACTCGATCGCATCCGCCAGATGCAGAGCACGGCCCAGCAGGAGCTCATCACGCTGGAAAGCCAGAACACGGAGCTGACAGCCCGTCTGCAGGAAATGAGCGGGCGCGAAGCGGCGATTCAGACCCGGCTTGCTTCGCTGCGGGGGTTGCATGGCGATGAAAAACTCGCTCAGGCCCAGATCGTCGAGCGCAAAAAAGCCCTGAAAAAGGAAATCGATGCAGCCACGAAGCGTCGCCGCGAGGCCCAGGAACGGCGTGATCGCGCGACCGCCGAAGTCGGGCGGCTCGAACAGGCGCATAAAGAGGCTGAACGTGGTATTGCCGGCTTCCAGAGCGAAATTCAGGCGCTTGAAATGAAGAAAGCCGAGCTGGAAAAGGCTTACGAGTCCCTCCAGACCGAGTATCGCGCCTGCTCAAAAGAGCTCGAGACGCTCGATCATACCTGGCAGAGCCGTTCCAAAATCGCTGACTCGACCCGCGCAAAACTTGGCGAACTCGATGTGAAGCTCGCTGAGATCAAGACCCACATCTCGAACAAGGAAAGCATTCTCAAGGCCGAATACGAATTCGATATTGCCCAGGTCGGCACGCAGCTGCGAAAATACGAGAGCAGAAGCGTGCTCACCGATCAGATCGGCTCGCGTCGCACCGAACAGCAGCTGCTCGAACCGGTCAATCCCCTCGCAATCGAGGATTACGAGAAAACCAGAGAGCGTTTCGAGTTCCTCACCGGCCAGATAAGAGACATGACTGAGGCCGCCGCGTCTCTCGAACAGGTCATCGCCGAGATCGAGAAAATATCCAGCGAACGGTTCCTCGAAACGTTCGGCCAGATCGATAATGCATTCTATGAAATATTCAAAGTCGTTTTCCCGGGTGGTACCGCTCGTTTGAAGCTTACGACACCGGAAACCCCGCTCGAAAGCAATGTCGAAATCATCTGCCAGCTTCCTGATAAAAAACTATCCACGATAGAATTGTTCTCGGGCGGCGAAAAAGCGATGATTTCAATTGCCCTTCTGTTCTCGATCCTGCAGGTCAAACCACCGGCCTTTTGTATCCTTGATGAAATAGAAGCGTCCCTGGATGAAGCGAACGTGCGCAGGTTTACGCGCCTGTTGCGCAGTTTCGCGGACAAAACCCAGTTCTTCATCATTACCCACAACAAGGAAACAATGCAGGCCGTCGATGTCATTTACGGCATCGCCCTCGAAAAGGCGGGTACTTCCCGTCAGATCTCGATCAGGCTCGAAGATCAGGAAAAAATTCGTGAATTCACCGCCCGGAAGGGCGGCAGCGTGACCGAGCGGCTGAAAGCCGCTGTTGCGGCTGACCGGGTGCAGCAGCCCGACGGCAGCCAGTTCGATCAGCCCAGGGAGACAGCCTCATGACCGAGAGTAACGATAGGAACGGCAAGGAGCCTGAAAGCAGGGCGACAGCCGAACCCACGCCTCAGGCGAAGCCTGTACGCGATGAATGGAATGAACCGCGGCTTGTGGTGCTTCTGATCGGACTCTGCCTTCTCATCGAAGGCGGGCTCATCTACTATCAGAGCGGTCCGAATCAGATCATCATCTCCTCGATCACCGCGCTTTCAGGTATTACCCTCCTGCTTTTCGCATGGCTCGTTCCGATCGAAGATGAACAGGAGCTTCCGCCTGAAACGGAAATAAGCACGGCTGAAAAAGCACCTCCTCCCGCCCAGCTTCAGGCCGAAAAACCCGCGGAACGGATTCTCGTCCAGCCGCCGACGACGGCGCCTCCGGAGGCTGTTGAAGAGCAGCGTCTTCAGCCGCCGGCAGGGGAAGCCGGCATACCCGGACAGGCTGAGGCGGAAATCAAACCTGTCGTTGAGATTGCCGAAGAACCCCAGCTTTCCTGGTATGATCGCCTTCGCACCGGCCTTCGGAAAACCCGTGAAAGCTTTGTCGGCAAAGTCAAAAATCTCGTTCTTGGCCATGCGAAAATCGATGACGATCTCCTCGAAGATCTCGAAGCGACCCTGTTTGAAGCCGATCTTGGCGTCAAAACCACCCAGGAATTGCTGAAATATCTTCATGAAAAGGTCGATACAGAGCGCATTTCCGACCCCAATCGCATCTATGAACTCCTGCGTGAGCAACTCCGGCTGCGCCTCACCAGATTCGCTTCAGCTCCTCGGTTCAACGAGAAGGGGCTGACCCTGTTCCTCGTCATTGGTGTGAATGGGGTCGGGAAAACCACGACCATCGCGAAACTTGCTCGTAAGTTCGTCAACGACGGCAAAAAAGTCCTGCTGGCAGCCGGAGACACATTCCGGGCTGCGGCTATCGATCAGCTCTGCATCTGGGGCGAACGGGTGGGGGTCGAGGTCGTGCGCGGTCAGGAAGGCGCCGATCCGGGCGCTCTTGTGTTCGATGCCATTGCTGCCGCGAAAAAACGCAATGCTGATCTCCTGATTGTCGATACGGCCGGCCGAATGCACGTAAAAGCCGATCTGATGGCCGAACTTGCCAAAATACAGAAAATCGCCCAGCGGGAAAGCGATGGCGGACCCCATGAGGTCCTTCTGGTGCTCGATGCGACAACGGGCCAGAACGCTGTTCAACAGGCGAAACTCTTTAACGAAGTTCTTCCGATCAGTGGTCTTGTCATGACCAAGCTCGATGGCACTGCCAAGGGCGGCGTTCTCTTCGCCGTCGAAGAACAACTGTCCATACCGGTCAAATTCATCGGTGTCGGCGAAAAAATGGATGACCTGATGACGTTCAATCCCGAGCAGTTCCTCGAAGCCCTGTTCGCGGAAGATGACGGAAAAAGCAAAAAAAGCGATTACGCCGTTCTCTAAAGGCCCGTGGTTTTTGATTCTCGATCTTCCTGGCGCTCTCGGGGATTCAGTTTTTAAGGGATTCTCTGCGAGGCCGCACCGGGCTCCTGCCAGAACGCAATCGGTGCGAAAAAAGCCAGTTCATCACGGACACTGCCAAGATGAAGCCCAAACAGGGCGAACCGGTCCTCCCTGCTCAGAAGTGTTTCCCCGCTGATGGAGAGACTTCCGGATGCCGTGTCCGGGATCGTGACAGATGTTGATGCCGTAAGGCTTTCGTAAAGCGTGCCGAGGCGTCTTCTCAATTCCGGAGCATGCTCACAGCACTGGCTTACAAACGCGAGAGGCTGCGCTATTTCAGGATCTGCAGCCAGCGAAGCGGGAGTGGGGATCGTGGTTCCGGATGTGGAAGATGCGAGATGCTCTTCGATTCTGGTACTCAGTGATGCCAGGGCGTGCTGAAACTCGAACAGTTGCTGCGGTTGTGCGAGAAGCTCGAAGGGCAGAGTCATGGCTTCCAGCGACTCCGCGGAAACGGATTCGCCGCGGCCTACTTCACCGATGTGTCGGCCCAGGCTGCGCATGCCGGCTTCCCACCCTTGGCCGGCCAGTGACAGATAAACCGGCGGCGGGGTGACACCGTGATCAAGAAAAAAAGCCAGCCACGAATCAAGCAGACGCGCCGAACGGCTCGCCGTATCCGGCAACGCCATGCGGTAAGCGAGTTCCGTATCTCTGACCTCCTCGGCAAGGGTTCTGCAGCGCTTTGCAAAATCGTCGATGAGGAAATCCGCCGGACTGCATGCGCAGCCGCGCGAACAGCCCGATGCAAGGAAAACGAGGATGAGGAGGGCCTGAGTCATGACCAGACGAATAGAATATTTTGTCATGCGCTTCTCATCGCGTCAGTTGTGGTCGCATCAGGAAAAGCGGGGACGCCAGCCGGCGCCCCCGCGAAGTTGAGTTGGCTGACAGATGGGATCAGCGTTTGTTTTCCTTGCTTTCGAGCACGCGGGCATCAAACGAGCTGTCGACGATCTCGATGGGCAGAACAAGCGTGCGGATATTTCCCTGGGCGTCTGTTGCCGATACCGTCATGCGGACCTGAGGCTGGCCGGTCAATACCTTCATGGGCATGTCGACCGTATACCTGGCACGCGGTGACTGGATCAGCGGATTGGGCGTGTTGTCCGGGCGGAACGCCGCCTGGAGAGGCAGACTCACGGAACCGTCCGGCAGCAGGCTGCGGCTTCCGCCGGCATCGAGTGTCTCGGAAATATCGAACGTGGCGGCCGTCAGATCACGATAATCGACGTTTTCGAGGATATCGATGTTGATCAGCAGGCGGCTTGAACGTCGCACTCTGGGCATGCGTGCCGGATCGAGACCCAGCATGCCCGCATCGACATTCTCGTTTGCCCCGCCGATCTGCGTGGGATATCTGGTGCAGCCATTGATATCGACGCTGGTCGGCCCGACGCCGATCGCTGAGCCGTCGAGATTGAAGCAGCCGACTTCCAGTTTTGACTTCGCCAGATCCGCTTCAACGCGGGGCATGCAGACAACATCCTGGAGCCCTTCGGTCAGCGTCGCAACCCACCGGCGATTGTCATTCTGAGAGATGATCTCAACTCTGATTCCTGGGGGGTCATTGTCGTATCGTTCGACGGCCCAGTGACTCGTTACGATAGCGCCGTTCGGCAGCGGGGCCGTGAAAGAACCGAACAGATGGTTCGTGTTGAGGGCATCGACGCCGAGACCATCGTTGAGAGAACCCCTGGCATTGTAGCTCAGCTGACCGACCCAGTTTGTGAGGGCACCCGTGGGGGAGAATGGTCCGGTCGGGCCGTAATCGGCGATCTGCGCCGTATAGGTCGCGCCGACGCGGTAAGCGTCGTTCCGCCAGAAATCAGGAGTGTCGGGCAGTCTGGACACTGGCGTATTGGTTGTCGTGGCCTGTTTCACGTTTTTGCTTGTCAGATCGCGCGGAAGGGCTGTATTGGCCATTTCATACTCGACGAGGAACGCCCCGAACTGAGCACGGGGATTGTTATCCGAAATCGTGTAGGAGGCCGTTACATCCGGAACCGGATCTCCAGTCGTGTGAAGAATCGGCTTTGACCAGTCGGAAATCTCTGGCAGCGTGTTATCGCGGGCCCTGATCAGCCAGCTCTTGATGGCGGAATTGGAGAACGCGGACCCTCCTCCGATGGTGGTGACGGAGGTCGGAAGAATCGGATGGCTCATCTCGCAGATCGAACTGACAGGAACGGGATCGGGAACGACGCTGCGATACTGCTTCTGTGTCGCATTTTCCGCGACCGAGCTTTCCTGCCAGGTGACGCGCGGATAGATCAGTTCGATTCTGAGTTTATACTGATCAGGATCTATCGGAGTTGCTATTTTCTGCGTGCCTTGAGCGGCTGAAGAAAGATTGAGAGATATTCTATATTCACCCGTATTTCCGGTGGGC
>CAZQYQ010000130.1:0-9413 GCA_964597625.1 uncultured bacterium
CGCGGCTGCCGGAGGTATCGCTGTTGCGCCGGGGATTTCGGGCTCGGCATCAGGATCTGAGTAAGTTTCCCCTGAGCCTGCCGTAAAATAACTGTCAGAATACGAGCGGGCTTTGAAAGTCGCCTTGAAATCGTCGCAGACAAGAGATGTGATGCGGAAAAGAGAGGATGGAATACCGATGGTCGGCATGTCGATTGTGACAACCGAGTTGTCTTCGACGCTTGTGAAATCGCGGGTTGATCCTTCTATTTTCGTCTCGCCGTATTTCTCGACGTTCTTGTGATAATCGCGTATTACAGCCGCACTTGCATGGTCCCGGCTAAGCAGGAGCTGAACCGTTTTTTCGTTCCGGCCGATCTGCGCGATGCTGGCTGCATCTTCGGTATACGTGCTCCCGATCCATTTGTTTTTCGGCAAGTCATATCGATACTGAACCGTGATTTTATTTTTGCGCTCGCTCAGATCGCCCTTCCCAACGACGGCTATGTCTGCGTTCTCGACGGTATATGTTTTTACACTCGTTCCTATTTTATCAATCGAGAAATGCCATTTTCCCCCGATGAAGCGCAGCCTGCCACGGCACGCAAGCTCAATCTGATACGTCCAATATGCCGCTTGTTTTCGCTCACTCAGGACGCCATCGAGTCTCAGTCCTGCCGCGTCGCAATCGATTATTGCCTGGGCAAATGACGCCGCGTCGAGATCCCCGGAGTCTACGCCGAGACCCCAACCGCCAGCGCCGGTATTGGCCGTCGTCAGGAGATATTGCATCACCCGCGCAGGGTTTCGGCACTGGTCTTCCGTGAAGCTCCCGAGCTTCATCCCAACGACTTCGACCACGATCTCAGGCCAGCGGCCGTTGTCGTCGCGAGGGTCCGCGGCGAATTCGATGTATGCGTATCCCGGCAGCGTCGGGGCCGTAGGAGACCCGAGTGAAACAGTGAATCCGGTCGTGATAACCGCCGTGTCCTTCGTAACTTTGACATACCCCTGGAGCTCTCCGACGCTGATCGAATATCGGAAATTGGTTCGGTCTACGAGAATGGCCCTTACCGGGATCGGGTCCGCCGTCGTGCCGCCGAATGGGATTGGAATAGTTTGTAATACAGAATCGCCGGACGCGTCAGGCCAGTCGGTCAGACGGATAGCCTCATCGGGCAGAAACCGCTTCAGGACCGGCAAGCAATCCTCGCTCACGGTCATGCTTAGAACGCCTGTTTTCGGGTTCTGCATCCATGCGCGCACTCGAGCTGCCCATGTTTCCGAGGCACCCGTAACAGCCAGGAGGACCGAGGCGTTCCACAGATCGACCGGGTTCACAAGCGCCAGACACGGTATCAGCTGGTCGGAATTCCGCAGCTCCACAACGGTTTCTCGAATCTCGGTTCCCGCGTCGCTGTTTGCTCCCTTCCGCTTCCAAGTCGGCTCAGAGAGAAGCCGCCCGAGGTAGGTGTATCCGCCGCTCTCGGTCGTTTGGCCCGCGAAGCGGTAGGTGTTCCCTCCGGCGATGACTGTGACGAGCACGCTCACGGCTTTTCCTCCAGCTGCACGTGGAGTTGAGCATCAAGCAGGTTTTTGATGGGCTGGGGCCACGATGACGGGGGCTGAACCAGCCACGCCTCGCCAGCGTCCCCGAGATCGGCCGCAAATACTGCGTTGTCCCAATTTTTCGGAATTGCCCGCACGGCGGCGCGCGTGTTGTCCATGGCGATTGTGAGAATGTGTCGAGCCCGTCCGACGCGCTCCTGGTGGACTCCGCCGCCGGGATACTCGAATCGCCGCAACTGCTGATACAGCTCTGCGGTGAACTCGCTGACAGCGATATCCACCGGGTTCCCGAGGATCAAGTTACCGACAGCCGGCGTCGTCTCGGAATTATCCAGGGTCTGCGCTGCCGGAATCAGGAGCCGCACCCAGCGACGGTTTAAGGCGGTAAGAGCAAAATATCCCTTCCGGTTTCCGGCGTCGTCGAGAATCAGATCGAGAGCGATATCTACCGGGGGAGTGGTCCAGTTGTCAGTATCTGCGCCCTGTAAATGGGCATGCGGGAAATTGCACTGGTTCAAATACAATCCGGTCAGCGAGACCGCCGCGCCAAAATCCATCTTGATCCAGACATCGCCGGTGTAGGCATCGGAGTGCCAGCGCAGCATCGGCTCAATGTCGGCGACGTTCGCTACCGGGAAACCCGATTCCGCGCCGCTGCTGGTGAGATTCGACAAAATTTCGAAGCCAGTATCAGGAAGTATTTTCATCGTCGTCTTACAGCCTCAGAGCCGGGTTCGACGACCCGCCGAACCGCTCGATAACCTGCTGGATGACCGCCGCGCCCTCGGAATCGAGGCCGTCACGGATCTGTTTCAGCCTGTCCACGGTGTCAGGGCTGCCGGCGTTGAGGATCATGATTGTCTGGCCGCCCTTCTCGCGGATCTCGCCCAGGAATGTGAGCGCGTCAGAGATCTTGTCGTTTTTCAGAGCGTCCTGCTTGTCTTTGATGTCTTGCTTTTGCTGTATTTCCACATCCAACGCTTGTTGCTTGGCGGTGTAGTAAGCCGCTTCGGCCTGCTGGAATTCCTGGAAGGCCTGCGCTCTTGCTTCCATCGTCAGCGTCAGATCTTTGACTTTCGCTTCTGCGAGATCAGCCAATTTCTGAGCCGTTGCCATCTGCTCGTTAAACTGCTCGGCACGGGCTGTTAGATAGTTTTCCTTTTGCGCCGGGTCAATAGACATGGCATACATATCAAACGATTTTTTATATTGATCTTTGATGCCACCGATCATCGCCCGCTGATCAAGGTAAGTGCTAATATCAGCGCCATACAGACTGTTGCCGCCGATTGTCATAGCGGTTTTCGGATCTGGCACACGCGGATTTTTGTAGCGGCTCATTGCGTAATCGCCAAGCGTCGCCCCGTCGTCAAAAAATCCTGTTTCCGCTATAGAGTTCTTTGCAAAAGGGTTTGAAAGCGTATAGTCAAACCAATCACCGGCCCGGGCAATAGCTGTGCTTGCAAGCTGTGCTTTAATTTGTTCGATTTGCAACAATGCTTGTTTACCGCTATCGGATACTGTGCCGTTGGCATCCGTGGCGCGTTTGACCACTTTATCAAGGTCTTCAATCGTCATTGCCAGTGCTTTTGTAGGGCTTGTAATGGCGGCAAATGATTTTTCGTATTCACGCGCTGATGCTTCGGCGCTGGCTTGGGCAACCAGCTTGCCGTATTCCGCAAGGCTGGCTTGCGCTTGTGCAGCGTCAAGGGCGTAGGTCGTGGTTTTCTTCGATGTGATGCCGTTGCCGGATTTATCTGATGTATAGCCAGCACCATAAAATATCAAACTTTGTAATTTCTCAAACGTGGCATCAGATATGCCGCTTTGCCCTGCAACAATGCTGCGCTGGTCGGCTGCTTGCTTGACCTGCGTATTGATATCGGTTGCCTGCTGTACGACTTCCCCGCCGTGTATTACGCTGCTGCCAAACAATCCACCGGCGCCGAACAGCTTATTGGTAACAAGTCCAAGAGCTAAATTTGTGCCCAGCATCTGCGTCAGGTTGCCAGTTTGCAGCTTGCCATCACGCCAGATACTGCCGCCATTGGTCAGACCAGACAGTAACCCGCCGCTGCCGCCTGTGCTGCCTGTTGCGCCGTTGATCGCGGCCTTGGAGCTGGAAGACCCGCCGAAAACGGCGATGGTCATTGCATCGGATATATTTTGATAGACAATGCGCTTAAAACCCTTTTCCAAAGCAGAAAAGAAGTTGCCTTCTTCCAGCCCCGATACCATGGCGTCGTTGAATACGCGTGCGAGGGGCTTTTCCAATACGGCGCGCAAAGCGTCTTCTGTCTGTCCTTTGTCGCTGGGTTTTGACAAGGCATTCCAGAATGTTTTCGTGAAATTCTCAATTCCACCGAACATTGATTCGGCGCTTGATGTTTTGCTGTTCTGCCAGAGCCCGGTTGCCATGTCATACAGCGTGCCGGAATACCGTTCACCAAGAACATCGCCCTTGATCCAGCCTTGAGCAGCTGCCACCGTCCCTTGTGCCCCGCCTGATATCCAGGCGCCGGCTTTCTGAAGATTTCCGGAAAGCATGCCGGCGGCCTGGGCCAAGTTGATCAGCATTCCGCGAACCGGTTCAAGGCGAGACATTCCGAGCGCGTCGATGAAGGCCTCCGCCTGATGCGCCAGGTCGGCGAACGTCATGCCCATCTGTTCGAGGTCATCTGCGGATGCATATTTCTGCATTTCCTCGAAGGCGTCGCGCATGGCCTTGGAAAGCGCTTCGAACGTTTCCTTCTTCTCTTTCAGACTGTCGTTGTGCTTGTTGCTCGATTCGATGGCGGCGTTGTCAGCCTTGACCTGGTCTTTGACCGAATCAAGGTATTTCTGTCTGGTCTTGTCGAGTTCTTTTCGAGTTTCAATATGGGCGTCAATGTTTTTGAGCGTTTCACGCAGTTCGAGCTCTTTCTGCGATGACAGATATGAGCCGCTGGCCATATAGTCAGGATCGTCAGAGCGAATGTTGCCCATCTTGGCACGGTCATTGGCCCTGTCCTGGTTCGATGCAATTTCGTCATTCAAGAGGCGCTCGGTGTCTTGCCGGACTGCCTGGAGTTGCTGTCCTGACATCTCTGCGAATGCGTCGCGGGTATTGATGAAATCCGCCATCGTTCGAGTCAACTTGGCGACCAGCTCGATCACGGGCGTCAGCTCGAGGGCGAGATTCACGAGAGAGCCCTTGATTTGCCCGACAGCAACGTCGAAACGACGGAACTTGTCCGCTGCCGAGTCGTGGACGCCGCCCAGCCGTTCGATCTTCGCACCCTCGGTTTCGAGAACCGACCCAAGGATGGTGGCTTTCTTCTCAGCATCTCCCATCTTGGAAATGCTTTTGTCGATGGCCGAAGGAAGATCGATGCCCAGCGGCTTCAGGGCTTTTGGCGTTCCCCGGTTGATCGCGTCGACGAGCTGGTTGAATGTTTCGATCGTGGTTTGGTTCAGGCCCCTGGACTTCGAACGGGCGATCTCCATCAGCCTGGCCATCTCGTCTGCGTTCGCAACCACGCCAAGCGTGATGGTCTTGCTGGCAGCCTTCATCAACTCGCCATTTGATACCGTTTCACCCGTTACCTTGCGCATCTTGGCGATGATCTCGTCGCCAGAAAGGCCGACGCTTGCCGCAAGCTCCTTGAACCCCTGCTTGACCTCCTGTCTTCGTGCCGCCTCTTCTGCGGCAGACCATACGCCCTTGATCGAAAGGGCAACCCCGGCAAAAGCGGCGCCGGTTTTGAGGGCAGATACGGCAGCGTCAGAAAGCGCACCGGTGGTCGCCGGCAGGGAAGAGGCGAGGCCCTTTTGAGCGTCAGTTGTCTTCGTCGTTTCCGAGCCCAGGCCTTTCAGCGAGTCCGTCACGCGCTGAATGACGACGGCAGAATTGGCGTCAGTGGTTGAGATGGTGATCTGAATATCGCTCATTCCCACGTCTCCATTTCTGCTCGTAATGCCTGTTGCCCTGCTGGCGTGTTGAGGTCGAAGGTCTTCCACCCGCCCGATGTGCCGCTCGGTTTCCTCGGGCAAAACATCGCAGCAACTATTGCATCCACCAGGGGCGTTTCGACCAGGTCATCCAGGGCTGCCGAGTAGTCGCTTTGCTCCCACTCCCGAACCTGGTCCGGCTTGGCTCCCCACGCACGGGACACGCGCATGAGGAGCCGCCGCCGGTCCTTGGCTGTTACTTTCTTCCGGGGAGACTCGCCACGGTCGCCGCCGGCCGCAGTAAAGGGTTCTGCTCGAGGGTCGGGCCGTAGACCTTCCGCTGCAGCCAGGTTTCCGCGACGAGGTAGATCTGATCGACATCGAGCAGGTCTTCAATGTCGGCCTTGGTATACTTGAGCTCCGATTTCGGGTTCAGGGCGATGAAAGCCACGTCGAGAGACGACACGCGGGTCGTGACGAGATTTTCCTTGAGCGTCGTTTTCGACGCCGTTTTCTCTTCGCCCTTGGCCTTTGCTTCTTCATCAGCCGCCTTGTCGGCCGCTTCCTTTTCGGCCCGCCTGGTTTCGATCAGCTCGAGATACTGTTCATGCTGACTCACCGTACAGCGAAGCTCGACGCGATCGGCCCCGACCATGACGAAGATCCGGTTCAGGCCCTCGTCGATCAACCACGGTTTCTGGGTCTCTTTCTCTGCCATTGGGTTCGTCTCCTTATCAGGTTCTCTCTGGCGTTGATCAGGTGAAGCTGAAGACGAGGTTGTCGTCTCCGGAATCGGCGCGGCACTGGCCCGTCAGGTTCAACAGATTGATGCCCTCCTGGCGCTGAACGTCGACCTTGTTCGTCTTGCACTTCACCGCCGTAATGGTCACGATGTTCCCCGCGGTGGCGCCGATCGTCTCGGAGATCTGCTCCTTGGTTCCGCTGAGCATGTTGCCGATGAACGGCTTGGTCGCTTCGTTGACCGATTCGACCAGAGCCTGGAAGGTCGTGTCTCGCCCGCCGATGAACATGCCCAGAACGCCATCAACGGAATTGCAGTCGCGGCGCTCGCCGATCTTGTTTCCGCTGGAGAACGACAGCGACCGCACCACGGCATTCGCCCAGGCACCGAAGGTGATTCCGGCACTCTGGACGATCGGCGCCGTTGTCGACTCAAACGTTGGGGAAGCCGGCAAACTGGCGTCTTCCTGCGAAAGGAACTTCCCCTGCATCGAAAGCGTCACGAGACCCTGCTGGCCGGCATTGTTGACGTTGGAGACGTTGCCCATGCAGCCGACGACCTTGATCAAACGGCCGGTATCATAGATGTATGCCGTTCCGGTCTTGTGGTCGGTTTCGACACTGGAGCAGTTATAAACGCAGCTGGTCAGGGCCGTGATGGTTTCCTTGAAGGCGCAGCACTTAAAAAACGCCGCAAGCTGCGGAGCCGTGCCGGCGGTTCCGGACCCCTTCAGACTGCACTTGACCGTGAACGGAACCAGCTTCCGACCGAGGATGACTTCGGGGTCATCCAGATACCGATTGATTTCGATCTGCTGGAGCGTTTCCGGGTCGATGCCCCATTCGATCGAAGCGCAGTTGATCGCGTTCGCATCTTTCGTGGGGGTTGCATCGGATCCAGACGTGTCTTCGACTTTGAACAACAGGAGCTGATTGCGTTCGAGGGAATACGACATGTTGCTTTCCTCCGTTTCAGGGTCTGATTGAACAGATCACGGTTTCCGTCCATCGCGAAATGAAGAATGGGGGAGTGATTTCGTCACCTTCGTCGGTGTTGTTGCCTTGCGTCGTCGGGATGTTGATGCCGTTCAACGCTGTGACAATCACGCCATCCACGATGTTTGCGAACGCATCGAGCTTCGATAACGTTCCATATACTTTCGAATTCGTTTTCGTTCCGGTTGCCGGAGCAGTCGTATCGTGCAAGGCGCATCTGATTTTGATCGTGTGATATCTGGCGTCCTGATGTGGGGCTCGGATTCTCCCGCCGAGCAGGACGGCAATCATCGGGCACGAGACCTTGAATTCCGGCTGTTCGAGCGGATCGATGCCGATGAAAATCGATGGCGCTTTCGAATAGTTCGTCGTGCACCAGGTCGAAAGAGTCGTGCTGTTGGCCAGGGCCGCCTCAATAGCTGTCAGAATATCCGTGATCGTTTGTGCCATGGCTCAGCCCGCCAATACCGGGGCGACCTGCCCCTGACCGTAGGCCTTGAGCCGCTCAATGAGTTTTTCTTTGAACCATGCCGGAATTTGATCTCGAACGCGCTCAAACACGGGAATGACGAGAGGGCGCCCGGGGATCTTCATGATCGATCCGATACGCCGATAGAAGCCAAGGCCGGCGAGGAATCTCTGCATGTCCCGGGTGACGGCGATCTGAGAGCCCTCGGTGAGCTTGAGAGCGATATTCACGATCCCTTGCCCGATGGTGTTTTTGCCGCCGCTCGCCTTCTTCCCGAGCGTTCCCGCCATGAAGCCAAAGTCCATGAAACCCTTGTCTTTGGCGACGCGATAGGACGCGAGGCCTCCGAGTTGGCCCCACATCTTGCCGGAATTCGGGTTCGTGGCGCGGCGATAGCGCAGAAAGCCGGCTTCCTTAACCTTAACACCAGCGTTTTTCCAAGCGCTTCGGACGCTCCGGCTGACCGGTGAATAATTCGGAT
Source organism: uncultured bacterium (assembly GCA_964597625.1). GTDB lineage: Bacteria > Muiribacteriota > Ozemobacteria > Ozemobacterales > Ozemobacteraceae > MWAR01. The sequence continues at coordinate 8,166 of CAZQYQ010000130.1, forward strand.
CCGGCCGGGCGGTGCGGAGAATTTGTGTCGGGTAGGACAGGCGTGACCAGCCGAGTGTGTTGCCCTGGATTGCCGACTTCGCCTCCTGCTTGAGCCGATAGCCGATCGATGCCAGCGCCGAATTGGTGGCGCGCCTGAGCTGTCCAGGAACCTGTGACAGCCTCTGCACCGTGAAATCCAGTCCTTCTATGCCGATTCTCAGCATTCGAGCCGCTCCTTGTTGGCAACGAGCAGAACCGCGGTTATGTCGTCCCGGGAAATCTCGTTGACGACGGTCCAGGTCCGAGTTCCAACGGCGATCGTGTCATGCTGCTTCGGATTCGCGATGTCAGACAGTTTCACGGTGGCTTTGGAGATCGCGGCCGGATTGACTCCGAATACGTTGTCCTGGGAGCCGGCGCCCTCCTCGAGGAGGATCGTGGTCGAAACTCCGGTGCCACCAACTGGCGTGTAGGTAGCGGCCTTGCCGAATTCCTCGGGGTTGAAGAATACGTCCAGGTCGGCTGCCATTTGTTCCTTGAAGGTGGTCATCGTTGCGGTTCATGTCGGCTGCTCATCAGACCCGGCGCGCCACCGCCGGATGACACCCCAGAGGACAGGGGTGTTTCGCAATCAGCGATACCGCACGTAGACCGTGCCGGTGGAGCCGGCGCCGTTGGTGCGGAAATACACGGTCGGATTCGGCGTGACGAACTTATCGAGAACCAGGGGCTGGATGTTCGTGCCGCTCGCCCAGTTCAGCTCATAGGAATTGGTGCTGACGGTGGCGTCTCCGTAGTTGAACTTCACGTCGCTGTAGAGCCACGCTTCATGACAGCCGCTGGGAACCGCCGGAAGAATCGTGGCCGTGGCGCTCGAAATCGAAATCGAAGTCGCGCCCTGGAAGCCGGTGTTGCTGCCGAGCGTCCCCTGATAGGTGGAGCTGGCCTGAATGGCCGTGCTCAGAATGGCAACGATTCCGACAAGAAAGGCAAAGGTGGCGATTTTCTTGAACATGGTTTTCTCCTTGCGTTCAGCGATCAGGCGGGGGCCGAAGCCCCCGCGATGACGGCGTTATACGGGTCAGACCGAGATGTTGCTCAGGAGCTGGCCGGCCCCCATGAAGACGGTCACTTCGTCCATGTTGTGGCGCACGCGCACGATGTCGGAGCGCTTCGACTCGTCCCGATAGGTCTCGGTCGTGATGATGTCGGGGGAATCGGGCAGCCACAGGAACGAGCGGCCGACGCAGGGCTCGGAGAGATCGCG
>CAZQYQ010000130.1:9423-11978 GCA_964597625.1 uncultured bacterium
GAAGACGCCGACCAGGACATACTCGTCGTCCCAGATATCCGCCGCGCTCAGGTCCTTGTTCTTCTTCGCGGAGTCGTAGACGGCGTTGCCGACGAACAGGTTCTCGACGCCGAAGAACTGCGCAACGAGCTGCTTCTGCACTTCGAAGTTGTCGAGCAGGACGGCCCGGGTTTTCTCGATGTGTGTCAGGAACTCGCCGGCCATGAGAACCGCATCGAACACCGAACGGCTCATGGTGATCGCGTTGGCTTCAAGGCCTGTCCGCTGCCGAATGAGCTTCTTCGCGGCGTTGACATCCGTGCGGGGCGTCGCGTCGTTCGGCTTGTCCCACTCGTTGGTGACGGCGTTCGTCTTGCCGGCGAAGGTGGTCGCGTTGAACAGCAGGTCGGCGGCGCGCTTCTCGCGGGCCCGGAGCAGGATGTTGACGGCGCGTTTGGCCGCGACGACTTCGGCATCGAAGAAGCGGCGGTACAGGTTCGCCTCGCTCTCGTCGATGACGGCTTCGAACCCGAACTCCTCGCACGCGAACGTGCCGGTCTCGAAGCTGAAGTCTTCGCGGGCGTATCCGGACTTCGGGGCGCGCTTGATGTTGTGCGGGAGCTTCAGAACGGCTTCCGCCGGGATGATGGGGTAATCAGCGGTCTTTTCCTGGGTGTCGAAGACCGGCAGGACCAGGTCGGCGATGAACCCGCGCTGAGAAGCCTCCATCGCGTATTCATAGGCAAGGGCCCCCAGGTCGGGGCGCTGGATGGTGGTCGAAGAAGTGGGACGAGGCATGGTTATCTTCTCCTTGTCAGATCGTCAGATCAGTTGTTGACCGTGGTGGTCTTGCCGTCGTTGTAGGGCAGAACCTCGATCACGGCACCGTCAACACCAGCTTCAAGAGCCTTGCCGATGCGGCGGTACGTGCCATTCACGGCCGGGAGAGCGGAGATCTTCCCGTCTGCGTCTGCGTAGACGTCCGCTTCGGCGGGGATGACACCGGAACATTCGATCTCGACGGTGTGTCCGCCGTTCAGATGGCGGATGTTGACGGTCTCAGCGTTCGCGACCTTAAATTCGGTTACGCCGATCGGATCGTCGGTCGCGGTTGCGGTGTTGTAGATGGCGCCGGTGCCCAGCTTGACGAGGCGATTCGCCTCCAGGGCGGAGCCGGCGGCATACGGACGAACGGGTCCTTCGAAATACATGGTCAGGCTCCTTTCTTGTTGATGGCCTGGAGATACTTATCGTGCAGGCCTGGGTTGGAAGTAGCGATGACGGAAACGGCCTGCCCGCGGGTTTTGCCTTCGCCCATGAGCCGGGAAATTTCGGCTTCATAGACCTTCACGTTGTCGCCGGAAACGGCGGCTGCGGGCTCTTCGGTTTCGACGGGCTTGGTGGCTTGGGCGCCCATGACAGCGAGGGCCGTCCCGCGCTTGTTCTTCTCGGCTTCGAAGAACGCTTTGTATGCCTCGCCGGCGGTCAGTCCTTCGGTGATGGCTTTCTGAGTTGCCTGCGGATCGGCTCCGGCATTCAGGAGCGAGGTGATGCGCTCTCGTTCGGCTACGGCGCCGGTCTGGCGCGCCTCGGTTACGGCCTTCGTCATCTCCTGCTTGCCCTGTTCCACACCCATCGCGATGACCTGCGAATACAGATCAGGATGGTTTTCCTGCAGTGTCTTGAGATCCATGTTTCGGGAACTCCTTTCATTTGTTATGGCCAGGGCTCGCCCCCTGGACCCGATAGAATCGATCAGGCCCACGGCGTGGGCTTGCTTCCCTATGAATTCCTTGCCGTCCGCCATCGTCAGGGCCTTCTCGGCCGTGATGCCCCGCTGAGTCGACACGGCGTCGATAAACATCGAATAAATGCCATCGACCATGTCTTGCAGATACGCCCGGCCCTCGTCTGAGAGCGGTTTCTCTTCGCTGGTGAGCCGTTTATATTTTCCGGCCGTGATCGGTGTTTTCTTCATGCCGATCTTCGAATAGAAGTCGCTCAAGTCGTAATGGTCCATGACCACGCCGATCGATCCAACGATTGCGGCTTCGGTCGCGATGATCGAGTCGGCAGAACTCCCGACCCAATATGCGGCGCTTGCCATCATCCCGTTCGCGAATGCTACGATGGGCTTTTTCCCGCGGGCGGCAAAGATTTCGGCAGCCAGTTCGGGCGTACCGTCGACGCTTCCTCCGGGGCTATCAATATCAAGTAGAATGGCATCCACGCTGCTGCGGCTCATAGCCGTGCGGAATGCCTCCGCAACGATATCAGCGCCAGTGCTCCACTCGTCCCATCCGATCAGCATCGGGGTTTTCGTGATGACGCCGTGGATCTTGATCGTCGCGACGCCGCTGGATACCGAAAGAATGTCTTTCGAAGTCGGAGCCGGCTGCCGGCTCGCCCAGGTTTCGATGGACTTCTCTTCCATCCCGGCGAACGCCGCGGCATGCCTCGCAAGAAGATCGTCGAGGCAGACAGGGCGAATCGCCCACGGGCGGTTGAGGGCGTTCATGATCGTGTTCATACGGTCGGCTCCTTGATCATGGCCGCAACAACGGCAGTGCGCCGGG
>CAZQYQ010000131.1:0-11974 GCA_964597625.1 uncultured bacterium
GCCGGCGGTCGTGAACCTGCAATGCGACATCGACCATCCGACCCAGGCGATGGCCGATCTGGCCTGGCTCAAGGAGCATTTCGGCGGTCTCGACAAGCTGAAGGGCAAGAAGATCGCGATGACCTGGGCATATTCGCCCAGCTATGGAAAGCCTCTTTCCGTACCGCAGGGCATCATCGGCCTGATGACCCGGTTCGGCATGGATGTCTCCCTGGCTCACCCCGAAGGCTACACGCTCATTCCCGACGTCCTGAAGGTGGCCAAGAAGAACGCGAAGGAAAGCGGCGGCTCGTTCACCGTTTCCACCAGCATGAAGGAAGCCTTCAAGGGCGCGGATATCGTGTATCCGAAGAGCTGGGCCCCGTATGCCGTCATGGGCAGGCGCACCGAGCTTCTCCGCAACAAGGACCAGGACGGTCTGAAGGCTCTCGAAAAAGAGTGTCTGGCCAACAATGCGAAGTTCAAGAGCTGGGAATGCACCGAAGCGATGATGAAGCTCACCAAGAAGGGCAAGGGCCTCTATATGCACTGTCTGCCCGCCGACATCACCGATGTTTCCTGCAAGGCCGGCGAGGTCGCCGCGAGCGTCTTCGACCGCTATCGCATCGAAACCTACAAGGAAGCCGGCTATAAGCCCTACATCATCGCCTCCATGATCCTGACCAGCCGGTTCAAGGATATCCATGGTCTTCTCGCCAAGCTGATCAAGCAGGGCAAGGAGCGGATCGCCTGATTCTCTGAAGCACGCTGTTCAACGGGCCGCCATCGAATGATGGCGGCCCGTTTTCCTGTGTTCACATCTTCATTTCAGGCTCACATGCGAATCACAGAGGATTCACAGAGGGGCACCGCAGTATTTGCAGAATTTCGCATCGGCATCGTGGCTCTCGGCGGCGCAGGCCATGCAGCACTGGGAACTGACCGGCTCGGAGTCTTTCCGGCTCGCCTTCGCCATTTCCGCCGTGAATATGCCGGTCGGAACCGCGATGATGCCGTAGCCGAGAATCATGACCATCCCGGCAAAAAGCTGGCCCAGCGGGGTTTTGGGGGTGATATCGCCAAAGCCGACCGTCGTCATGGTCACGATAGCCCAGTAAATACTGACGGGAATGCTTGTGAAGCCATTTTCAGGTCCCTCGATGACATACATGACGGAGCCGATGATCGTAACCAGGGACGTGGTCGTGAGGAGAAACACGGTGATTTTCGCTTTGCTGGCGCTGAGTGCCCGCCACAGCATTCCGGCTTCGCTGAGATAATGCGCCAGTTTCAGGATCCGGAAAATGCGAAGCAGGCGCAGGATCCTCAGGGAAATCAGCACTCGGGCGCCGGGAAACAGAACGCCCAGATACGTCGGAAGCACGGCCATCAGATCGATCAGGCCAAGGAGGCTGGTGACATATTTCCAGGGGTGCACGACACAGAGCAGGCGCATGATGTACTCGACGGAAAAGAGAACCGTGAAAACCCATTCCCCGCCGCGCAGGAGGCTTCCGAACTCCGCCTCGATGTCACTGAGGCTTTCCAGCATGACCAGGCCGAAGCTCGCCAGAATGCAGAAGATCAGCAGCAGATCGAACGCCCGACCGGCCGTGGTATCCGACTCGAAGATGATTTCGTGCCATGTCCGGCGCCAACCGGACAGAACGTTCTGGTTATCCATCGGAATGCACACCGCCGGGAGGAACGGTCCCGGCCGCGATCAGGGCATCGGGCGGCAGGAAATCAGGGAAGCGATCGGATCCCAGGACCCGGAACACCTCCACCAGATCGGCTTTTCCCTTCACGGCAAGCGGCGGGAGCGGCTCCAGCTTCAACGTATCGCGCAACAGGATCGCGACATCCCTGTTGATGAGAATTTCCCCGGGCTGAGCATGGGAACACAGGCGGCTCGCCAGATTCACCGTGTCCCCGATCGCCGTATACGAAAGAACTTTCTCGGAGCCGATGAATCCGGCCGTCACTTCACCCACCGTGATGCCGTAGCCGACCGTGAACATGGGAAAGCCTTCCTGCTCCCACTTCCGGTGAAGAATCGCAAGTCTGGCCTGCATTTCGAGGGCGCAGTAAATGGCGCGAACCGGCGCATCGGGCAACGGCAGCGGTGCACCGAAAAGAGCCATGATCTCGTCTCCCACGTATTTGTCGAGCATGCCACCGAAATCCAGGACGATTTCGGTCATCGCGCTGAAATAATCGTTCAATTGAACGACCAGCCGGGCTGGGTCCATCCGCTCACTCATCCGCGTGAACCCACGAATATCCGAAAAGAACACCGTGACCAGCTGCTTGCTTCCCCCGGGCTGGAGCGCCTGCGGATCGTTGCGGATGCGTTCAATGAGCACGGGAGACACGAATTTCTGAAAACTGTTGACCAGGCGTTCCCGGTCTTTTGCCAGATCGATATTCTCGAAATACTGCCGGTCGACCTCCTGGTCGAGATACTCGGCGGTATTCTGGAGCTTCTTCTGATGCGTCGAAAGTTTTTCCAGCCGGGCTTCAAGCTCCCGGTTTCGAGACTCGGTCGAGGCCTGGTCCATCATTCCACCGATGATGCTGCCGATAATCTGCCCGATCTGATACAGGAACAGTTTCTCGAGCGGCGACTCGGCAAGGCCTGCGGGGCACTCCTCCACGTTCATGAGGCCAAGAACCGTGGTGCCATGCAGAAGGGGGGTCGCAATCCTGGTGGGGACAGGCGGCATCACGTCGAGCCGCTTCGGATCGGGCATGACCTGCACGCTTTCGGAGAAGAGCTTCTCAAAAGATGTGCCGGCGAATTCGAAGCTCGGCCTCTTCGCAGGCAGGCTTTGCGGAGGCACCTGGGCGGCGAGGACCATGAACCGGGGGCGGGAAGGGTCTATCGCGTAAATCTGCGCCTGCGCGATACCGGTCAAAGCGCAATATTCTGTCAAGGCCGTCCGGAGACGCTTATCCCAGTCTTGGGAAGGGGTCATAACCCGCATGAATACGCGGACCCATTCGTAGGTGAATGCGGCAACCTCCCGTCCGAAAGCCTTCTGGGAGGTCGTTTCGGAAAGCGGCGCGACGGAGGAGAACCGAAGCTGTGCGCGTACTGCCGAATCAGCATTCCCCGTTGATGGGGAAGCCGGAGTCTTTTCGGAAGCGGCTGACGGAGATGCGGAAGAAATCGGGCGCTGGGAAGGCCGGTCTTTCTGCGGAGGGGCCTTTCCGGCCTGGTGCATTGCCGTTCCGGCAGGGTCTGAGGGAGGCTCACGTCCCTGTCGGGATACCACCTGCAGGGTGAGCAGTACAGCCCAGACCCAGAGGCTGAAAAAGACCAGGAACTGGGCCGAAAGCCAGGGAAAGCTCTTCAGACCGACGATGAGCCCGACGATCAGGATGATGAAAGGCAGCATTCTCTTCATATTCCGACGGCCACTCTATCACATTTCATTTCCCCTTTTGCCGGAATGTCACTTCGGCAAAAACGGGAAAGTGATCTGAAACCACAGGGTCCGTCACAGGTTCGGAACGAGCTGAAAGCTCCCAGTCATGCGAGGAGCGGGTCATCACATAGTCAATGCGCCGGCCCGGTGCGCCCCGGACCGCTGTGCGGCTTCCTTCGGGCTCGACCGAAAAAACACCGCCGAGTTGCGGAAAAAGCACCGGAGGCTCCATGTTCATGTCGCCGCCGAGAATGACCGCGCCCGGCAGAGTGGCGCAGAAGTCTTTCACCGTCTGGAACTGTGCCTTCGTGAAGCTCAGTTCCAGATCGCCCGCGTGGGCATAGAGATGCGTCGTCACAACCCAGAAAGGCTTTTGGCCAAGGGAAAAACCCACGGCCAGAAAGCCTTTCCGAGCCAGTTTTTCATCCATGTTGAAATCGAGCCGGGCGGGATAGAATCGGTATTGGGCGTCGGTACAAGCCAGACGGGAGAACAGGGCAAGTCCCGTCGGGTTCCCGACCCGTGGTTCGGGCGCAAAAGCCTCGTATTCAGGGAGTCTGCGGCGAAGCTCCGTAAGACAGCTTTCGAGCCAGACTTCCTGAAGAATGATCAGATCGGGGTTTCTGCCGTGCACGATACGCGTGAATTCGTCCAGGCGGGCTTCATGGTCGGACGCGAACGATGATGGCAGAAGAAAGAGATTTGCCGTCAGCACGCGCAGATTGAATGTCTTTGAAGTGAATCTGGAAGGATCGACCTCGGCCGGCATCAATGCAGGGAAATGCGCAGGAACTTTCAAGCCTGCAGCCAGACCTTCCGGTGATGGCACCAGTTCGGGTGCGGTCAATCTGACAAGCGTCCTTCCGAGGCCGCTCCGAAAGATCGTTTCATCAAACCTTTTCAGATCCTTCCAATAGCGCGTAATATATTTTTCCGCCGCGTCGTATGCGTGAGCACAGCAGGAGAAGCACAGGAGACTGATCACCGCGAGCAAACCAGCTCGTGGCAGGGCTTCATTCCTGAATTTCATGTGCATCTTCCCCTTACCTGGGCAGCCGGTTCTGGTCTGAACTCTGTCAGCCGCTCTGTTTGGTTTTGCCTGTGATGGCACCGGCAACCGGATTCATCCGATACACTTTATCTCCAGGCCGCACGAGTTCAGGAAATGCAATCCCCACGGTTCTGCCTTTTCCGGCCTGCTGCACCGCGCGGCCCTCGTCCTCGATCGATGAAACGACCGCTTCCCGTACGCCGGTTGTCGGCCCATGAATCATGATTTCATCGCCGACGGCGATGCCTGCGCCATCGAGATGAACAGCCGCAACCCGGGGCTGTTTGTAGTAATTGACGGTCTCGCCGACATACTGTTTGCGATGCGTGGCCTGGGTATCCTGCGCGGACCATTCCGCAACCGGTTTCCCAAGATAAAAGCCTGACGAGAAGCCGCGATTGAACACTTTCTGAAGATGGATCATCTCTTCTCTTTTCGCGGCGGCGAACGTTCCGGCAAAATCAGGCGGCCGCGGGTGCCCGAACCACAGATCGATGATCCTCCGATACGCCCTGGTCACGGTAGCCACATACTCGGCACTGCGCTGCCGTCCCTCGATTTTGAGGCTGTTCACGCCCGCGGCAAACAGTTTTTCCAGAAAGGGCAGCGCACAAAGGTCCTTCGGGCTCAGAATGAAGTCTTCGCCCACTTCAAGCGCATATCCTTCGCGAACCTCGCTTATCGCATATCTTCGCCTGCAGGGCTGGCCGCATGCGCCACGGTTCGCCGACTTCCCGAACTGGAACTGGGAAAGCTGGCACCTGCCACTGACGGAAAGGCACATCGCGCCGTGCACGAACACCTCTATTTCGATCTCACCTGCTTTTTCCCCGAGTTCACGTGCAAGGGAACGACGGATCGAACGGATGTCGCCAAGACTGCACTCCCGCGCCAGCACGAATCTGCGGATGCCCAGATGCCAATAGAAAAAGAGAATCGCTGATGCGTTCGAAACGGACATCTGCGTTGATATATAAACATTCAGTCCGGCTCGGCGTGCTGCTTCAATCACGGAAAAATCCCATGCAATGACGGCATCGACATTCGCCCCGGCCGCAGCGGCAATCGTCCGGTGCAGTTGTTTCCCGTCTCCCGGCAGCATGATCGTATTGAGCGTCAGATACGCCTTCGCACCGGCACCATGAATTTTCTTCACGACAGACGGAAGGCCGCGCAACGGGAAATTGCCGGCATTGGCACGCATGTTGAAGGCTCCGAGGCCGAAATAGACGGCATCGGCTCCGGACTGCAGCGCGGCCGCCAGGCTGATGTCGTCTCCGGCAGGGGCCATCAGTTCAGGCTTTCGGCTCTTCGCTCGAGAATTCAGATACCGCCTCGCCGCCATTCGTATTGCACCATCTATTTTTCGCAAGCCACCATTCCCGATTTGTCAGGTCCGTTGCGATATGGGAGATGCCGGGGGAATACCGGCGCCAGTTTACCGGGGAGGCCGGGAATAAACAAGTCTCTTCTAGGGTATCCGGCCTCAGATGTGGTAGAATGGATGTGTTCACGAAAAGCTGGAAATCGATCATGCAAAGGACATCCATGCAAGGAAAAACCGGAGACAGATGTGTTATAGGCGGCATCTACAAGTGCAAAGACCATCCCGAAGCGACCAGAGCCTTCAAGAAGGCAGAAGTGTTTCCGCCCTGCGGCAGAGCAGGAAGTCACGGCACCATCTGGATTCTGGTCAGGAAAAACCCCTGATATAGCATAAGATATAGATTAACCGGCCATGATCAATCTTTCGAATGTCAAAATTGCCTACGGCAAGCGTATCCTGTTTCAGAATGCGGGTTTTCTGGTCCGGCCGGCTGACAAGATCGGCCTGGTCGGGCCCAACGGAGCCGGAAAGACCACGGTATTCCGCCTGATTACCGGCGAAGAAAAGCCGGATGAAGGCGAGGTTTCGGTTCTTCCCGGCGTCGTCGTGGGCTATTTTTCCCAAACCGTGGGTGAAATGTCCGGCCGTTCGGCGATTCAGGAAGTCCTGGCCGGAGCCGGCAGAGTCTACAAGATCGGCAAAGAGCTTCACGAGCTCGAACACCGCATGGCCGATCCCGACGGCGGCTTCAACGATGCCGCCATGGCGCGGTATGGCAAGCTGCAGGAAGAATTCCTCCACCTCGACGGGTATGAGAAGGAAACGCACGCCCAGACGATTTTAACCGGCCTGGGAATCGGCCCCGATCGCTGGGAGCAGCCGATCGAGACCTTTTCAGGCGGCTGGAAGATGCGCATCGCGCTTGCCCGCATTCTTCTTCTGAACCCCGATGTGCTGCTGATCGACGAGCCAACCAACCATCTCGATATCGAGTCGATCATTTGGCTCGAAACCTGGCTCAAGGAGTTCAAGGGCGCCCTGGTGATGACCTGTCACGATCGCGAGTTCATGACGCGCATCTGCACCCGCACCGTCGAGGTGGCGGGCGAGACCATCACGACCTATAGCGGAGACTATGAATTTTATCTGCGCGAGCGGGTTATCCGGCGCGAACAGCTGCTCTCCGCGCAGAAGCGGCAGCAGACGATGCTCGCCAAGGAAGAGGAGTTCATCGCCAGATTCGCCGCCCGGGCTTCCCATGCCGCTCAGGTTCAGTCGCGCGTCAAAACCATCGAAAAGATCGAACGCATCGTGGTCCCGCCCGACCCCAAGGTCATCAAATTCAATTTCGGCCCGACAAAGCGCAGCGGCGACATCGTCGCAAACTTCAAGGATCTCGCGAAGTCCTGGCCGCTTCCCGACAACCGGCTTCTGCCCGTTTTTTCGGGCGTCACCGGAACGGTGGTGCGGTGCAACAAGATCGCCGTAACGGGGATCAACGGGGCAGGCAAATCGACGTTTCTCAAGATCATCAGCCAGCAGACCGAAGCCACAGGCGGCACCTGCAGTCTCGGCGCGGGCGTCCAGCTCGGCTATTTCAGCCAGTATTCCTGCGACGTGCTGAAACCCGAACGGACGGTCTTTGAAGAGCTTCAGGAACGGCTTCCGCTGGCAAGTATCGGCACGATCAAAAACCTTCTCGGCGCGTTCCAGTTTTCAGGTGACGATTCCGACAAGAAGGTTTCGATTCTTTCGGGCGGCGAGAAAACGCGCGTCATGCTGGCCTGCCTGCTGGCACAGCCGGTCAACTTTCTCGTTCTCGACGAGCCGACCAACCACCTCGACATTGCCAGCCGGGAAGTGCTTCTTGAAGCGCTGCAGGAATTCGACGGCACAGTCATGATCGTCAGTCACGACCGCTACTTCCTGCACCACCTGGTAAACCGGGTCTACGAGATCGATCACGGCGCCATGAAAACGTTCGAAGGCGACTACGATTATTATCTCCGCAAAACAGCCCAGCAGCCGTAAGTGATGACCAGGCAACCTTCTTCTCCGCTTGCCGATCTCTGCGTTCAGGATATCCGGGTTCCGGCATTTCTGTACGGCACGGCCTGGAAGGAAGGCGCCACGGCAGAGCTGGTTGAGCTCGCGCTGGGTGCCGGTTTCAGGGGCATCGACACAGCCAACCAGCGGCAGCATTATTACGAGGCCGGCGTAGGGGAAGCGTTGAGCAGGGCTTTTGCGGCCGGCACCCTGAGCCGGGACGACCTTTTCCTGCAGAGTAAATTCACCTTCCGGCCCGGGCAGGACAGCCGTCTTCCGTATGACCCCGATGCACCGAAAGCGACCCAGGTGCGCCAGTCCATGGATGGATCGCTCGGGCATCTGCGGGTCGAGCGGCTCGATTCGTATCTTCTTCACGGCCTTTCGACCGATACCAGCCTCACGGATGACGATGAGGCGGCCTGGCGCGCGATGGAAGAGCTGAAAGAGGCGGGAAAAACGCACTTGATCGGTGTAAGCAACGTCTCGATCGATCAGCTTGAAGAGCTTTTCGATCTCGCCGATGTTCCGCCTGCGTTTGTGCAGAACCGCTGTTTTGCCTCGCTCGGCTGGGATGCGGAAGTGCGTGCCTTCTGCGGCGCTCAGGGGATCGTCTATCAGGGCTTTTCCCTGTTGACAGCAAACCAGCGTGAACTGGCCCACCCCGATTTCATGCGCCTCGTGGCCCGCACCGGCAAAACCGCGGCCCAGGTGGTTTTCAGATTCGCACGTGAGCTCGGGATCATTCCCCTGAGCGGCACGACCAGTCTCACGCATATGCGCGCCGATCTCGATCTGGATGACATCCGCCTGACACCGGACGACATCGATCTGATCGAAAATATCGCTTTTTAGTTTCAGTTATTCCCCATCCTGGGAAATTTCCTCGTAGTAGCCCTGGAATGTGGATCTGGCATTCGCCTTTTTCGTATCATTGAGGGCTCCGTCACCATCGGCATCACGCATCTTGATCATGGTATACCCTGTTTTATATCTCATATTACGCGAGTCTGAAGTTGTAATGCCTTGAGTATAGCGGGTGAAATTTCAAGTCAGGGTAAGGCTTCGTAAAGAAGTGTTGAGACGGATTTCCGGAAACAGAAAACCGGCCGGGTCATCTGCCGTTTCTGGCGGAGATTCCCGGCCGGGTGGGTAGAAGAGCGTCAGTCGGCGGTCTGGTTGATAAAGATGACCGTCACCAGATCACGCCCCCGTTCCTGACCAAAGCGGAACAGGATTGGATCGACATCGAGGCCGCTGAAATAGCTGCCTTTGTCGTCGGCGTAGTCGAGATAGGCATCAAGTTTGTACAGTTTCAGCGAGTTGCTGTTCTGCTGCAGATATCGGGAAAGCTCTTTCTGGGAGGATTTGCCCCAGGATTTGCTGAGATAATCGGTTGAAACGAGGTTCTGGATTTCCTGAGGGGTTGAATCATTCAGGCTGGTCTCGTCGAGATACCGGCCCTTGGCGTTGTATTCTGTGTCGATGACGCGGCGAACGATCTGGGCAAGAATCAGATCGAGATCTTTTTCTTTTTCAGCCCGGGCCGGAAAGACTTCAAGTTTCTGGCCATTTACTTTCTGAAAGTAAGAAACTTCAAAGCAGATGCTGTTTTCGAAGCCCTGCGGCGCACTGACGGGAGCCAGCTCAAGATCGTCGTAGCCCTGTGCTGCAACCGGTGCTGACAAAAAGCTGAACAGGCAAATGACAACAAAAGAAACAACGGAGAAATGTCGAAACATGGGTAGATCCTCCACCAGAACAAGAAAACTGCCGGACGGTTTGCTCTAACGAGTTGCTCCGGACCTGTGGAACGCAGTTGATACGCAATATCCATGCCAATTATTGATTTTATGAATGGACACTCCAACTGCGGTACAAAGAAGTATCGGCATTTCCCGCCAACAACCGAACTGCCATTTTTTTACACATCTCTGCCCAAAGATCGTACGCCTTTGTTTGTATTGATGATTCGGAGAAAATCCCCTTAAGCCCTTCAAGTGACCGTTCGGCAAGGGCGCGAGCAAACCGGTCATACAAGGGGAAAAGGGACATGCCACGTGTTCATCTTTAAAAAAATCAGGCGGGCGAATAGAACTTCGCCCGCCTGATCAGCATTCCTACTCCTGCTGGCTCTTATTACCAGTTAACAAAGAAGGGAGTTTGCTGTGACCCGTTCAGGGTCATCATGCAATAACCACCTTTTTGGATGACAAATGTACCATTAATCGTGCCATCCGTGTATGTTCCGTTCTGAACAGGGATGTTCGCCGAAGGAACATACGTGAAGCCGATCTGCACCGGGACCGAGGTAATCGTAACCAGGAAGTTGCCGGTGGCTTTGTCCTTGATCGTCGTGTAAGCCATTGTCTTACTTACGCTTCCATCGGTCAGTACGACGGATCCGGCAATTTGAAGATTTCCATTATCAAGGGTGGTAATGGTTGCGTTTCCACCTTTATACTTGGTTCCGCCGGAAACGAGCACCAGCTCACCACCACTGGTTTTATACGATATGGTATCCGTCGTATTATCCGAGTTCACCTTTGTAACTGTTACAGTAGCACCGTCTGAAATCGTCCCTGGGGTATTGGAACCACCAGAACAATTGAGATTGGCAAGAGCAACTTTCAGGTAATAGATGTACCCGTAATCCTGATAATTCGGACCGGTATACTTTGCCGAAACTTCACCGGATGCGCCGCTGATGGCGTATGTTCTGTTTGTGCTTTCGCCCTGTGCCTGCACCGGAATCGTGAACTGGAACTTTTCAAGGGAGAAGTTATTCGGCAGCGTGGCTGTCAGACCGAGTGAAATCGGAGATGCCAGAGTCGTATTGTCCGACATCGTTTCAGAGCCTGAGATGTTTTCACGCGTTACAGGCGACATATATTGAGGGATACCAGTCCAGTTGGAAACCCAACGCCCGATCCTGGTGCCGAACTTTGCAACAACATCACCAGTGATTCCACCAAGGGTAAGCGTTCCAGAATACGTTTCGGCAGGCTGCCCGTTGTTATATTTTACAATAATGACATTTACCTGAGCTGAACTCCCGAAGGTAACCGTCGTCGTTTCGGTTGCCAATGCGGAATATTCGAAATAGTAATTGTTTCCCTGGACCCATGAAGGGTAATAATTTCCTGACTGGGCAACCTTATCATAAGCGGTTGAGCCAGACAGGCCACTGAGAAGTTTGACCGTGGTTTTTTCGGTGATGGTAACCCCATCATTCGCGTATTTCGTGACTTCAATCTGACTGTTGGCACCAATGGCAACCTTGGTAATTTCAGTTCCATTCGAGGTCACTGTCACTCCAGTCAACGTCCTATGCTCACTGAGTTTTCGAATCTGCTGACCCAAACTATATGATGTCGAATAAACATCGATTTCCACCGTCGTGCTTGTAAAAGTTGCAATGGTATCGTTGCCATAATTACCCGGACCATCAGTCGCTTGTGTTCCAGCAAGAACCGCCATGAGGGAGTTTCTCATGCCGGCCAGATCGAGCATGGTGTTTTCACCGATGACCGGCACAATGCCCGGAACTTCCGGCAGGGTCTGACCACGGACGCTGCCATGCGCTGGAACACCGGAAAGAGCGGTAACCATCGACTCAGCGACGGCATACTTCACCTGCGTTGCCGGAAGGGCGACGGACTCGGTGACGGTCTTGGTAGTGGGCAAGGCTATCGGATTCGGGTTTGCCGTCCCAGCGGTATTCGGCGACTGCACAGTTCCAATATCAGCAACGGAAATCGTGACATTCAGTGGCTGAGTCAAATCGGATGCAGGATTTTCCAGAATAGCCTGAACTGCCGACGCGACTTTCGAAATTTCAGTCTGGATAGCAGTGGTGCTGGCATTGTAGAGAAAATCCTCATATGTTTCATGAGCTGCAGTCTTTTCAGCAACCCACTTTTCATAGAACAGTGCTTTTGCCGTTTCTGTGGCATTTACATTGGCCAGAAAATCGTGATCGTCGGCGGTAGCCCGAACGTCTAGTCCGTTCTGGATACCCGAAAGGAGCACAACATTATTCCCGTTGATGATTTCAACTTTGAAATCTCTGGTCTTGTAATCAGTAGCAAAATTCAATTTCCCCGCAAGTTTGTAACCATCCACGAGTGTCGGAACAAC
>CAZQYQ010000132.1:0-11909 GCA_964597625.1 uncultured bacterium
GAACCGATACATATTGGCGCGAACAGCGGTAACGACAAGCTTGTCCGTGAGTTCTGTTCCGATGCCGAGCTTGAGCTTCCAGACGAATGACCGGGTCGGGTTCAGCGAGTTGTGCCCTTCTTCCAGCATCTGTTTCATCTTCTTGCTGCTGTTGGCATCGGCGATAAACTCGGCGAGCGTGCGGTCTTTGCTGAAGTAGCGCTTGAACTCGTCGGGCAGCTTCCCGTAATTGTGAATCGAGATGGCCAGGTTGTAGCCGCAGGAAACGGCGGTGTAATCAGCGAAAAATTCGTTCACGGCAAGCATGCTTTTCGTCAGAGAGCACATCTGAAGACGCGTCCATCGCTTTTTCGGATTGGTCTGGTGAAGCACGCCGTCGAGCATCTGGTAGAACGAGTGGTGGCCGAATTCGTGAACGATCGTGTCGAGTTCTCGGTGCAGCGCATCAGGCTTGCGGATCGGAACCCAGATGACCCCCAGAGGGAAACTGAAAGCGGCATCCTCGAAAATCTGGTAGTCGCGGAGATTTTCGCCGACGGCCTGATCAAGACTCTTGGAAAGACGGGCCCTCTGCTCTTTGATGATCGTGAGAACCTGGTCCAGCAGCTCGCCTTTGATCTCCTTGGGGTGGGCCGCATACTGCTTCTTCAGAGTCAGCGGGTTGACAAAAAACCATTTGTCGTTCAGAAGATCGATCTGATGTGCCATTTCGTATCCACTGACGGTGGCATACAACAGCGAATTGTCATCGGAAAACTGATCGAGCGATGCATCGGTCGGCTGCAGACCCGCTGCGATCCAGATGTTCCGGGAGGGGAAACCGATGTCGGTGTAAAGCATGATGCGGACTTTCCGGTTCAGTGGAATGCCCCATCTGGCGATTCTCTTTTCCGCATCCTCGAGGCTGTCCGCAAGCTTTTTGAACGACCGGATCTCATCGCCGGAGGCATTCCGGGTGCCGAAAAGGGCGAGATTGAATGATTTGCCGAAGACGGGCTTGATACCGTTATCAAGAGTGTCTTGAGCCGAAGCAGACAGGCTGATCAGGGCAAACAGCGCTGCGGTCAGCAGGAACGGGAACAGACGTCTGAAGGGTTGATTCTGTCTGATCATGAAGAACCTCGCCGGAAAAAGATGAACCGCCGCCCAAGAATAGCGACAGTTTAGTATACAGGCTGAGACCAGGGGGTGAGGAAACCCGCTCGAATGCTCAGTCTTCGGGCGAACCGCGCCGGCGTTTCTTGTCGGAGTGTACACGCTTGCTGTCGAGACGCCGTTCCTTTGAGGCGCGTGTGGGCTTTGTCGGCCGGCGCCTTTTCGGTGGTACAAGGGCTTTGAGGATCAGTTGCCGGAGCTTTCGGAGCGCTGCTTCAAGGTTGCTTCGCTGATCGCGGCTTTCCTGACAGGTTATGAGGATGCGCCCCTCCGAGTCCAGCCGATTGGCGGCCAGTGAGCGCAACCGTTCCTTTACAGCCCAGTTCAGCGCCGGCGTGCCGGCCAGATCAAACCGCAGCTCGACCTTCGACGCGACTTTGTTGACATTCTGGCCGCCCGGCCCCGAACCGCGGGCCGCGCTCCACTCGAGATCGGCGGAGGAAATCGTTACAAGATCGGTAATGGGAAGCGCATCGATCATCCGGTCAGCTCAACCGGCCCCGGATGCACGGATCCGGTGAGAATCGCGATTGCAGCCCCGAGATCCAGTTTCGACATGGCATCGGCGTGATCCCCGAGATCCTCGGGAGGCATGAGAACATGCGTTGAAGGGCCAAGCGGCCCCCAGCGGAACGGCGTCATGGAGATCCTTCGCGGAAAGAACGCAACGGTCGTGATTCCGGTGGCGGCAGCCAGATGCATCGGGCCTGTCGAGCCCCCCGCGAATCCTTTTCCGGCGGCAAGAAGCGCGGCAAGATGCGCGACATCCGGAACATCGCTGATGAAAGCCAGTTTTCCGGGAATCTGGACGCCGAACGCCGATGCGAGATCCCGTTCCTCGGGGCCGAACGTGACGGCAACGGGAACTCCCGCCGCACGAAGCCCGGCGACCAGCTCGACGTAACGATTCAGGGGAAGATTATGCGCGGAACCCCCATGCCCCGGATGAACGAAAACGGGCGGGCCTGAAAATCCGGCTGATGCGAGACGACCCAAAGCCCATTTTTGGGCATTGTCATTGATATATAATTTAGGATGCATCGGTCCGGGAGTAAGGCCGATCCCGTTCAGCAGGTCGAGGTTGTAATCGGCTTCATGCTTCTCGTTGCGCGAACGGTGCTGCACCATCCGGTGCGTCATCAGGATCTGCCAGAAATTGGAGGCGCGCCCCACCATCACGGGAATGCGGGCGAACCAGCAGGCTGCAACGGCACGGCCTGAAGGGTGTACCAGAATCGCCGCATCGGGACTCACCCGCCGGATTGCGCGCACCAGATCGAGAAAAGCGAGAGGCTTGCCGGACGGATCGTCGAGCAGGACTTCATCTACGTCAGGATGCCCCTCGAGCAGCGGTGCGGTGTAAGAGCGGACATGGCCGATGATTCTGGTTTGCGGGCGCATCGCACGCAATGCCGTAAAGACGGGCAGCGTCAGGACGACGTCGCCGACACGGTCCGTGCGCGAGATCAGAATGCGCTGGGGAGCTTCGTTCACGCCTGTTCGCCCTCCAGGGTGATCTGCAGCTGAAGAACAGCTCTGCTGCCAAGGCCATACGCCTCGGAAAACGTTTTCATGATCAGTCCGGCAAGCCATTCGCGACCGTCGGCATCGTGAATCTGACAGTCGATGAAGTGATTGGGACAGTCTTTCGTCGGATTGGTCCAGCCAAGGCGCTCCAGAATCACGTGCTGATCGGGGGAAAGCCATCGCGTGACATCCAGGTGTCCGTTGCTGACCGCCTCCGCATGAAGCTGGGGCGACCCGATGCTGCCCGCGATCTGAACGTAATAGCCGGTGACTTCATCTTCGATGATCAGAAAATTGCCGCTGCCGCCCTCGGATTGGATCCGAAGAATGACGTCCGCGAGCGGAACCTGATGGTTCATCATGAGTTACTCCCTTCGGCTGATGAGCCGACATGCGCATTTCTTCATTGTAGCAGGTTGTCCGCCGCTTGCGATACGGCTTCTGTCGTGACACTGTCGAGACAGACCCGGTTGCCATGCCGGCACTCGTGCTTCCGGCATGGGACGCCGTCAGGGCAGGGAAGACCGGTGACGATCGCAGCCCGGTCGCTCATCGGCCCGGTCCGGTTCATGTCGGTCGGGCCGACGGGGACCAGCAGCGGCGTTTTGAGGGCGGCTCCAAGATGCATTGTTCCCGAATCATTGCAGGCGAGGAGGGTCGCTCCAGACAGGATATCGAACAGTTCGCAAAGGGACGTGCGGCCGGCCAGATCGATGGCGCGCCGGCCGATTGTGCTGGCCACATTCGCGGTCAGGGCTGCTTCCCCGGCCGTGCCCGTTACGACGATGGTCAGACCATGCCGATCGCGCAGGTGAACACCGAGCATGGCGAATCGTTCTGCCGGCCAGCGTTTGATATCGCCAAACGCGGCGCCGGGTGCCAGGACGGCGTATGAGCCGTTTTCAGGCAGTCCAAATCTGTTGCGTGTATGCTGGGCGCCCGCCTGATCGATGGACGACAGGTGCGGCATGGGAGCTGGGCTGGCATCCGGAGACGTGTCGGGAATGAATTCGCTGGCCAGCGCGAGGTGCAGACGGCTTTCATGGACCCTTTCAGCCCAGGCCGGCACGGGCACGGCTTCATGCAGAAACAGGCTGCGGCCCTCACCGCCATATCCACGCCGAACCGTTCCTCCGCAGAGCAGAGCCATAAAAGCGGTTCTGAAAGATCTGGGAAGGATGGAGATGCGGTCATAACGCCGTTTGCGTACGGCTGAGATCTCAGGCAGCAGCCGCCAGAAGGGCCGCTTCGTATCCATGGCGATGATCCGGCCGACGCATGGCAGCAGAGAATAGACGGGAGCCAGGGCGGGCCGCGACAAAACGTCTACCGTACCGCCGGACCGGGCTGCGGCATGAGCCAGCGCGGGAAATGACATGATGATGTCGCCGATCCAGTTCAACCCGAGAAACAGTGTCTTCATGCGGGGTTTGCGACAAACTCGGCAAGCCCGGCTGCAAGCTCGCTCCAGTCGAAGTTCCGGCAGGCCCACGTGCCTTCGGGGCAAGGCTGCCGCCGGCCGTGAAGACTGCAGGGCTTGCAGGCCAGTTCCCGGGAAAAGACGCGGATGCCCGGACCCGGGATCGGCGCGAAACCAAGACAGGGGTCGGTCTGAAAGAACAATCCCGCGACCGGAATGCCGACCGCCCGCCCCAGATGCATCGGGCCTGAATCGGTGCTGATCAGGGCTCTGGCATGGGCCATCAGAAACGGAAGAAGCTCCAGCGGGGTTCGACCGCGCAGATCGACAATCCCTTCCCCAGCCGTGATCGTGCCGTCTGAATCGCCGATGAGCACAACCGGTCTGGGAAGCGCGCTCAAAATCGCATCGATGCCGACCTGCGGGATGGTTTTTCCGGCGTGCGCCGCCGCCGGATGCAGCAGCGTGAACGATGCGCCAATACCTGCTTCGCGCTCCAGCCATGCGCCGGCATTGAGCAATCCCGCTTCAGACAGTTCGATCCGGGCGTCTTCGGGTTTTGCTTCGACTCCCGCCGCGCGGGCATATCTGAGCCAGACCTGCTCGGGATCGGCAGGCCGCAGGGGGTATTCGCCCCGGGCCGCGCGGATCTGCTCCCGCAGGGAACGTTTCCCGTAACGACGGATGGGAGTGCCAAGAAGCGCGGAAAGAGCGACCGAAAGCGGCTTGCCCTGAAGATCGTTGGTGCAGGCCGGTTTGAGGTGCCGGAGCTGCTTTGCCAGAAGCAGCAGATCCCGGCAGCCGCCCAGCAGATGAACGTGCGCGGCCGGCAGGAACGGCGCGAGCGCGGCCCAGCGGCGGTGAAGCACCCAGTGAACCTCACGCCCCGCCCGTGCGAGTGCCCGCGCAGCAGGCACCGCAAGCAGCACGTCGCCCATGGCGGTGAGTCGGATGAGTATTTCTGTCGTCATAGATGATCGGAAGAGACGTTCATTCTTTCGGGAAAAGCCCCATGGCGGAAAGCTTTTCAATGGTGCGGTCACCGGCTCCGGCCATGCGGTGCTGAACGGTGCGCGCGCGTTGTCCCATCGCCGCAAAGGCCGGACGATCGGCAAAAAATGAACGCAGCACCTCGCGGATCGATGTGATATCCGATACGATATACATCCCGTTCTCCGCGCCGAGCGCAGCTTTTTCGGACGGGAAGTTGTCGAGATGCGGGCCGGTGAAGAACGGAACTCCCGCGGCTGCCGGCTCCATCAGGTTGTGACCACCTCGTGGAATCAGGCTGCCGCCGACAAAGGCCAGGTCTGCGGCCATATACAGCTTCTGCAGCTCTCCAAGCGTATCCACAAGCAGCACGCGGCCGACCGGCTTCCTGTGCGCCGTGAGCCGCGAGTAGTCGAGATGACGTTTCTGAAGAAGATTCTCAACGTCACCGATCCGGTCCATGTGGCGCGGAGCGAGCACCAGCGTCGCATTGACATGTGGCCAGAGCGGTTCCAGGGCATCGAGCAGCATTGCCTCCTCCCCGTCATGTGTTGAACCGGCCGTGAGGATGATTCGGCCGGGCGGAAGGCCATACTGCTCACGAAGCTGCTCGGCATGCGCTTCGGGAAGTTCCAGATCGTATTTGAAGGCTCCGAGAACACTGATCTGGTCAGGCGAAAATCCGAGCGGGCGGAACCGCCGTTCATAGGCCCGCTCCTGCGCGAAAACAGCGCGGATGCCGCTGATGGCCTGCTGGAAGAGAGGCCAGAGAAGTTTGATCAGCCGCACCGTCGGTTCATTTATACGTGCATTTATTATAACGACTGGTATATTTCGCTCCGCCGCGATGGACAGCCAGACCGGCCAGATTTCGGTCTCGCTGATGAGAATGACTTTCGGCCGCATGGAATCGAAGAACGGATTCAGAAACTCGGGGAGATCGATCGGAAGCAGGCTGGCATGGCCGCAGATCCTGTCCGCCACGACGCGGCGGTATCCGTCGAACGTCGTGGTCGTACAGAGAAGACGCTCTGAGCCGAATCGCCTGTTCAATCGGCGGAGAAAGGGACGAAGGGTTATCACCTCGCCGAGGGAAGCCCCGTGAACCCAGATCGTTCCTGAGTCCAAAATCGCCTGTTCAGGCTGATAGAGCCCTTTTCGCAGCTCGATCTCTTCCCGCTCGATGCGCTTCGGCGGGAACGACTCGAGACCATAGACGATCGCGCGAAGCAGGCCTCGATAGATGGAAAGAGCGCTGATCATGCGATACTGCTCCCGTCGGATTCTTTCACAGGCAATTCCTTTCCATCTGCTGATGGCCGGCTCTTCCACCGGCGATGCAGCCAGAACCACTGGTCTGGGCGTTTCCTGACCCAGGATTCGATCAGACTCGTGATATGCTGCGTAAGCGTCGTTCTGCCGATCTCGTCATTGCTGTAATCTTCAGGCCGGATCGGAGGTTTGATCTCGATCAGATGTGGCCCGTCCCCGCAACGATGAGCCGCAAGGGCCACGACCGGAGCGCGGCTTTTCATCGCGATCTGAGCGGGTCCGACGACGGTCGATGCGACTTCTCCGAGGAAATTCACGAAACAGCCGCGGTCACCGGCATTCTGATCAGACATCAGTCCGAGCAGATCTCCGTTGCGGAGCGTGCGCAGAATCTCGCGCAGACCAAACCCGGAGTCGGTCGTGGCAGCCCCGAATCGTTGTCTCATCTTTTCGAACCACAGATCCACGTCGGGATTGTCCTGACGCCTGACGACGGTGGTCATGTGAAACCCGTTCAGGCAGAGCCAGGGCGGAACGAATTCCCAAAGTCCGTAATGCCCTGAAACAATGATGACGCCACGCCCGAGCGCATGTGCCGCCTGGAGGTGCTCGATGCCTTCAGCGCGAAACTTCCCCCGTACTTCTTCGGCGGTCAGATACGGCAGAGACGCCATCTCAAGGGCATTTTCGAAGAAAGACCGGTAGGTCTGCCGTGCCGTCGACCCGGCCGCCGCCGCATCAAGACCGAGATGGTTCTGAAGAGCCTCTGTGACATAGGACCGTCGAAGGTGCAACAGATCAAAGACGGCGCAGGTCAGAAGACCCGCGGCTCTTCGCCTTCCGGCTGGAGACGCTTTGGCCGACATTGCCGCCGCGCGATCCAGCAGCAGACATTGCAGCTTTTGGAAAAGGCTTGCATTTCTGCTTTTGACGACCGTAGACATGTATAAGAGCTCCTGAAACGATTGAAGACCATTATACCTGATCGGCAGCCGGTATGGCAGATTTCATCTCACCACTCGTAATAATACTGATCACCGGAAAAGCTCTTTTCCTTGCTCGGGTCCACGATTTTTTTATTCGTCGTAAAGACGGTCGGACGCGTCTGTCCTTCAACAACAGGCTGTTCCAGCTGGACTCCGTCGAACCAGACGGAGTAGGAGGCGTTTGTGGGAGACTGATTCTGCAGAAGCAGCCATGTTGTGCTGGCGCTGGAGGTATCAAAGGTATAGTCGAAGGTTGCATACACCCGGTACCAGGTGAACGTGTCTGTGGGGAAATTGCGATTCCGCACGACCCTCGCATCCAGAATGCCGGATTCGACGAGTGTTCCGAACTGGCTGAGGTTCGAATCGTGGCCGATCATGATACCGTCATAGCCCGTTTTGACGCCGGCATCGTCGGCTCTGAAAAACCCGATGGCGGCTGTGCCGGTTCCCGGGCAGATCCAGGCGGAAAGAATGAACCGGTTCCCTGGCGAAGCCGCAGCGAATGTCGATGTGGCAATTTCCTGATACGCGCTTCCTGAGCCGACGTCAGGGCCGGTCGTCGGAGCGGTGACCGTCAGGCTCAGAAGAACCGAGTCGCTGGCTCCCGGGTAGGCCGGATAATAGGATGATTCAGAGAGAAGCTGGCTGCCGGTATAGGTGCCTGCGACCTGACTGGCAGGGATCGGCCCGATGACAACCGTAGCCGTCCCATACTGCCCGGATGACAGGGTGGCGGGGAGGATCGGCCCGAACGTGAGAAGTCCAGCGGCAATGGATTGAGGCGCGTTCGAGAGAGCCGAAGTGGTCCAGCCGAATGACGAGAATGTTGTATTGCCTGCGTTATAGACAGAGATCTCCGCCTGCGCTGAGGTTCCTCCGGCCGTGACTGTTCCGGCGTTGACGAGGGATGGGACAATCATCAGCCTGGGATATGTGGCGACGGAGAGGGTTACCTGGAAGGTTGCGGATGCTTCAAACCCGTCAAGGGCCCCGTTGTTGTTTTCATCTTCATAAGCGGTATGGGTTGCCACATAATCGCCCGGTGCCTGAGTGGCTGGTATCGTAAGGGTAAGGGTGCATGCTTTGTTACTGTTGGGTCCGATGGTGAACGGATTTGGAACGATGCTGATAGCGGAGGGTGGAAAGATATCCCCCGCCGTTGTCTGCATCGGCTTCAGGCTCCAGCGGCCCTTTGAAATGCCGATCGAGGTCAGATTATAGACTTTGAATGGAAGAGTGAAGGGAGATCCCGGAACCCTGGCTCCGAATTGAATCGGGGTATCCGCGCTGATTTTCTTTTCACCAATGGTCAGTTTGACGGAAAAGGATGTAACTGCCTCGCCGGCGTCGCACACGTTGTCCCCGTCGGTGTCGGCATACAAGACCTGAGTGCCCTCGTAGGGCATGGATGTTTGGCCCAGGGGAACGCTGACGGACAGGGTTGCCATGCAACTTCCGGATCCGTCTTCCTTGAACGTGGCCGGGGTTGTCAAGGTGAAAACCGGGGCGGCAATAGGGGACGGACCGGGAGCGATGGGATTGATGGGACCAGGAATTGCCCGGAGAGGGATTCCGCTCAGATCAACATTGCCCACGTTCCGGATTTCGAAAGATCCCGTTCCGCTCTGCCCCGCGGCGATAAAAAACAGATCCAGCGGATTTTGCATGACGGCAATTTTGGGGGCATTGACAACCTGTACTTGCAGTTGACAGGTATCGGTGGCTTCAAACGTTTCAATTGCATTATTGGCATTTTCATCGTTCCAGACTTTCAACTGACCGGAATAGGTTCCCGATGGCGCATTGGCGGGAATCTGCACCTTCCATGTCCCTGTCTTGCTTTGTCCGGAATTGATGTAGGGAAAGATCGTGGGGGTCAGGGTGACACTGGAGGTGGGAATGGAGTTGCCCAGTCCATCGCTCAGGTTCAGCGTCAGGGTCGCCACCGGGCGTGCCAGAACGAGAATGCCATTATTGTTGACGGTGTAACTGATTGCCGCCGAGGTCGTGTGTGGCTCGGCGCCGGTAATCTGGGATAAGGCTTCAACGATATTGACCGATTTTGCGCCGATTTTGCAATAAAGAACGAACTTATCCTGCGGATCGCTTACATCTTTTCCGTCTACCGGAGGGTCATCGAACATCCAGCCGTAAAGGCCGTAGTATTCGCCGTCGGTTTTTGGATCCGGGATCGTGATGGAAACGGTTGCTATGAAGGTTTCGCCGGGTGCGGCCGAAAAATACGAGCCGGGCGAAAACGTGTAAGCGCTGGATGAAATCGTGTCTGCGCCTGAATCGAGGTTGGTTTTCGTCCAGGTGAGCGAGGTTAAGTCCACGCTGCCGATGTTGCGGCACAGAAATCCCACTTGTGCCGTTTCGCCGGGGATTCTTCCGCCCAGGCTGATGGTGGCATTCACCACGTCGAGGGCCTGAAAGGGATTTATCGTGACCTGGATGGAAACATCGGCCGTTGCCTCCGAGGGATCGCCCACATAGGTGCCATCCCCGTCCAGATCCTCGAAAAGACGCAGCGTGCCCGTATACAACCCGGCTGGCGAACCTGCCGCGACATACAGAGACATCGTGGCATTCACGGTTGCGCCCGGCGCGACAAAAGCGGGAAGTTCGGGGATGAAATTCTCGCCAGGAATAGTTCCCGAGCCACCCATGGTGAGATCTATGGGAAACAATTTCAGGGCGGTCAGGGCGAGTGAACCGGTATTTTGAATAGTAAATGGAATATTTGATATGGTATAGGTCGGGGTGCCGTTCCCGAATGACGGCGGGGTCAGAACGAAGCTCTGATCGCCGACGCTGAATTTGAACTGGATCGAATCCTGCGGTTCCCCGGGATCGATGATGTCGTCGCTGTCGTTGTCCTCGAAAAGAGTATACGTTGCCAGATAGATCCCGCTGACCGCAGCCGGGTCTATCAGCGCAGATATGCTTGCGATCAGCACGCCATCCGTCGCAAGATTGCCCGGGGCAGCCGGGGTGATCGAAATGGTTGCCGTCAGAGTCGCCGGGGAAGCTTTGAACTTGAGTTTTTCGAGCGGAAGGTTGCCGCCGTTGAAGGCGGAAAAGGTCTGCGTTGCAACCTGGGAACCCTGGGGGGTGTTTCCCATGTCGAGCAGGGCATTGTTGAGGACGATGAGTTCTGTTTCACCCACGACGACGGTGACGGTAAATTCATCGAAGGGTTCGTTCACATCACGGGCCGCATTGGCGGGGGCGTAATCGTCCCAGAGATTCAATGTGTTTGAATACGTTCCGGATGCCTGGTTGTAGGGAATCATCAACGTGAGTGATGCCGGCACACTGCCGGTTGGTGCGACGGCGAAGCCGTTCGAAGGACTGAATCCGATGCTGCTGCGGTTGATGTAACTGGTTCCGTTGCGATACAGGTGGATCGACTGCCAGCGGAGGTTCGTCAGACCTACATTTCCCAGATTGTTAACGTTGGTGTTTCCAACGGTTTTGAATTCATTGCAGGACATGGTTCCGAAATCGATGGGCTCCGAGGCAAGAGCGAGAGATCGCCGCGTTATGGTGATGGAGTTCGAGAGCACGGTGAGAGTGTCTGTTGCTTCATTGGTATTGGCGTCATACCCCTGCGCGGACGAGGTCATGCTGAAACTTCCCACCAGCCCCGTGTCCGCCGTCGGAATGAAATGCCAGATGAACGTGAGCGGGGAACCGGGAGAGACGGTACCCGAGGTCGGTGCGGGGCCGTCGCTATAGACGACGGATCCTGCGCTTGAACCCGTTTTGATGGGGAGGGTTGGGGTGGTTGTGGAAATGGTTGAACTGTCCGCTACCGGGTTTGAAACCGTGAGCTGCGCGGTAAGCGTTGCTCCGACTTCAGCTGGATCGGGTGAAAGAGTAAGAACACCTGTGATTTGCCCGGGATAGGTTAAACGGAAATAAAGCCTGCCCACCATGGTTGTCTGTGCTCCGCCTCCGGTGACGGTCCATAATTCAACGCTCCAGTCGCCCACGGTCGCTCCCGTCGTCGAAAAATCGAAGGCGCGATATTGGCCGGCATCCTGCGTTAATGACGGGGAAATGGCACTCGGGCCTGTAACATATATTCTCATCTTGGTGCCCGATGGGGCTCCAAGGTCAAAGCGCGCGTAGACGCGTTGCCCTTGTGTGTACGCGTATTGTTCGGGGACATAAGACGAACTCGGAGAGAGAAGCCCCTGATACTGCAGCACGTTCCACGAACCGGGAGTGCCACCGGAGGCGCTCAGCCGGGACGACGGATCATTCGCATCATAGGCGGCTACCGAGCCGGAGATCGTGTTGGCGGGGGGGCTGACGGCTGCCGCGAGGTCTACGGCAACATGAAACGTCAGTGTGGCGGTCGTGCCCCCGCTGAGCAGATAAGGCAACGCGGGGCTGACAAGCTGTTCCGAATGCCCCGCGAGCGTATGGGAAAGCGATGCCGCATCGATATAGGCTCCGGCCTGCCCTGAATTTTGTACGGCCACTTCCACGGTAAGGCCGCCTTGGCCGGGTGATTTGGAAGAAAAAAGACGTGAATTGGTGCGCCA
>CAZQYQ010000133.1:0-11895 GCA_964597625.1 uncultured bacterium
ATGTCTTTAACCTTATAGGGCAGGCGATTGGTATTGGCGGTGGGTGCCGACTCGCGTTCCGTGTCGTTGCTGGTCGTCTTTTTCATGAATGCTCCTTCATCTGATCAGGCCGATGCAACCGCAAACGGCCCGGAATAACAGATAATACTCGCATGACAGGGGAAAAAAGTCAATTCACAACGGCCTTTCAAACTGATCCGCCATGCTGAAAACTACTCGCCGTCGCCGCCACTTTCACCGGCCTGTTTTGCATCAACTTTCGCGAGCAGGTCGTTGAGTTTCTTTTTATTGTCTGCGAGGCTGATCTTCTGTTTGAGAGCATCTTTCTTCGAATCGAAGATGCTTCTGAACGTGTCCTTGAGTTCGAACGAGCCGGCCGCCTTTTCCAGCTTGCCGTAATCCATCTGTTCGAGGGTCTTCATGCCGGCAAACGTGCTCTGGACCTTGTCGACAGCCTTGTCCTTGTCTGCAACCCAGGTTCCCAGTTTGCTGAACTTCCTCTCGAAGATGTCTCCGGGAAGATCCTTCATGTTCTGTTCGCAGTCCTTGATTGCCGAATTCAGATCGATGTCCGCATTGGCGATATCACCCAGCGCATTCCGAAGCTGGTTCTTGGTTTCCTCGAGATTGGCCTTCGGTTTGTCGAGCGCTTCCTCGACATTGGCTTCAAGCCTGTCGATATCGCTCTGAAGCGATTTTCCGATATCCTCGACAAGCAGCTTCGCATCATCCCCGATACTGTTCAGAAGATTGCCGTAGGTGCTGAACGCGCCTTTCATATCTCCGACATCGCGCCAGTGCGGATCGTTTTTCGATGACGACACTTCCCGCATCGTCGCCATGGCATGCTGTTCAAGTTCGAGAGCTTCGGGAATGCCCGGAATCTGGGCTTTCAGCCCGACTTTGATGGAGACCTGTTCGGGAGTGTCGGAATAATCGCCTTCCCCGATCGAAGGGCGCGGCTTGGTCTCGACAGCAAAGGTATTCATGGCCGTGCTGAGAACCCGCAGGGACGTGTTTCCCTTGTAGACCACTTTCCTCAGCAGACGTGGCTTTTCCCATCGATAGGTGATCAGCGCGAGCTTGTCGCCGTCCCGGTGCTGCTGAAGAGTGACTTCCCCCCGGGCTTCATCAAATTTCAGGCTGGCCGAAGCCGCCATGCGAAAGTCATCCTGCATCGCTTTCATGACCGTGGTTGCCTGATTCACCATGTTCTGGCGGGTATACGCCCTGGCGCTCTGCAGATTGCCATGGTGCAGGAAGGCATACATGCCGCCGGCGGCCAGAGCGAAAACCACTGTGGCGACCATGACTTCGACAAGCGTAAAGCCGCATGTTCTTCGAGGTGTCAGCATGGGTATCCCTCCTGTGTGTTCATGATTTTGGCTCCACCAGGATCATGCTTGTGGAACGCTGCTGTTTCCCGGCATTCGGCTGATGCCAGGAAACCCAGACCTTGAAAAAGACGATGCTGTGGTCGCCGGCATCGCGATTCTGACGTTTGACGAACTTGAATGTGCCGATGACAGTGAAATCGCGATACTTCTTCTGAAATTCCACCACTTCATCTCTCGAGTGGGGCCAGAACATATCATCGAGTTTATATTCGCCCGCCTCGTTCGGCTTGTTTGAATCCGCAAACGTCCAGAAATCCCTGAATCGGACCGACGACACCTCTTCCTTCACCGACTGGAGAATTTTCGTGGCCATCTGAAGCTTCTCCGTGTCTTCGCCCACCTGTGCCTGCCCGACCAGCCCGCGCAGGAATGGCCCGAGAACGAGGGCGAGAATGAACAGGGAAAGAATGACTTCGATGAGCGTGAAACCTCTCGTGCTGCGCATGATTCCACGGACCTCAGTTCTTCTGGAATTCGTAAGCGCGCCACTTCTTGCTGAATGTGACGTGGTAGCGCGACGGATCATACTTGGCAACGTCTTTGAAATACGATATCAGCGAGCTGTGAGTCCGGTTCGATTCATAGTGGACATGGACCTGACCCTGGCAGTCCTTGCGATTGAACTGGTTCACCACCAGATTGCCGTAAATCTTCATCGACCCATAGAAGGGATTCATGACACCCCGGTCGCCGTAGAGACAGGCTTCGATAATATTCTTGCCGTTATTCACGATGGCCCCATTGCGGGCGATGATCGACAGCATCGTCGGAGCGCCGGTCGGCGCATCGACCCGCCGAATGCTCTTCAGATGGATGTTTCCCGCCGCGACGATGATTCCCCGGCCGCAGACATACAGATCGCTCCGGAAGAACAGTCCCTGACCGTCGGTGCCTTCGACGAACGTCACGCCGTCGCAGTTGAATACCATCTTCTTGCCGACGCCGGGGACTTCCATTTCCGAGCTGCGATTCTCGATATCCCTCGCAAAATCATTTGTCGTCGCATAATAATAGCTGGCTTTTTTCAGATACTGCATGGGTGAATAGACGTTGGCCGGCATATTTCTGGCTTCCCTGGGATCCCATTCCCTGGCCATCGCATCGGGATCGACTTCGCCGCTTTCCTTTTCGATCGGCGGATACGCGCAGAACCCGTAGGGCTCGACGATGTTCGACTGGAACGGGAGAGGCGGAAGCGTAATATCGACATTCGGACAGCCGAACAGCCAGTTGAGCGGGATGAAAAGCCTGATCATCGGCATCTTCACCCGCGAAAACCTTTTCCAGAGATTTCCTTCGACGCGGAAAGAGAGGGGAAATTCACAGTGAAAATCGCCGAAAAAATATGTTTTATTATAGAACTTCGGCACCGGAATCCACATCGTGCTGTCCGTCAGCCAGGGCCAGTCGAAATGAGGCACCTTGAGCGCGTCGAGCGGAACATTCATGAAATCACCGGCCGAGAGATTGCCGGCTCCGGCCTTTCCCAGCAGTCCTTCGAGGATGTTGAAAAGGGCCACCCAGCCGCCGAGCGGCGGGACGCCTTCAATGCTCAGCCCATACAGGCTCTCACCGATGGTCGGCATGAAATCGTGTTTTGCGGGATCGGGAGATTCGAAGGATTTATCGTGCTTCTCCCGATGCTTGTTCTTGTCGGCATTGTTGATCAGCAAGGCCGCGATCTCGCACCCCTTGAGCGCATCGGTGAAGCTGTAGCCACCGCCCAGAAAGTCGAGAAGGCCGAAATTGAGCTTGACCTCCATCGGCTTGGTGCCGTTCACCCGGACTCTGCCGGGCAGGAAGAAGCTGGTCGCCATTTTTTCGATATCCATCGAGCCGATCGAGCTGAAAAACGTTTTCAGCTTCGCGAAAAGGGAAACATCGAAAAACGTGATATTGTGAATGATGAGCGAGCCCATCCCGTCGCTCCAGTTGATGGCCACGTCACCCGGAAACTCGTCCGTGTTTTCCGCCGCTTCATCCTCGAACAGGAGCTTGCTGTTGGCGACGAAAAAACTGTGATCCGGCGCGATCGGTTGAATGTCGGCGACCCGAAAATCCCGCTGGGTGAAGAGCGTCTTCCGGATCGTCTGGCCCCGGGGGCCCTGCGGCTGGTATTCGACGGTTGTTTTCACCTCGAAAATGCCTATTTTCTCGACCGTCACGCCCCAGCCGACTTTCCCTGCCAGAGAGGTGATTTCGTCGGGGAAAAAGCCGAGCAGCTTTTTGCGGATCGAATCCTTGAACTCGGTCAGATCGATTTCCAGCTTGAGGTCCTTCAGCAGCGTATTCTTCAAAAAACCCTTGAGAGTCATCCCCTCGCCGAGCTTGGAACACATGCCCTTCAGGAGCGCACCGATGAGCCGCCCGACCGGAATAGGAATTGCTACGGTATAGATCGATAAGTTTATACTTATGTTCTTGATGACTTTTGCGACGACGTCACCGAAGTTCACATCAGGCATATAACTGACGACCTGCTCCGTGAGATCGATCTTGAACTCCTCGTCGCTCATGATCGAGTTGAGAAATTTGCCGACGTTCAGGTCGCTCAGATTGTTCGCTTCGGTGAGATCGAACGTGATTCCCGGAATCTCATACTCCTTCCCCTTGGGGAGAATACCGAAGACACGCTTGATCGAAGCTTCGCTCTTGATGCTGACTTCCCCGCCCAGGTCGCGGTACAGGTCTTCCAGGTCGGCAAAATCCTTGTTCTGATAGGTGTGTCTGAGTTTGGCGATCATCTCGGGTCCGAGGCTCAGTTCCGCGCCCAGGCCGTTTCCTTCCGTGTCGGCTTTGGCGATGTTGTCGTTTTTGAACGCGAGCGGGTCGACGCTGCCGCCGCCCATGACCTGGGGCAGTCTGAATTTCCAGAACCAGCTGTCGAAATCGAGCTTCTTGAAGCTGATCGCATCGAAGAGCATCTGCGGATCATTCATGTTCTCGGCAATGATGCGGTATGTCAGATTGGTCGCGGCTTCGGCGCAGTCCATGGCCTTCTGGTCGTTCGCCGAGCGCACGGTAAGGCGGCGCGAGGCAACGCCGGTTTCCGTCAGCGTCTGGGCGATAACGATCAGGATCGCGGCAACTCCGAGCACGATCAGATATGCCGAACCCTTTCTCAGCAGGGTTCGTGGCGGTGTGTTCATGATGCTTCACCTCTGCCCGACAAATTCTGTACACCTATGGGACGCACGATCACTTGAACCGGTTCTGCATTTGCTTGAATCCTTCGAGCATCTTCATCTGCATTTCCGGCGGAACCTTTCCCGGATTGTCCTTGGATAGTTTCTGCATGATCTGGGAAAACTGCTCCGGAGTTATCTCCTTCATGCGATCAAGTCCCGCGAACGCGGTTTTCATCGCCTGGCGCGAGTACTCCTTGGGAAGCTCTTTCTCGGGAATCATCGCAAGAAACCGGTCCATCGCCTTTTCCAGGGTTGCCTTGTCGCCGACTTCGTAGCCGATGCCCATCAGGCTCTGGCAGACCAGAACGCGTGCTTCCTCCGTGATGGAGGGGTCGTCGAGCGCTTTGAGCAGATAATCGCGGGCTTCGGGAAAATTGCCTTTCTCGATGCACTCGAGGCCGAGCTTGCAGTTCTCGTTCAGGTAAAATTCGGCGTATCCCTTGTAGTTCGGATCGTCTGCCATCTGCCGCAGCGTATCCTTGAGAGCATCATCGCTCTTCCTCGCAAACTCGGTGGAAATCGAGAGCCGCTCCGACCGCATGGCTTTCATCGAGCCCGCATACGAGCGGCCACTGAGGAACTGGCCGGGTTTGCCGCGCATGCCGGCCACCATCGCCGGGGCATTGCCGCCGCCGTCCTCCATGCGCGCCGCTGCCGACTCGTGAACGACGGAAGGTCCGCTGCCGGCAGTGCCGGGAAGCCGCAGGCGGTCGCCCGCGAACCACCAGAGGCCGCCGGTCACCAGAAGAAGGGCGGCGGCGGCTGACAACGGCCTGCGATACTGCTCGAAAAAACCGGCGGCCCTGGTGAGGGCTTCTTCTGCCTGAGTTCCGCTCGGCTCATCGGAAAGAATCTGGCCTGAGAGCTGATCCTTTTCTCCGTACAGATTCTTTTTCGTGGTGCTCGTGACTTTTTTGAACGAATAGGAGGGCAGCTTGTCGTGATCCGCAGCGGCCTGGGGCTTCGGCCGCTTCTTCAGCCCGTCCATCAGCGTTGCGATGTCAGACGCGAGAACTGGAATGGCTCCTGCTATCGCTGAATCCCAGAGGTCCTGGAATGCCGGCAGGAGAATGCCGTCGGCATCATGGCTGAACGTGTGGAGGAGCTCGAAGCCTTCCCGGGTCGGATTGGCGGCGAGGATGAACCCCGCCTGAATCCTGGCGTCGGGGTCCCGCTCCATCGGGATGTAATCCTGGAGAAGAGCGAAGGCAGAGGGAAAATCCACCGTTGCGAGGAGGGAAAGACCGTTCTTCCGCACTTTGGAGGACGGCGCTTTGAGCATGCCGGCGAGATACTGGAGCGCGCTTGTTTTATCCGAAACGAGATACAGCTCGAGCGCGGCTGTCTTGATGCGGACGTCGTCATTCCTGAGATAATTTGGTATTTCGTATGATATGCAATCGAGATCGAATTTCCCGACCGTGCGAAGCGCCGCCGCCGTGACGCCCGGGTCTTCATGTTTGAGATGGGGAAAGAGGGGCTTGGGGTCCCAGTTCCGGCCATGCGTGCTTATGCGGTCGAAGAGATTCAGCAGGACGGAACGATCGAGTTTCGCGAGTAAAAGGATGCCGATCGTTTCGCGCAGCTCCCTGAAGGAGTCGCCACTGGAAATCGCTGCGAGATGCCGCTTCTGCGTTTTCGGGTCGAGATCGTAAAAACTGCCGTCACGCACTTTCTGGCGCAGTGATTCGGCGGTGAATGCCTCTTTTGATCTTCCCAGGATTTGGAACAGCAGTTCCCTGGCTTCTTCTGATGTTTCCTTTTCGATGCGCTGTTCAAGAGCTTCGCGGACTTTCGGAAATTCGAGCCCGGCCTGCAGCCTGCGAATCGAATCAAGCCGTATCTCGGCATCCTCATGGGCGAGATCGTTCAGCGCGATCTGACATGCCGTCCAGAGCTTTCGTTTCTGCAGAGTGACCTTGAGGTTGTCGAGATACCTCTCGACCGGCTCCTGGAGAATTCCGGACTCCTTGATCGCCGTCAGAAGCTGCCTGATGACCAGCTGAAGAATAAAGGCGCGCGTCTCGCGCGCGGCCGAAAAAATATCGTACAGCTTGAGCGGCAGTTCTGGAGACGGATTCATCGCGACGGCTGAACCGGCAAGGACGAGAAGGAGCGGAGCCGGCTCCGCGGACAGATAGGCGAGATACAGGGCTTCGCTTTCCTCGAAGGGCACCAGCAGCAGCTCCCGGAGTCCGCGCTGCCTTGTCAGGGGATCGCGCGCCGCCAGCATCGAGCGAAGATACGTCCGGGCTTCAGCCGGATCGAACGTGCGAAGCTTCCGGATGGCATGCAGACGGATTTCGAGTTCATCAGACGTGAGGAACTCAACGATGCGCTCTTTGAAAAGATCGAGATTTCTGGCATGCAGCAGATCGATGGCGGCCTTCACGACGGCCGTCGAGGAGTGATGTGTAAACGTCAGCGCCAGCGCGGCATCCTTCGCGGTTCCGAATTTTGCGAGCAGCGTAAGACCGACGCTCAGGACTTCGCCATTCTCTTCGGAAAGCAGGTGAGAGCGCCATGTATCGAGAACCTCCGGAGCCGCTGCTTTCCGCAGCGAAAGCTGCACGATCCGCTGAAGCGTTTCCTCTCCGGCCTCCAGAAGCGATTTTGTGCGCTCCGGTGTCAGCTCGACCTTCTCGATCTTCCGATCGATATGCTTTTTTTCCCGCGCCGCAAGCAATCTTCCCGCGCTGTTCCGGCAGTCAGCGGACTCGTCTTCCCGTGCGATCCGCTCAATATCGGGGACGAACTCATCAGAAAGGCCTTGAAAGCCGATTTCATCGAGCGCCAGAAGGCGTTCGACCGCATGAGGCGAAGCCAGGGCGAGCGACAGCCACGGGGCAGGTTCCAGGGTCGGCGGAAGGGCGGGTTGAGTATCCTTGGCGCCATCAGAATCAGTCATATCCGGAAGAACCTCTCATGGGGACTGACCAGGTATTTGGTGGATCGTCCCATGATAGCATGAGGGACGAGACACCTGCATAATCCTCGATTAGTATAGCGATGAAACTAGAATGAATGATGACTGCGTGGCTTTGTTGTATAATCTGCCGTAACCCCTTGAGGAGACTGAACACATGGATACCATCCGCGAAGCTCTGAAAATCGACTGGGCGTGCCAGGAGTCGGCTGAAGCCCTGAAATCATTTCAAACCGGCGACCGAGGCCTTGCGCGGGCCGAGGCGGAAGCCAGATTCGCGGCATTCGGCCCGAATGAGATCGCCCAAGGGAAACCAACGCCCTGGTATGTGATCCTGGGGCGCCAGTTCACGAATCCGCTGATTTACATTCTCCTCATTGCTGCGCTTGTGACTGGGCTTGTCGGACACCTCAGCGATGTCGCGATCATCGTTTTCGTGCTTATCGTCAACGCCGGCATCGGCTACTACCAGGAAAGCAAAGCCGAACGAGCCATCAATAACATCAAGGGAATGTCCGCCCCTCACTGCAGAGTGCGCCGCGACGGCGACCTCTTCGATGTGACGGCGACCGAGCTGGTGCCCGGCGATATCATTCTGCTCGAGGAGGGGGACCGGGTGCCGGCGGATGCCCGGCTGCTCACGACGACACGGTTGCGTATAGAAGAAGCTATATTCACCGGTGAGACGATCGCGGCTGAAAAACAGGCGGGGAAACTCGATTCGGCGGCGGTACTGGCCGACAAGACCAATATGATTTTCATGGGCACCCATGTCACGGCGGGGCGCGGCGAAGCGGTCGTAACCGGAACCGGCATGAATACCGAACTGGGCAAGATCGCCGGCCTGGTTCAGACGGCGGACGAGGTTCAGACGCCCCTGTCGAGAAAAATTGAAACCTTCAGTGCCCTTGTTGCCCGCGGCGTGCTGGCCATCTGCGCGCTTATCTTCGTCAGCAGCTATCTGATTCACAAGCAGAGCTTCACCGATGTGCTTCTGAACGCGATCGCGCTGGCCGTTTCCGCGATTCCCGAAGGACTTCCGATCGTCGTCACCCTGGTTCTCGCGATCGGGGTGCGCCGGATGGCGCAGCACAATGCGCTGATCAGGAAACTGCCGACCGTCGAAACGCTCGGCTCGGCAACGGTCATCTGCACGGATAAAACAGGAACGCTGACGCGGAACCAGATGGTCGTGACTCACCTCTACACGGGTGATCAGGAGTATGAGATAACCGGCGAAGGATATGCCGCGGAAGGCACTATATCCGCGGTCGGCGGGGAAGTCGTTCCGGATGGTATAACGTCATTTATAGAAACAGCGGTTCTCTGCAATAATGCCTCCCTGAGACAGGAGGCGGACGGCACCTGGACGATGATCGGCGACGGAACGGAAGGCGCCCTCATGACGCTTGCGGGAAAGCTCGATCGGGGGCTGCTGGCGCTCAGGGAACGATTCCCACGCCAGGGAGAGCTGCCTTTCGACAGCAAAATCAAATACATGGTCGCTGTCCATGGAAGCCGGGCCGGAATGAAGGCACATCTCAAGGGCTCTCTGGAAGCCGTTCTGGCGCGATGTTCCCATGTGATGGGCCGTTCCGGCGTGCGAGTCCTGACGGATGCCGACCGGGATCTGTTCATGAAGAAAAATCTCGGGTATGCCGGCGAGGCTCTGCGTGTGCTGGGTTTTGCCGTGAGAGACCTTCCGGCCGGGATCGATCCGTCGGAATTCTGTGAAGGGCCGCAGGATGGCTATACCTTCGCAGGCCTTGTCGGAATGATGGATCTGCCCCGCCCGGAGGCGATCGAGGCCGTCGCGAAGTGCCGCAAGGCGGGCATCAAAGTCGTCATGATCACGGGCGATCATGCGGCTACCGCCCAGGCGGTCGGCCGCAAAGTCGGCCTGTTCGACAGCGGCATGAGCATGATGACCGGCGAGGAGCTGGCAAAACTCGATGAAGACGGGCTGCGAAAAGTTGTCGAGTCGGTCGCGATCTACGCACGCACCAGCCCTGAAGACAAAATGCGCATCATCAAAGCTCTCCAGTTTCACGGCCATGTCGTGAGCATGACCGGTGACGGCGTGAATGACGCTCCGGCCCTCACCAGGGCCGATATCGGCGTCGCGATGGGCCGCTCCGGTACCGATGTCGCGCGTGAAGCGGCCGGAATGATTCTTGTGGACGACAATTTCGCGTCGATCGTTTCCGCCGTCGAAGAAGGCCGGATCATCTTCAACAACCTTCGCAAAGCGATCGGCTTCATGGTTTCCACCAACTCGGGCGAAGTGCTCACGCTGCTGAGCGCATCCCTGATGGGGTGGGCGGCTCCGCTTCGCGCCGTTCAGATTCTCTGGGTGAACCTCGTCACGGATGGATTCACAACAATCGCCCTGGGCGTTGACCCTGCCGAGGGAGATGAGATGCAGAGACAGCCCAGGCGTCACAATGAACCTCTGCTGACGGGGAACATGGCGTGGCAGGTCGGAATCGTGGCGGTGCTGATGACGGTCGGCACCCTCTGGACGTATCGGCTCGGCCTTGCCTGGAATGGCGTTCCGACGACGCCTGAAATGGAAGCCGCCGCGGTAAAACTCGCCCAGACCATGGCATTCGGCGCGATGGTCTTCTTTCAGCTCTTCAATATTTTCAACTGCCGCAGTTATGAGAAATCGGTGTTCAGAGTAGGCATTTTTGGCAATCCGAGCCTGTTCGGCGCTGTTCTGTGCGCCTCCCTGCTTCAGCTGATTGCCATGTATCTGCCATTCATGCAGAGTCTCATGAACACCACCTCCCTGGATGCCTCCCAGCTCGGCGTCGTTCTCGGGATTTCCTTCAGCGTCATTCCCGCCGTCGAACTGGTGAAATTGTTCTCCCGTCGCTGAAAGAGAACCACTCAATGAATGCTTCGATTCACCCGTAACCGGAGGCTGAATCCGGAACAGGAAACAACCGAATCCGCAGAAGTACCTGTTGATGCAGATGATCTCGAAGAGAGGGGGCTCTCTTCAGAGACATGAAACGGCCGAAAAGATTCTTCGAAACAGAACTCACCTGGTTCTTTTCAAATCTGTGTCCTTGGCGTCATCTGAACATGGAGCGCTTCTACCCGAGATGCGCCAGAACGGCGCATGGAAGCAGGGTGTCTGCCGATAAAGAGGAAAACATTTCAACAGGACTTCCCAAATAATGGCATATTAAATGTAAACATATATTATATGGCTTTGCTGTGAATTCGCGTGGCGCCGGCCTGTATCATGTCGTGGATGGCTTTTTCACCGTCTCCGGGGGCCAGGTTGACCGCGCGGCAGCCGTCTTCGATGACATTGACCCTGAACCCGAGCCTGCATGCGTCGAGGACGGTGAATTTCACGCAGTAATCCGTCGCCAGACCCATGATGTGAAGCTCCTCCACTCCCCGCGCCCGCAGAAACGCTTCCAGTCCGGTGTCGTGCTGGCCGCCGTTGTCGAAAAAGCCGCTGTAGGAATCGGCATCGCGATGGATCCCTTTCCTGATGACATGCGATACGCCACGCGGATCGAGATCCCGGTGAAAGGCTGCGCCCGGGCTTCCCTGGACGCAATGAACCGGCCAGAGCATCTGCGGAAGCCCGGCCAGTTCGATCACTTCTCCCGGTTTCCGGCCTGCATGGGAAGCGGCAAAACTGCCATGGTCGGCCGGATGCCAGTCCTGCGTCGCGATGACAAGATCAAACAGCGGAATCAGCCTGTTCGCGACGTGAACCACCGCATCCCCGTCGGGAACCGCCAGGGCCCCGCCCGGCATGAAATCGTTCTGCAGATCAACAAGCACCAGAGCTCTCATGGTTCCATCTCCTGACTCGTTTCTCATCCCGGCCTGCTCTTAGCCCGCGAAGCCGCGTGCTTTCAGAATCAGGTTCGTCTTCAGGTCGTGCAGTCCCAGTTCGAGGCCGACCGGGTAGCGGTGCGGGTTCACGAATCGCTTGATGCCCCCGTGAAAACCGGCCAGCTGGTCGTGCGTGCGATTGCGGGCTGCTTCCAGCGGTTCGTGGCCGAACAGGATCTGCCCGTTCCGGAACGCTGGCTGCAGCAGATCTTCGGACTTCATGTCGCTTCCGAGTTTCCGCCTTCGCGTCGGATCGAGAGGATCCACCATGATGGGCTCCGCGGGACATCCAAGTATTTCATCAAATATAAGATCGGCGGAAAACTCGCTGGGCCGTCTGAACCGCCTGATCTGGAGATGCCCGGGGGTTGTGATCTTGATATGCTGTTCGGAAAGCTTGATCGGGTGCTGCCACTCCTCACCCGGCCGTTTCACCGATGTCAGCTTGTAAACGCCTCCGAGTGCCGGCTGGTCGTATGCCGTCA
Source organism: uncultured bacterium (assembly GCA_964597625.1). GTDB lineage: Bacteria > Muiribacteriota > Ozemobacteria > Ozemobacterales > Ozemobacteraceae > MWAR01. The sequence goes on from CAZQYQ010000133.1 coordinate 11,861, forward strand.
CGAGCTTCGTTCCGACCCCCCACACGGCGATCGCG
>CAZQYQ010000134.1:0-11878 GCA_964597625.1 uncultured bacterium
GGCGGCCTTCTTCCTTATGGCCACGCTGTTGCTGGCCTGGTGGCGGCCAAAGAGCCGGTGCACATGTTCGATGTGATCCCGGTCACCCTGCGGCAACCTGTCGCAGAACTCTATCAGCGTCATCCGGGCCATCGGCGGAAGCCCGAGCATCGGCCCGAACTGTTCGTCAAATGTGAATTCCATCGTCTCCAGGTTGAGCCTGAACGCGCTGTACGGCAGCAACGCCCGCACCCTCTCCAGGAAAAGCGGTTCGAGAAACCCATCCCGTCCCTTTCCGCCAATCATGCTTTCTTCTCCTCTACCGGCTCAGAGAGTCCCTCCGGGTCAGCCGGAATATGCGGTTCCCATCCAACAATCTACTTGAACCGATATTATATTTTGCCGATTTCAGAGAAGATTAGCAAGCACGACATCTATTTCGATTCATCTTCTATCTGTTCTGTAGTGAGAGTTCCCTTTCATCATATGTGCATCCTTTTGAAGCAAGCAAGGAAGCGCCAGGGGCGGGGCCGTGAAGCGGTTGCTTCACAGCCCCGCGAGGACGAGGGCAGGAGGGTAGACTTGATTATCTTCTGACGGCGAAGTTGATATCCCTGGCCGTGGTGTCATCGGCGACAAAACTCACCATGACTTCTCCCGACGGGGCCAGACTGCCGTAGGTCTTCTCCGCAGTGACATCCATGAGACCATCCGCCGAAACGGATCTGGTGAAGGTCTCATCAGCCTCTGGGCCGTTTTCCGTCTTACCATTGGTATAGCTACCCGTGCCGTTGCTGCTGAACGCCACCAGACCGCTCCAAGAAGAGGAATAATTTTCGCTTCCCTGCCCCGCCGACATGCCCACGTTGGTGAAATTGCCCGCCAGATTCGCCGTCGACATGCCCGAGCCCTGCTTCACGCCCAGGGACAATCCGGCATCGGCCGCGCCGACAAAGACGTCGCCACCGGCGGAAACCTGCAAGCAACTTCTCGGATCGCTGGTATCAGCATTGTCGAGGGTCACCTTCCCATCCGACGTGACATAATATATTCCCGTAAAGGAATCGCCTACATAGCTTCCTGCGACATCAGCATAAACTTTATTGACTGTTAGGTTCCCGTTTCCATCGAATGTCCACGTTTCGATAATGATCTTAGGAGCGGAAGGATACCGCTGAGGCAATGCCAGGGATTCGGCAAAATGATAGACCCGCCAGGTTCCCTGCATGAGAGCTTTCGTGGCATTCGTCGGCAGTTTCACGCCGAAGCCGATATAGGGGTCGTCCGCCTGCCAGTTATGGGTCACAAAGGCATTTCCCGAAGGGGAAACGGCGCCACGAGCGGAGGGACTATTCGCGAAGGTGAGTGCTCCTGCCGTTTCGGTGAATGGAGTCGAGGTACTTTCCAGTTCATCCCCGGTCGAATCGAAGATGCCTTTTGCAGACCAAGCATTTCCCGAAACAGTGAGATCCGAGATGCATGACCAGCGAAAAGTTGAACTTGCAGCATATTCATAATACCGATAAGACCCGCTCAGGCGGTTTTGCGTTGCAGGCGGTGTATCGTCGACGACCTTCACGATCTCGGAGATCGTTTTCGCGCCGTTGGTGATTTCGGCCGGGAACGCGAAATCGCTGTTGCATGGAAGGTCGCCGTTGCCGAGAACGGTGCTGATCGAGGCCGCCATCGCGGTAATCGATGCAGCGGGCGGGGTGAAATCGTCGATCGTCTTCGACGTGCTGGCCGTCCAGGTGTCGAAGCAGAGGGCCTTCGCCGTCGTTTCGCTGTTGATCGGCGCCTGGGGGGGAGTGCTCGTCTGTCCGCCGGCCACTTCGGCCGTCACGTAGGTCTTGAGGATCGGACTGCTGGTATCGGGAGAGCCCGAAGCGATGATCTCGATGCCGACCTGCTGTTTTCCAGCCGGAACGCCGTCGATCGTCTTGTCGAGGGTCAGTTCTTTCCGATCAGTGGAAATGTCGACCATCACGATCATCGGAGGATACCCGATCCGTTTGATCCGGGCGGCATACTTCGAAGAGACGGACGCCCTCACCGCCGCCGACCCAGGGCGCACAGAAGCGGCGAATGCCCCATTGCCGGCCGAAGCTCTGGCCGTCAGCCGCAGGGCTCCATTCTGGATCGAATCACCGCCGCCTCCGCCACCGCCGCCGCAACCGAGCATGAACAGCGGCAGAGCCGCGAATACAAGTGCAAGAAAGCTTTTACAAACGGTTCTCACAAGAATTTCCTTTCAGGCAGAATGATATATCCAAGATTACAAAATCTTAACGTATATCAACCGGTACTGTCTGTCGGGAAAAATACGTACAATTTTGCCGAGATCGGAATACCCAGAAAGGATCGGAAGGTCGTCTGATCGCGGTCGCCATGAGCATTGGGCAATGAACGAGGAAGATGCCAAGCAATTTTCTGGACCGGCTGCGACATGGCTCGAATCATCAATATACCTTACTACTCAAATGGGCGTATTCACGTCTACCCGAACCACCCCTAGAAGACGTACGTATTTCTCCGGACATACGTATCACACGAATTCTTATACATTGATGCAAATGTCCATTAGTCACAATAATAGAGCAGTCTATTGAAAGGATGCGCATGAAAAGGTTCGTTTGCTCCGGTTTGTTTCTTCTGTTGATCTCCGGCGTCACTTTGGCGATCGGCTGCGCCGGCGGAGGTGGCAACACCAATCCCGTCGGGGCTCAGATTTCAGGGTCCGATAACGCGACGGTGACATCGGTATGCGTGGCGCTGCCGGTCCTCCCCATGGCCTCTCGGCAGGGTGCGATCGCGGCTGATGGTGCGCCTTCGTGCCGGATCCGTCTGATGACCTTCGATCCAACTTCCCATGACAAGGTTCAGGTGACCGAGCGTATGGTATCGCTTTCGGAGAGCGACAAGAACGTCGTCTTTCCGGTCACAACGGCGGTGCTTGCTTGTGCCGAGATCACGTTGAACAATCTCGTGGTCATGGAAAGCAGCGAACTGCATGGGGCGATCGATATCCAGCCATATACCCAGAACCTGCTGCCTTGGTCTCCGTGCGGAAGCCGCACTTCCGCCGATCTGGCGACATCGGTTCTTTCTCGTCTGGCCAGCGATGGCGCCACCCTGAACCGCCTCGGCGCGTTCCCCCGTCTCGCTCTGATCGAGAGCACGATGGAAACGGTTGCGTCCGACGCGGCAACCGTCTACGAGGATGCATGGACGGCATTTCAGGGGCTTCTCGGCGACAAGGGACTCCGGCTGGCCGCAACCGTAGTGTATCCCCTGGACCAGCTCGAGGTGATTCCGCAGGGCTTTTCCCCGGCACGGACCTCGTATGAAGCCTCGATCGACGATCGTGCGGTGACGCTTACCAACAAGGAGGGCCGACTCACCTGCATGGTGCCCGACCTGAGCGAGGGGCAGCATACGCTCTGGGTGACGGTCGACGGCTGGTCGGGCTCGCTCGTATTCACGTGTCATGCCAGACAAGGTCTGGATGATCCCGACACGTTCGTCAGAGAATCGATCTCCGTTTCAGATGCCGATCTGGCCGGAGCCACCGGGCCCGAGGTCGAAACGCTGAGGGCCGAACTCCAGTCTCTGCGGGAGGAGTTCGAAACACTGACTCCCGTGCAGAAACGCATGGTTGCTCAGTTTATTTCCGCCAATGAAGAGTTCTTCCGCGGTCTTGCCCCGTTGCCTGAGTCGCTGAGATCGGTGCGATGTGCGATCGAGGACACCGGATTTCGTGGAAAACTTACTTGGGACAAAGAGTATGCAGTATTTATGTTCTATCTCGAAGACGGCGCACTAAAATACAAAATCATAAAAAAAACACCGAATATTACTACTGCCCAAGTCGACGCAGACCCTAGACTCAAAGCACATCTCGAATCATTTGTATTGGAACGCAAAAAAGCTGCATCACTGGGGATCACGGACCGTTTGAAGGGAGCTCTGAGAAGCTACTTTACCACAAAGAAAGATACAGAAATATTTGTTCCAACACCAGTTGTAAGTCTTGGTGTCCGAGGCAGTCGGCGCGCCAAGGTCGCGGAGGAGCTTCCCATTTTCGAGGCGGGGGTCAATCAGGATGGTTTGTTCAAAGCAAAGGTCCGAACGCTCGAAGCCGCCGACTTCTCGAATGGAAACCCAGACCTGGCAAAGGCGATGTCGCTTTGCAAAGGGTTGAAAGAACTTGAGACCTCGATCAACCAGGGCGCATCCGGAACCAAACGCTTTTCTCTGGGCATGCCCGATCTCGGTGCATTGACCGCCAAGGTTTCCGAGGATGCTTATCCTCTCTCGCCCAACTTGATCACGAGCACGCAGGAAAGCATCGCTCAGAGCATTTCCAACCCGAAGGTGAAACTGGCTGGTTTTGGGCTAATGGATCCGGCGCAAGACACCGATTCCGCCAACATGAGCATGCTCTTTCAGTCGGATGAACTCGAGGACCAGGATTTCACCTTCGTGATCGAGTATCAGATGACCGGCTTCCCAAAACAGGCGGTGACGGTGAAGGCCCGCGTGACGACCAACCATGTCGAATACTGGGATGCCGAGCAGACGAAGAAACGTTGCGAGGGGCATCGAGACTCCCAGGGACGCCGGATCGGCAAATGGACGGAATGGTATGAAACCGGTGTTACAGCCCGTGAGTATGAGGATCGCTATTCTTCCGAAGGGGATTATGAATTCTGGACTGGAACGGAATATTATGAATCAGGAAGCAAACGGTTGGTGAGAGAATATGATGTCATATCGAATAAATTCAAGGATTCAGAATATCAAGAAGACGGCAATCTTAGATCTGAATTATATCGTCTTGTTAGCAGTCTAACACCGGACGGGCCTTATAAATGGTATCTCGATGGAAAATTGTTGATAAAAGGCCAGTTTGTGAATGGCACACATGCTGGAACGTGGACATCGTATTTGTATTATCAGGATGGGTCCGTCAATACCTATACTCACACCTATTGATCGAAAGGGAGGATTGCTGTCATGAAGACCAGAACTGTTTCTCTCCTCGTGTTCCTCGTTCTTCTGGGCCTGTCGGCGACCCTCACCGGGTGCCGGATCGGCGGCCGATTCGACGAGTCCTCTTCACCCGAACCGGCGATGCCGACGTTCGCCGTCACCGGCAAGGTCACACTGCCGGCCGGCGTCGTGAATGCCACCTCCATCCGGATGTCCGTTTCGGCAGCCATTGCTCCGACCGAATTCACGATCATTCTCGTCGATCGGGACAACCGGATCATTGCCGACACATCGTCCTTCGATCCGGCATCGGGCACCTTCCGATTCGATGCCGTGCCGGCCGGCGCAGACTACCGGGTCCAGGTGCGGGTGAAGGGGCATTGCATCCTGCAAAGCCATATTGACACCCTGGCGGCCGATCAGCGCGATATCCCGGTCGATACGGATACGACGGCCATTGCCCTCCTAGTCGAGAGAAGCGGCTTCACCCTGGAAACCCGACAGGTCGAAACCGCCGTGGTGAACGGGACATTGAATATCGAAGCCATGACGGGAGCGATCGATCGATGGCTGCGGAATTCTGCAACGGATATCGACGGGGACGTCATGTCGATGGTTCTTTCCTCGATCGACGAATCCACGCTGGTCGAGCTGGTGAAGGCGGTGCCGACCGCCTCGACTACGGTGTCCGCTCCGATTCCGGGCGGCCAGACCGGAGCTCTTCCCGCGCCTGCGGGTTTGGCGGGCATTTCCGGTGACGGCAGCATCCGGTTGAGCTGGCAGCCGGTTCCCGGGGCCGTCGGCTACAACCTGTACTGGGCGGCCGCCGCGGGTGTTCAGACCCATCTCGCAACCCGCATCCGCGGCGTTTCATCGCCGTATGCATTCAAACCGGCTGCCTTGGGCGTGCCATTTTTCTTCGTCGTCACGGCCGTTTCCTCGCTGGGCGAATCCGCGGCATCGGGAGAGATCACCGTGACGGGCCAAGCGGCCTCCGCCATCGCCGCAGCCCCCGGCGGAGTCAAAGCCACGCCCGCCAGCGGCTCGGTGACCGTCACCTGGGACCCCGTGCCCGGAGCGAGCGAGTATCGCCTCTATTGGGGTATCCAGGCCGGCGTCGGCAAAACGACCGGAACGTGCGTTCCCAGCGTGAACAGCCCGTTCGTACATGCCGGACTCGCGAATGGGACCGCGATTTCTTACGTCGTCACGGCCGTGAATTCCCTGGGTGAATCACCCGAATCTTCGGCAATTTCGGCGACACCCTGCGGCCTGCCCGGGAAGCCCGTCGGATTGACCGTGACACCCGGTCAGAACTCCAACCAGATCGCCTGGCCGCCGGTCGGCGGGGCAACGCGATATGCCTTGTTCTGGTCGGAAGGCCAAACGGTGACCAGCGGCTCCGGCATGCGGATCGACGGCGTCACCAGTCCCTATAAACATTCAGGGCTCGTCGCGGGGCGGACCTACCGGTATGTGCTGGTGGCCTACAACGCGATCGGGGCATCGGCCGACTCGGACCTCGTCGTTGGTCAGACAACGGCGCTGGAACAACCGACCGATCTCTCCGCGAGCGACCTTATCGGAACATGGAACATCGCGCAGGAAAGCAAGGAGAATACGGGTGCGTCAACGGATGATCGCACGCTCGTTCCCCTTCTCCCGACGGCGGATGGGAAATACGGCACGGTGGTTGTTACCTCTGAAATGATCGCGATAAAAGGTTACGAAACGGTTGCCACAGGCGATGGACGCAAACAGGCCACCACGCCGCTTTCACCAGAGGCCTATTCCTGGAGTCTTTCCGGAAATCTGTTGTCCTATACCTCAAGTGGAACAACGAACACGGCCTTTGTCATCAAGAATGCCGACGGGACCATAGCATGGATTCTGAGCAACGGATACCGGCAACTCTGGCAAAAAACAACGCCAGCGGCGGGGGGGGGAACGACGAGCGGTGGCACGACGAGTGGCAGTGACACGACAGGTGGCGACACGACGAGCGGCAGTGACACGGCAGGTGGCGACACGACGAGCGGCGGCACGACGAGTGGCAGTGACACGACAGGTGATGATGTAGCTATGATTCCGGTCGTGGCAGATGGGGCAATCGAGATAGATGGTTCGGTGTCCGACTGGGCGAGTATTGCCCCCAAGATCCGGGATGCCTCGGGTGACTATACGAACAGCGCTCTCGACATCACTGCGGCATATCTCGCACGGGACAGCAAAAATCTCTACTTCCGCATAGAGCGCAGAGGATCGACGTATCCAGGCCCAGCGACAGAATATGACAGCAAGGTGGGCTCGAGTCTTTGGCTCGGATTCTATTGCGATCGAACCGACCGGGGATTGGAACCCTATCAGCTGCTCATCGGACTGTATCGCATGCAAGGATATAACGAACCGGTCGGCCAGACGGAACCCTATTTCATGAGGAAGATGCCAGACAACTCCGAAAACATGCTTGCTCGGGGTTTCCCGCTCGCGGAAAATGGCACCAACATTGAAGGCTCCGTGCCCATATCGCTCATCGAGGAAGTTGAATTTCAGGGCTTCCATTGTGAAACAAAGCTTTTGAACACCACGGCCGATGGGACTTCTCCTGCTACCGTGAAATTCGCGAGTTATTGCTTCTCCACTGCCGAAATATTGGGCGAATGGGAGATCATCCAGATGAGTCGCAGTGAGACGGACAAGACCATGGTGCCCATTACCGCCGGGCCGAACGGGGAACGATATCGCTGAATGCGGATGGAACGGCATCGTATGTCAGCTATCTTGATGAAAACGCGGCTTTTACTTCAACGATAGAAACACAAGGTTCGGGCAGCTGGTCACTAGACGAAGATCAGCTGATTATGAACGGAGAACCATACAAAGTCCTCCGACGAGCTGATGGAACATTCCTCATGATAAGCCCCGACGGTTGGATCGACATGTACCGAAAACGATAAGAGGCGGAAGGAAGTTAGCGCCGGAAGTCAGTCGTAAAACTGGCTCCCGGCGCTTTTTTCATGTGTATTCGACAAGGCAAAGCACGAGCCAAAAGGCAAGGTAATCGGAGTGAGGCGCCCCTGAAGAAAGGACCCCGCTGGTCGCGGCAACCAACGCAACGCCGGGGTCAGGCGCTTGTTCGATGCGATGGCGGCGAGGCCCGCCCCCTTTGCGCCACCGGAATTTTCAAACGTCTCTTCCGTCACATTCACGTAATCACATTCAAAATGGAGTGATTCCACCTCCGGGAAAAGAAACATTCCAAACTGATTACGCAAAATCGGTTTCTGTCCAATGATCGTGAGGAAGGGGGGCAGTTCCTGATGTCGCATGGCAGCGATGAAAACCCAACATATCAAGGCCAAGAGGCGGCGGGGTTTTCCCCGCCGCCTCTTGGCTTCAGCAGCCGAATCCGATGCCTCAGTTGAATATCTGGATACGGTGGTTTTCGGTGTCGACCACGTAAATCTTGTTGCCCATTCCAACCAAGACAGCCATTGGTCCGTACAAGTCACCAGGGCCGGCACCTGGTCGGGCGATGGCGCGAATGAATGTTCCGGAAGCCGTCAGTTCCTGAAGGGGATGAACCGATTCGTGCGAAGCGTCGGTAACGAGGAGGTTGCCGTTGGGAAGGACGGCGATACCATTCGGATTGTCGAACTTCCCGAATCCGTTCACCCCCATATCGTTTTTGATCTGTTGAGTGAAATTGCCGGAACTATCGAATTCCTTGATGCATTTGTTCCCCGAATCCGCCACAAGAATATGGCCGGCGGAAGTCATGGCAATTCCCGCGGGAGCGAGCAACAACCCAGAGCCTATCTCGAACAGTTCCGTTCCCGTCGCGTCATAGACCGTAACGATATTGTTATAAGTATCCGATACGAGGACATTTCCGGATGAGGCAACCGCCAATCCCCACCCTTGAGCCGACGCTCCCAGCGCCCATTGCGTTACATAGGCATCGCTTGCATCGAATTTCTGGATTCGGCGATTGCCAAAATCCAGGACATACTTGTTGTCTGCGGCGTCGATGGCGATTCCGACGGGATGACTGAAGGATCCAACGTCAGATCCTTCGCTTCCCCATTGCCCCAGATAGGCACCCGTGGCGTCGAACTTCTGGATACGGTTGTTTCCCCCATCCGCGACGTAGATATTGTTTGCCGAATCCGTGGCAATTGCCGTGGGCAAGTTGAATTGCCCGTTTTCCGTTCCAGCAGAACCCCACTGACTGTCATAGTAACTCTGAATGGACCAACTATAGGTGGTGGCTGATGCCTGCCAGTTTCCCGCCACATCTTTACCAATGACTTCGAAGGTATGCATGCCGTAGGCCAGGTTCAAGTATGCGGGTCCTTGCGAAACCTGAGTTTCTGCGCTCCAGGCTTCGGCATCCAATCGTGCTTTATACGAAACGACATCTGTACCACCGATGTAAAACTCTGGAGGCGTGTATGTCTGATAGGTCACAGATGCCGGGGGGCCGCTGATAATAGCTGTTGGGGCCACCAGGTCGATCGTCCAGGTGAAGTTCGTCGAGCTGGCAGGCAACTGCCAGTTTCCCGCCGCATCCCTGGCGATGACATTGATCGTGTGGGCGCCTTCACCGAGCGCAGATAGCTGGATATGAGAGGCGATAGCCGTTTCGGTCGCATACCCGCCTCCATCCAATTGATATTGATATGCCGTGACGCCGGTTCCATAGACAACGATATCCGTCGTCGTCAGATTCGTCGGGTCAACCGGCTTTGTGGTCAACAATGCAACGGGTGCAACCGTATCGATCATCCAGGTCCAGAGCGTGGCGGAGCTGCTCGCCTGCCAGTTGCCGAGCGCATCGCGGGCGATGACGCGCAAGGTGTGCGTGCCGATCGTCAGATCATTGAGCTGAATCGCACTCGTCACGGGCATTTCCGAGCTGTAACCGCCGGTATCGAGCTGATACATGTAGCCCACGACGCCGGTTCCGCCGACCGTGATGCTGGCGGCGGTCTGATTCGTCAGGGCCGGCGGCGTGTTGCTCAGCACGGCCGTCTTGGCGGTGGTGTCGATCACCCAGGAGCAGAGCGTGGCGGAGCTGCTCGCCTGCCAGTTGCCGACGGCATCACGGGCGATGACCCGCAGCGTGTGCGAGCCGACCGTCAGGCCGGTGAGCTGAATCGCGCTCATTATGGGCATTTCAGAGCTATAAGCGCCGGTATCGAGCTGATACATGTAGCCCACGACGCCGGTTCCGCCGACCGTGATATTGGCCGCAGTCTGATTCGTCAGAGCCGGCGGTGTATTGCTCAGCACGGCTGTTTCGGCGTTGGTGTCGATCATCCAGGTGAAGAGGGTAGCGGAGCTGCTCGCCTGCAAGTTGCCGGCGGCATCACGGGCGATGACGCGCAGCGTGTGCGAGCCGACCGCCAGATCATTGAGCTGAATCGCGCTCGTTATGGGCATTTCAGAGCTATAAGCGCCGGTATCGAGCTGATACATGTAGCCCACGACGCCGGTTCCGCCGACCGTGATATTGGCCGCAGTCTGATTCGTCAGGGCCGGCGGCGTGTTGCTCAGCACGGCCGTCTTGGCTATGGTGTCGATCATCCAGGTGAAGAGCGTGGCAGAGCTGCTCGCTTGCCAGTTGCCGACGGCATCACGAGCGATGACGCGCAGCGTGTGGGAGCCGACCGGCAGATCATTGAGCTGAATTGCGCTCGTCACGGGCATTTCGGATCTGTATGCGCCGGTATCGAGCTGATACATATAGCCCACGACGCCGGTGCCACCGACCGTGATATTGGCCGCAGTCTGATTCGTCAGGGCCGGCGGCGTGTTGCTCAGCACGGCCGTCTTGGCTATGGTGTCGATCATCCAGGTATAGAGCGTGGCGGAGCTGCTTGCTTGCCAGTTGCCGACGGCATCACGAGCAATGACGCGCAAGGTGTGCGAGCCAACCGCCAGATTGGAGAGCTGAATCGCGCTCGTCACGGGCACTTCCGAGCTGTAACCGCCGATGTCGAGCTGATACATGTAGGCCACGACACCGGTTCCGCCGACGGTGATACTGGCCACGGTCTGGTTCGTCAGAGTTGGCGGCGTATTGCTCAACACGGCCGTCTTCGCGGTGGTATCGATCATCCAGGTATAGAGCGTGGCGGAGCTGCTTGCTTGCCAGTTGCCGACAGTATCTCGGGCGATGACGCGCAGGGTGTGCGAGCCGGCCGTCAGGCCGGTGAGCTGAATCGCGCTCGTCACAGGCATTTCGGAGCTGTATGCGCCGGTATCGAGCTGATACATATAGCCCACGACGCCGGTGCCGCCGACCGTGACATTGGCCGCAGTCTGATTCGTCAGAGCCGGCGGCGTGTTGCTCAGCACGGCCGTCTTGGCGGTGGTGTCGATCGCCCAGGTGTAGAAGGTGGCGGAGCTGCTTGCCTGCCAGTTGCCAACGGCATCACGAGCGATGACACGCAGCGTGTGGGAGCCGACCGCCAGATCATTGAGCTGAATCGCGTTCGTCACGGGCATTTCGGAGCTGTAAGCACCGATATCGAGCTGATACATATAGCCCACGACACCGGTTCCGCCGACCGTGATGTTGGCCGCGGTCTGATTCGTCAGAGCCGGCGGCGTGTTGCTCAGCACGGCCGTTTTGGCGGTGGTGTCGATCATCCAGGTGTAGAGAGTGGCAGAGCTGCTCGCCTGCCAGTTTTCGGCGTCGTCCTTTGCGAGCACCCTCAGGGTGTGAGAGCCGACGGATAATCCCTTCAGCGTGATCGGCTGGGAAATGGTTTGTTCTGTGCTCCAGGAACCGCCATCCAATTGGTATTTGAAGGCGATGACTCCGGCACCGCCGACCGTGATCGAAGCAATGTTCACATTCGTCAGCGCCGGCGGCAGGTTCGCAAGAACGGCAGTGCTC
>CAZQYQ010000135.1:0-10678 GCA_964597625.1 uncultured bacterium
TTCTTCCCAAGAATTGCGTTCAGCATGTCGCGGGCGGCGTTGGGTTTTCCCAGCTTTTTTGCGTTTTCGCGCATGGCTGTGAGTCTGCCCGGTTCCCGGATGATCGATCTGACCCTGAATTCCAGGGCGGCCGGGTCATAGGCTTTCATGGCGGCGCCGTTTTCGAGAAGGAAATCGGCATTCCGTTCTTCCTGGCCGGGGATCGGCGAAACAACGAGCATGGGAAGCCCGACCGCGAGGCATTCAGACGTCGTCAGGCCGCCCGGTTTCGTGATGGCCAGGTCCGCGCAGGCCATGACTCTTTCAATAGTGCGCGTGAAGCCCATCGGGAAAAGCCTTCCCGGGAATTTTCCCGCGATGGCGGTGAGAGACGCGAGAAGAGTTTCATTTTTCCCGGCGAGGGCGATGATCTGAAAATCACCCGGAATCTTCAGAAGCCGTTCAGCAAGTGAATCAATGCCCCCCACCCCGAATCCGCCCGACATCATCAGAAATGTCTGTTTCTTCGGGTCGACACCGACCTCGGCGGCACAGGCAGCCCGGTCGCGCGCTTCCGAAAAGACGGGCATGATCGGAATTCCGGTCGCGCGGATCGAGTAGTCGGGAATTCCGCGATCGGCCAGCTTGAACGCAACCTCATCGGTGGCGGCGAAATAGCCTGTCATGTGCTCATGAAGCCACATCGTATGAATGTCGAAATCGGTGACCTGAACGTAGGTCGGCTTTTCCCAGCTGCCCTGGCTGATTTCGCGGGAAAGAAGCTCGGCCGGCAGAAAGTGCGTGCAGACAACGATGTCGGGGTTGATTTCCTGAAGCGTGGTCATGAAGTTTCGCGTATTCAGACGCTGAATCGCACGTCGCACCTTGTTCATCGCCGAGTCGTGATCCTGATGGTCGGATTTCCTGTAGAGATACCCCCACAACGACGGATGATTCTCAACGATCGAAAGATACGATTCCGCATACATCTTTTTGAAAATATCGTTGACCAGCGTCATCAGATCGACATGAACGGCCTTCACGCCGGAGAAATACGTTTCGGCGGCAGTCTTGACGGCCTCTGCGGCACGCATATGGCCCGCACCCGCGGAAACACTCAGAACCGCAATCGTCCTGCCGCACTTCTCGTCACTCATCTCAACCCACCTCGAATCAGCGAATTTCGGAATAACGCATATTTAACCACGAATGAACGCGGATATACTACAATGCCTGACAATTCTGGTATCATTTTTTCTTCATCGGGGACTATATATAGTTATGAATACATCAACGGACCATCGATTTTCCGCCCTTGTTGCCGGACGCGTGGCGAGACTCGCCGGGAAGCTGATTCGGCATCAATTCGATGGGGCTAGCCACATCGATTTCAAGGGCGCGACGGATCTCGTCACGGAAACGGATCTCGCTTCGGAAGCGTTGATCCGGGACGAACTGGCGCGGCAGTTTCCCGGCGATCTTTTCAGGGGGGAGGAAGGGGGCGGCGCCGCAATCGATTCAGAGCGCGTCTGGATAGCCGACCCGCTGGATGGAACGACGAACTTCGCGCACCGGATTCCGCATTTCTCGGTGTCGATCGCCTGCTGTGAACGAGGTGAACCCGTGGCCGGCGCCGTGTATCAGCCGATCAACGACGATCTGTTCTACGGCTGGAAAGGCGGCGGCGCCTGGCGGAACGGAAAGCGCATCCATGTCTCAACGCAGACGGACCCGATCCAGGCCCTTGCCGTGACCGGATTTCCCTATGACCCGGCCGGCTGCCTCGATGCCCTGATGGCCCGGGTCCGTTCCGTCATTCCGAAAACCCAGGGCCTGCGACGATTCGGCTCCGCAGCCATGGATCTCTGTTACACCGCCGCCGGCCTGTTCGACCTCTACTGGGAAACCACGCTCAAACCCTGGGATGTCGCCGCCGGATTTTTGCTCGTTCGTGAGGCCGGCGGCCGGATCACCGATTTCCATGGCCGCCCCGCCCCGATCGACGGTGGCGAAATGCTTGCCACCAACGGCCTCCTTCACGATCAGATGCTGAACCTCATCGAGATGAAATGATTCACAGGATACGCAAAAGGCTGGACCAGGGGACTTCCATTCAGGGTTGAGGGACCTTCGGGTTGTTCTGCATCGAGCGGGGCTGGCCGGTGGATCCCATCACGTTGAGCCAGAAAATGCTTTCCGGATCGATCGCTTTGCGGCTCTGCACGGCCATCTCGATCGGAATATGCGTGAACTGGTTGTTCCAGATGCCGACGACCAGTCCGGACTTGCCGGCCATTCCGGCATGAGCGGCATTCTGCGCGAGAAGGGTGCAGTAGACGCTGTCTGAGGGAAGCGCTTTCGAACTTCTGATCATATAACTCGGATCGATATACCGGACATTGGCCGGGAACTTCTGGCTTTCGAAGAATGACTTGATGCCGTCCCTGATATAGATCCCGACATCATTGAATTTTATATTACCTGATTTGTCTTTTTCGCTGCTCTTCGAAAACCGCTGCCCGACGCCTTCCGCTACGACGATAACCGCATGTCCGCGTTTCTGCAGCCGCCTTTTCACGCTTTCATAGAAACCGCACGGCCCTTCGAGATCAAACGGAACTTCGGGGACGAGGCAGAAGTTGACATCCTGGGAGGCGATGGATGCGCTCGCCGCGATATACCCGGAATCACGCCCCATGAGTTTCACCAGGCCGATGCCATTCATGGCCCCTTTGGCTTCGACATGCGCCGCCCGGATCGATTCCACGCCGAGCGAGAACGCCGTTTCGAATCCGAAGGTTTTCTCGATAAAATTTATATCATTATCTATTGTTTTCGGAATTCCAACAACGCCGATCGGGAGTCCGCGCTTGGTGATTTCGCGATGGATATCAAGCGCGCCGCGCAGCGTTCCGTCGCCGCCGATACAATACAGGATGTTGATGTCGTAATCCATCAGCCGGTCGACCATTTTGCTGACATCCTGCGGACCGCGGGATGAACCGATCATCGTGCCGCCATGCTCGTGAATCTCTGAAACCATCTCGGGATCGAGGATGATGGGTTGAAGCCCGAAATCCTTGACCATGCCCTGATATCCGTATCTGAAGCCATAAATGGTCTTGATTCCATACCACCAGGAATGATGCATGACGAGAGCCCTGATGACGTCGTTGATGCCGGGGCACAGGCCGCCGCAGCTGACGATGCCGATCTTGGTTTTCGAAGGCTCGAAGAAGAGTTTCTCGCGCGGGCCGGCCCGCTCGAACGTGATCGGTTCCTTGTTTTCCTGAATGCACTTCTGAACGGCATTCCATGACGCGTTATACAGAACGCGCTCATCATTCGGAACATAATTCGTCAGATAATCACCGTCTACCTTTGATAAACAGAGCGGCGAGTCGAATCGCGCCTCTCCGAGCTCCGTTACGATGAAATTCTTCTGTTCGATATCCATCATCTTCCCCTCGCCTGCAAGTTATCAACTGCGGCATACCGCCGCAGCCTTTGTCTTTACTACCGGTCGCAGGGTAATATGTCAAGGGAGCCCCCTGCACATCATGCCTGGACGGAATGGAGCTCCCTACCTCATCCTGAAAGACCAGGAAGACGACGACATGCTCGACGCGCTGCTTCTGACCGCCTTTTCGAATCTCCTGGCGCTTCTGCCCCTGTATTCGGCGCTCAGGCTTGCGCAGCATATGCAGAACCCGCCGCCGCCGACCCTCTGGGAGCAGCTCATCGCATCCGTTCCCCTGATGTGCGGAGGAATCGTCATTGCCATCGCTTTCCTGGGCTGGCGGATATCGATGTCCGCCGGAATGAGCCATACGGCAAGAGCCACTCTTGCCGTGAATGTCGCGATCATGGCGTTCGCCTGGGTTGTTCCGCCCGCACTCGACCTGGAACCGTGGATTCAGGTCGCCGCGATCGAGATCTGGAGCATTCTTTCGGCGCTCTTCCTGCTGATGGTCAGTTTCTTCGTGCCTCTGAACGCGATCTGGCGCGCCGTCGTTCCGCAAAAATAGAGGAGCGGGGTTGCCATCACGCGGCGATGGAATGCCTTGCAAGCTCTTCGTAAGCCGGGTCGCCGCGCACTTCAAAGCGCCTGAACCGCCGCGCCAGCTCCCTGACCGTCGCCGCTCTCACCCAGTCGGCGTCTAACGGCTTCAGTTCAGGATCAAGCACGTTTCCGGGCTTGAATTTCTGCAGAATGAAGTGATCAACCCCGATGCCTTCGAGCATATCGGCAACCCGAAGAATATCCCTGTCGGTGATGATCTGCGGATGAACCGTCGTGCGGAATTCGTGCCGGATCCCGCTTCCCGCGAGAAGTCTTGCGCTCCGGACGACCGGATCCGCTGTTTCGACACCAAACATCGTTTTATACCCATCAGAGGTTGATTTTATATCAATGGCTACATAAGAAAGAAGCTTCTGGAAAAGAAGAGACTCGAGTCGTGCCGGAAAGAAGCCGTTCGTGTGCAGCGCGACTTCGTAGCCCATGTCGTGGATACAGCGAACGGCAGCATCGATTCCAGGCTGCATCAGAGGCTCTCCGCCGCTGAACACGACGCCTTCGAGAAAGCCGCGCCGCTTTTCCAGAAACGAAAGGACTTCGGGCCAGGTGATGTCCCCGGCCTGCCTGACATCAAGCAGGCCAGGATTGTGACAGTAGGAGCATCGGAGGTTGCAGCCCTGAAGAAAGACCACCGCGGCCATGCGGCCGGGAAAGTCGATCAGCGTGAAGGGCTGCAGACCACCGACATGAATGTCGGTGCAACTCTGCGTCATGTGGGCCTTTCGATCAGACGATCGTGCGAACCAGCTCCTGGGCGTTGAAGGCGTTACGCTCGCGATACTCGCTCTTTTTGCCTGCGTTGAACTGCGATACCGGGCGGTAATATCCCATGACGCGCGTCCAGACTTCGCAGGTGGTCCGCGACTCGGCCGGCAGTTCGATCCGCTCGGGAAGCGCCGCTTCCGGATTCGCTTCCATCAGTTCCGCACGGCGGCGGGTGATTTCCGCGTTGTCGCATGTCGGACAGAATTGATGCTCGCCTGCGAGATATCCATGCTTCGGGCACACGGAGAACGTCGGGGTTACCGTAATGTAGGGCAGCCGGAACTGGCTCAGAGACTTCTGAATAAGCCGTTTACACGACTGGGCGTCGGGAATGCGCTCGCCCACATAGAGATGCAGGACGGTTCCGCCGGTGTAGAGCCGCTGCAGCTTTTCCTGGTGCCCCATGATTTCAAACAGGTCGCCCTGGTAGCCGACCGGCAGCTGCGTCGAATTGGTGTAATACGGTGCTTCGGCCGAGCCAGCCTGGAGGATTCCCTCGAAGCGCTTCTGGTCTTCGCGTGCGAACCGGTAGGTCGCGCCTTCCGCCGGAGTGGCTTCGAGATTATACAGGTGACCGGTCTCCTGCTGTGCCTGAACGATGCGATCGCGCATGTGATTGATAATGCGGGTCGCAAGCTCGACACCGTCTTTTGAGGTGATGTCGTGCGTGTCTTCCGTGAAGTTGCGGATGCATTCGTTCATGCCGTTCACCCCGACGGTCGAGAAGTGATTGCGCAAGGTGCCGAGATATCTGCGGGTGTAGGGGAACAGGCCGCCGTCAATGAGGCGGGTAATGACTTTTCTCTTCACTTCGAGACTCTTCACCGCAAGTCCGACGAGGTTGTCGAGCTCGGAGATCAGCGCTTCGTAGTTGTTCTTGTGCTTGAAGCCGAGGCGGGCAAGATTCAGCGTGACGACACCGATCGAGCCGGTCTGCTCCGCAGAGCCGAAGAGGCCGTTTCCGCGTTTGAGAAGCTCGCGCAGATCGAGCTGCAGGCGGCAGCACATCGAGCGCACCATGTTCGGCTGCAGATCGGAGTTGAGGAAATTCTGAAAGTACGGCAGCCCGTACTTCGCCGTCATTTCGAACAGGGCATCGCAGTTCGGGTGATTCCAGTCGAAATCCTTCGTGATGTTATAGGTCGGAATCGGGAACGTGAATGCGCGTCCGGCACGGTCTCCGGAGCTCATCACCTCGATGAAGGCCTTGTTGATCATATCCATTTCGGACTGCAGATCGCCATAGGTGAAATCAACGTGTTTGCCACCGACGAACGGCGTCTGCGTGCGGAGGTCTTCCGGGCAGTTCCAGTCGAGGGTCAGGTTGGTGAACGGCGTCTGCGTGCCCCACCGTGAAGGAACGTTCAGATTGTAGATGAACTCCTGGATGCCCTGGAAAACGTCCGTGTAGTCGAGCTTGTCAAGCTTGACATAGGGTGCGAGATAGGTGTCGAACGAACTGAATGCCTGTGCACCGGCCCACTCGTTCTGGAGCGTACCGAGGAAGTTGACCATCTGGCCAAGCGCGCTGCGGAAATGCTTTGGCGGGCCGGCTTCGATCTTGCCGGGAACACCGTTGTAGCCTTCCTGAAGCAGCATCTTGAGCGACCAGCCGGCGCAGTATCCCGAAAGCATGTCGAGATCATGAATATGGAAATCGCCATTGCGGTGCGCTTCCCCAATCTCGGGCGTGTAGACATGCGACAGCCAGTAGTTGGCGACGACCTTGCCGGAAACGTTCAGGATCAGCCCGCCGAGCGAGTATCCCTGATTGGCGTTCGCTTTCACGCGCCAGTCCTGCTGGCCGAGATACTCGTTGATCGAGCTGACGACGTCGACGAAGCTGCGCTTCCCTTCGCGCATGTGCCGGTGCTGCTCGCGGTAGACAATATAGGAACGATTGGTCTGAAGGTAATTGTTGGCGATCAGAATGTGTTCGACGACATCCTGAATCTCTTCAACCGTCGGTGTACCGGACTGGTGACGATGGGCCAGAACATTGACAACCTGGCTCGCCATGCGGGCAGAGTCAACGGAACCGAACTCGCCTGTCGCCTTGCCGGCACGTTCAATCGCTGAACGGATGCGCTCCGGATCAAACACTTTCTTGACGCCGTCACGGCCAACCAAATACTGCAGCTCACGACCCTGCTTCATTCTGCCACGCTCCCGATCCTGATTCTGAAATGTATGACACCGTTACAACTGGTGCATTGACAAAAAACTGATGATGCTTTCCACCGATTCCGTGCACTGGCTCATAGGCAAACAGAGACAGCAAGATCCCTGCGGTTAATTTTGCTTCTGAAGCAAAAAGCCGCCTGATGCTTATTTCGAGGGATTGGGTTCGGCGATCAATTGTCGGTCGATCGAACCGGGCTAGAGTACACCACGATCGAAGGGCTTCGCGCAAGGGGGGGGGGAAACTTTTTTCATCCGCCGCTGATGAGGGTTTCGAGGATGTAACACATGCCGATCGGCATGTGCCCTTGCGCAAATATTTTCGGCGCCAAAATCAACCGAACAGAAGCGCAGAGAGCACTCCAAAGAGCACGCCGATGGCGGCGGCGACGTTCTTGATCGACTGAAGCTGCCTGCCGGCTGTGAAATAGACAAGCTTTTCGATCTCTTCGTTCGACAGGGAGCCCAGCCGTTCGATAACGATCGCTCTCACATCGAGGGAGTTCATCGCTGCACCCAGCATCCGACCGGCCATCGACTCGACTTTCACAGCCACAGGGGTGCCGTCCGTCTTCATTTCAAGCGCAACCTTATGTACCGACTCTTTCATCGCATCGCGGAACCGGCTCGATCTGCAAAGTTTGTCTACCGCAGCCTCGAGATGTGACCAGAGACTCGAAAGAATTCCATCGAGCGTGATCCCGGCCGCTTTGCCGAAGGGGATGAGAGATGTCTCCTGAAATTCCGATTTCAGGCCGCTGCGTGATCGCAGATAATCCTTTACAGCCTGAGCGACACCCTGCGAAAGCAGCTCCTGGAACTCCCGGTCTTCGGAAAGATCATCAAGATGATCAGGAAGGGCCGTGCGGATAAGACGCGGCAACCCCTGCCTGTTTGCCGATTCCTCGAGAATCTCAGGCCGTAGAAGCTGCGTCGATACCGCTTCAGCAATCGCGCATTCAAGCGTCCTGCGCGAGGAGGGAACCAGCCCGGGCGTGAAGGGAATCCGCCATCTGCCGATGAACCGCGGCTCGCGCGGATAAAACAGCATCCATACCGCCAGCCATGCGGCAAAATATCCGTGCATCACTGCAAACAGAACAAATCCGAATGTTTTCACAGGAGCACAGTATACCGCGTTTGAAAGACGTACAAAACGTCGATCTTCGATTATTCCTGGACCAGGTTCCATTGATCCTTGTCGGAATCATACGTTGCTTTACAGGGAATACTTTTCGGAGGAATCGAGTGAACAAACACTTTTTTGAAGATGATTTCGTCATCATCTTTCCAGGTTGCTTCCAGAGGCTCCCACTGCGTTGGCTCGGTTCTGTACTCGATTTCGATTGAATCAGAAGATACCCGATAGATGGAAAACGAGTTCGGAAGCTCTCCGGAAACCAATCCATCTGAACTGACGAGAAACTTCATTGACGACGGTGAAAGCACAGGATACTCATCAAGGATAAATCTCTGGCCGCTCTTCGAGTTATAGACGAGGTAGGAATACCCGTCATAAAAAACGTAGAGAACAAGATACAGGTTCAATTTCTCGAAATAATTGATAAAGAAGTATTTCTCAAAATCACCCTGTCCTTTGTTTTGCTCGGGTTTATTCAGAAGTTCAATTGTCTTATTCTGGAGGGGACTTTCCGGATCCTCTATTTTGAGAGTTAAGGATTTGCCGTTTCTCTTCACATGCTCAGAATATTTTCCGATGGTCTGCATTTCGATCATCGCCCCACGGTCATACATTTTATCGGACCGGAGAAGCATGTAATTCTCGATGGAATCATCGTCTGTCTTCATGGGTTCGCTGGAAACCGGGGTATATGGGGTCATGAGGAGAGACAGGAAAAGGCAGACGGTCAACATTCTGAATTTCATAAGGGCTCCCTGAGTTTGCATTATATATATGATCGTATTCTATCACGGGCATGAGGAATGTGTTGGATATTCCGATGTGAAGTATACACCATTTCATCACGGGAAATGACCTGTCCGGCATGCGGGCGGCGATCGGACAAAATTGGTGCTTGTTGAACCATGGAGAATGATGATATTCTTGAAAAAGACCTTCAGGAATTGAGTATAGGGAGTGTATAAGCATGAAGAAGATCCTCAGTTCTCTCGCCATTGCTCTGGCGGCGGTTGTATCAGCCGGTCCGGCTTTTGCCGACGTTGTACCGGGCAAGTATCTGGTTTATTTCAAGACGAATAGAAGCGTCCAGTCCGGAAGCCACGAGCAGGTCGTTCGCGGACTTCAGACCGTGAATCGCACGAATATCGATCTTCTGCAGAAGAAGATCGGAAAAAAGGCCGACTCGGTCAGCCCCCTGTGGATCGTGAACGGCGCCGTTGTTCGTGCGTCGAAGACCGAACTCAAATCACTCGAAAGCCTTGATAACGTCGCTTCCGTGAAGCCGGTCGAGTATCGCAAATGGATCGATCTCCGCCCCACGACGCGCGTTGTACGCACGGATGCAGCCCCGGTCTGGAACATCCTCAAGGTCCGCGCCCCCGAAGTCTGGCAGAACAACAGCATCGACGGTTCAGGCATCGTCGTCGGTCACATCGATACTGGTATAAATGCAAATCACCCGGCCCTCAAGGGCAAGGTTCTTGCATTCAAGGATTTCACCCCTGCCGCGAAGGCTGAGGCGTATGACGACCAGGGCCACGGCTCCCACACCGCCGGAACCATCGCAGGCGGAAACGGCCTCGGCGTTGCGCCGGGCGCCCGCCTCATCGTTGCCAAAGTATTCGACAAGCAGGGCAGTTCTGAAGATGCAACGCTGCTTCAGGCAATGCAGTGGATGATGGACCCCGACGGCAATCCTGCGACGAACGACGCACCTCTCCTGGTCAGCAACTCCTGGGGTTCTGATGATTCGACCGACAAAGGCTTCTGGGAAGCAGTGAACGCATGGGTCTCCGCCGGTATCGTTCCCGTGTTCGCCGCCGGCAACAACGGCCCGAACAAAGTCGGCACTCCTGGCGGTTTCCCGCATTCATGGGCCGTTGCCGCAACCAAGAAGGACGACACTCTCGCCTATTTCAGCAGCCTCGGACCAGTCGTCTGGGACGGCGTGACCTACATCAAGCCTGACATCGCAGCCCCCGGCTACGGCGTTATCTCCTGCGATCTCGGCGCCGGAACCGTTTCCAACATGGGTACCTCGATGGCCTGTCCGCACGTTGCCGGCCTCGTCGCTCTCATGCTGCAGGCGAACCCGAAGCTCACCATCGAGCAGGTCCGGAACCTCGGGGAATCCACCGCCATCGATCTCGGTACCGCCGGAAAAGACAACAAGTTCGGCTCGGGCCGCTTCGATGCCGTCGAATGCATCAAGAAGGTTCTTACGAACGCTTCTCTGGAAGCAGCTTTCGCGGCTTATGACCGCGCGCTCGCCGCTGAAGTCGCCCTCGTCGGTGTCCAGTCGAGCTCACCGCTCGCCGGCCCCCTCGCCCGCTCGATCGTCATCCGCTGCAAGAGCCTCGATGACGGCGAGTTCCGCGCCCTGAACATCTCCGTTGCAAACAGCGGAAGCCAGGCCGCCCAGAAACTTCTGCAGGAAGCCGCCGCCGTTCGCCAGGGCGAGAACCTCCAGAACTGATATCACGCACGAAATAAAATCGCGCCGGGCAGTCGTCCGGCGCGATTTTATTATA
>CAZQYQ010000135.1:10778-11877 GCA_964597625.1 uncultured bacterium
ATCAGGCATCTGCAATACTAAAAACGGCCCCGGCTGTACGCCGGGGCCGTTTTTAGTATACTGCCTGCTATTTCCTGCTTACAGGGCGCCGGGTTCGAGAAAGCCGGCTTCTTCGCCTTTTTCGTTGATCTTGAGCGAGCCCATCTGGATACACCGGATCTTGCCGGTGTCGCCCTTGTAGGGGGCGCGGATGCGGAAGGAGTTGCTCAAAAAATCGATCGTTTCGAGACGGCCGATGGAGAGGACATCCTGGTTCTCATCGAGAAGAGCGATCATCAGGCCTTTTTCTTCACCCGAAATGAACGTTCTGACCATTCCGAGATCTTTGGGCCACTTCTTCGTCATCTCCGCCATGAGGGGGCCGGATGTAATGGCGAACGTGCCTTCCCAGCCGGACAACTTTTCCGCCCACAGAGTCCCTTCGAGATCGATCTTGTTCCCGGACATGAAATAGCATCTGTCCGTGACGATCTGCCTGAAAGGAACCTCGAAAACGCGCGCATCCTTGAAATACTTCACGTTGACCAGCTCGCGCAACGACTTGCGATCCATCTGCGAGGTCGAGGATGCCTTTTTCGAAACCGGCAGCCTGACGATTCTCTCGGACGGAAGATGCTTGACGAGATGTTCGAGTTCGGTGCCGCGCTGCATCAAAACGACCTTCTCGGGCTCGACGATATCGAGTTTCGCCTTCTTGATCGCGCGACCGCCGTCGCCCTGAACCCAGCCGGTCGTATCGATAATCAGCGCATCGGCTCCGGCGCGGGCTTTCTTCATCATGACGGAAAGGCCGGTCATCGCCGGAACGAAATGCAGACCCGGCGAGTGAGCGCCGAGCATATACAGATGCGTCGCGGGTTCTTCCGTGAGGAACACGCAGGGCTCTTTCAGGACGAGCATGCCGAACGAGCCGCATGGCCCGATGTCGGACTGGCCGGTGTCGCAGTCGAGGATCGCGGTGCGGCCCAGTTTGCTGATCAGCCGGTTGGCAAGATACGTACTGAAGAAGGTCTTCCCCGTGTCGACTTCGCCGAGAACCATGACCGTATACAGCTGGCCAGCCTTGTGTTCCTTGGCGATGTCGTCGGCGAGTTTGTCC
>CAZQYQ010000136.1:0-11815 GCA_964597625.1 uncultured bacterium
GAACACCGTCGAACCGTCTTCGACGACCTTCCGGGGCCAGATTTTGACATTGCTGCGGACCGTCGAATGATCGCCGATGCGGCATTCCTCGCTGATGACCACGCCCGATTCGAGCGTCGCGCCGTCGCGGATCTGCGTCTCGGAGCCGATGATCGCCTCGGTGATGTGAGCCTTGTTGCCCACGTAGATGCGCTCCCAGAGGATGGAGTCGATGATTTTCGCGCCGCCCTTGATGGTGCAACCGTCGCCGATAATGCTGTTTTCCAGCTCGACACCGTCTTCGATCACGCAGTTGGCGCCGATGATGACACCGCCCTTCAGGTTGACGCGGCGGCCCATTTTCGTATTCACCCCGACCCATGCATCACGACCGATGACATTCAGCCGCTCACCCGGAATCTGGACCTGGACGGCGCCGTTCAGAACGTCCTTGTGCGCAAGGCGGTATTCGTTGATGTCGCCGATGTCTTTCCAGTAGCCCTCGGCGACGAAGCCGTACAGGGGCAGGTGCTCCTTCAGCATGAGCGGAAACAGATTCTTGCTGAAATCGAACTCGGTTTTCGCCGGAATATGGTCGAAAATCTCGGGTTCGAGAATATAGATGCCGGTATTGATCGTATCGGAAAACACCTCGCCCCAGCTCGGCTTTTCGAGGAACCGTTCGATCGCTCCGTCATTTCCGGTGATGACGACGCCATATTCGAGGGGGTTCGCAACCCGCGTGAGCACGATCGTCGCCATCGCCTTGCGCTCTTCATGGAACTTGATCGCGGCCGACAGGTCGAAATCCGTCAGGACATCACCCGAAATGATGATGAACCGTTTTCCCTTGAGATACTCTTCGGAGTTCTTGATGCTGCCCGCGGTGCCGAAATCGGCGGTTGCCATCACGTAATCCATCTTGATGCCGTAATCGGAGCCGTCGCCGAAATGCTTCGTGATCACTTCGGGCTGAAAATAAAGAACCGATACGATCTGCTTGAGGTCATATTTTTTCAGCAGATTGACGATGTGCTCCATCATCGGCATGTTCGCCAGAGGAACCATCGGCTTCGGAATGTTGCATGTAATCGGTCGAAGACGGGTTCCAAAACCACCTGCCATTATTACAGCATTCATCGGTTGTTCTCTTCCTTTCCCTGTCCGTACCTGCTCTGCGGCTTTTTTTCGTGCCTTGTCTGACGGATATTCTAGGCCGATCTGATATGTTCAGTCAATGATTCGTGGTGAAAAATCAGCCGGCCTGATTTCTTTGTGCACATGCCTGGTGAACCTGAACCGGCTGAGCGTCTGGAAGGGGGTCAGCCCGGCTTTTGCCGCCAGTCGGAGCGATGGGGTGTTCCCGCCGCCGACGACGTAAATCATCGTTCTTCCCGCCCGCCTCAGGGTTCTGAGCATTTCTTTGAGCAGAATCGTCCCGATTCCCCGGTTTCGCCATCCGGGCGCGGTTTCAATATACACTTCCGTCGTGTTCCCCGTCACATGGATACATTTCACAAGACCGATGACCGACCCGCATTCCCTTGCATATATCGATTCATATACAATAAAACCGGCATCCCCCGGCATGCCTTCGCCGCGTTCCGACCGGTGAATGATCTCAAGGCCCGCCGGCGGCGAAGGTGGAAAGGCGACAAGGGAGGCGGCGTCATGTCCGACGTCACGGAACCAGGTCAGGTTTTCCGCAACCTCGAGATGAAGCCATTCCGCAATATCCGGTGCATCCGTCACGGGCACCAGGAGGTTGAATTCGACGTCCTTTGGAAGCCGCTCCAGATGTCTGAAATACTCGCTCCGATGCCCGAACGGATGAGCGAGATTCCATTCGCCGGCTCCGGTGTCCGCCCAGACGATGAACCAGCCCGAGCCCGTTTCGGGGCCGTCAGGCGGGATGCACTCCACCGTTTTGCGGCCCGTCGAAAGAAGATGAAGCTCTTCGTTGAAGCAGGCTTCATGCCGGTTCAGAAAGTCCAGCCAGCGGCTCCGCCGGTCACCGGTTGCGGTCATCTCGCCTTCCCGGCTGAATCTCACGACGGCCGGCCCCTCGCTCTTCCATGCCCCGGGAAACATTGACCGGCTTTCCGTCGGGTGTCAGGCCGGTCGCATACATCGCGGTGCCGATCGTCGCCGGTGTCGGGGTGAATTCCTGGATCTGTTCGTGTGCGAGCCGAAGCTTTCTGACAAGCTCCGCTATCGCGCCGTCTTTTCCGGCTGAGCCGGGAAACGCCGTCATGAAATACGGCACGAGATAGAGCTTGCGGCCGGCGGCGGCCGTCGCGTCCATGAACTGGGCGACGAATTCCGGAAAGTTCGCGTCCGCGCCTTTTCTCATGAGGCGAAGCACGTCCCGATCCACGTGTTCAGGCGCGACTTTCAGCTGGCCGGATATATGACTCCGTATAATATCCCGGAATGCCGGCCAGTCTTCCTTTCGGATCAGGTCGAACCTCAGGCCGGAACCGAGAAAGACATGCTTCACTCCGGGAATGTCCCGGGCACGCCTCAACAGATCCGCAAGCTCCTTCAGCCCCCCGCGAATATTTCCGCATCGCTGAGGGTGGGTGCACAGACCTCTTTCGCAGCCCCCCATCCGGCAGTCCCAGCCGTACATGTTCACGGAAGGGCCGCCGACATCCGGAACGGTACCGCGAAAATCCGGATGTTCGGTGAAGCTGCGAATCTCCTCGAGAATCGCTTCCGGGGACCGCGATCTGATCGAGCGGCCCTGGTGCGCGGCAAGAGCGCAGAAAGCACAGGCGCCGAGACATCCGCGATGCGAAACGACGGAGAACTGGACCGGTTCAAGCCCGGGAACGGGCTCGTCATAGATCGGATGGGCCCGCCTGTTGAAACGCAGATGGTCCAGCAGAAGCGGCTCTGAAGACCAGTTTTCGAGGGACGGCGGCAAACAGATCACGTCGCCCTTCGGATGGGGTTGAACAAGAATCGGCGCACCCGGCCTGACGGCCGTATCGAGGATGACCGACAGCTCCATGAACCGTTGCGGCTCTTTCCTGCATGCATCCGTTGAAGGAAGAATGACGATGTTGCCGGACAGACGGTCGCGCCAGGAATCGTGGGGAACCCGGATGCAGGTTTGCGGAATGACGGGCCAGGCACCGCGTTCACGGCTTGCCTGCGTTTTGTACCATTCGACGACGCCCCCCAGGACCGACTCGGCCATGCCGAACACGAGCAGGTTGGCCGGCGCATCGACCAGCATCGGATCCCTGATGCGGTCTTCCCAGAAATCGTAATGGGCAAACCGCCGCAGAGAAGCCTCGATGCCTCCCAGGATGATCGGCACTCCCGGAAACGCCTCGCGAAGCCGCTGCGTGTATACCTGCACCGCGCGTTTTGGGCGCAGGCCGGTGCGGCCGCCCGGGGAAAGGCGATCCTCGCGGCGCGGCATCTTCATCGACGTATAGTTCGAAACCATGCTGTCCATGGCGCCGGATGTCACGCCGAAGAAGAGGTTCGGCCTGCCGAAGATTCTGAAATCCTCCGGGGAGCGCCAGTCAGGCTGCGCAATGACCGCGACGCTCGCGCCAAGAGCTTCAAGCCGCCGGGCAACGGCCGCCGCAGGGAACGAGGGGTGGTCGACATACGCGTCACCGCTGACGAGAATGACATCAAACGGTCCGGTGCGGCCCCGCATGTCGGTTTTTCCGAGGGCGAAAACAGGCGGATACCCATATCCGTTCATATGTCAGTTCCCTGCCGCCGGTCCGGCTTTCCGAACGAACAAAGCGGTGTATCTGGCCTTGTCCACGAGATACAGGGGGGCGACGAGATATTTTCCGTTTGCGATGAGAACGGAAGAAGAGCCGCCGTCCATGAATATTGCCTCGGTGATATGATCGAAATCCGGGCTCGTCCGCAGCATGTCGGAGACCCGTTCCAGGTTCGAGCCCGTCTCAAAGACCAGCAGGTAGAGCCGATCCTTTTCATCCATGGCGATCACGGAATGGCGGGAATCCTGGTCGATCTTTCTGAACCTGAACTTCTGGCGGCCGTAGGCCTCCATGTGAACATCCTTGCCGCATCTGATGATCCAGCCCGCGCCTCCGAGGAGATGCTCGAGCCGGTCATCCGCCCTGAGAGATCTGTTGAAACGGCTTGACGTGAAAAATTCGGGCAGGCACAGCGTATCGCCATGAACCGATGTTTCTCCGATCACCCATCTCCTGCCGGCCGAGCCGCGAAGAACGGCAACAAAGCAGCGCGCAAAGGATGCCGGCATCTGCCTGATGCCGCGGGGCCGCTTCCCGTCGATGACCAGCTGCCCCAGGACTCCCTGCGTTCCGAAGAAGGAACCGTTGATCGCGGCGATGAGATTCCCGTCGGATTCCGACGATTTCAAAAACCGTTCGAGAAGCCCCGGATCGCCATTCCACGAATACGGCACCAGCTCGCCCATGCCGGATTCGACGCGGATCCCCGAAACGCCGGGCAGTTCGATCCGGGTGATGCCGACGGGGAGAGAGCCGATCTCGTTCACGCGGACAGCCTGGGAGAGTTCGCCGAAAAAGCCGCGGACGGACGATTTCCAGGACTGGCTTTCCGCCGGAACCGTGATGACGAGAAGGAGGATCATCATCGGGAAAAAGGGGCTCGGAGCTGATCTCTTCATCATGAAGGATGGATGCTCAGACTTGAAAGGAGCAGCAGCATGCAGATCAGCGGAACCACATGCAGGAGAACCAGAACGATCATCCTCGTCACCGTTTCACGACCGGCCAGCCGTTCCCTCACGGCGCGCCAGGTTCCGTATCCCAGGATCGGCATGCACAGATAGCAGATGATTCGCAGAAGAATGACCGTTATCGCAAAATCGGCGATGGAATTATGCGATCGTGCAATTTCAACATGCATCAGGGCGAATCCCGCAACGCATATAACAAGTGATATAATAAATGGCTTCATTGAATTGAACGACTGCGCGCACGAATCATTGAATCAACCCGGACAGGGTGGACAGGTCAACCGTCCAGTAGGTATGTTTTTTTCCGCCGTCATGCGGCCAGCCGACTCCCGTTCGCATCGTAACGGGAATTCTTCTGAACAGCAGGCCGCGGCCACGGATTTCGAAGCCATGATCGAACAGATACTGGAACGGACGGCCGCTGTTTCTCACGTCGCCCATTTCCCAGA
The DNA here is from genome assembly GCA_964597625.1 of uncultured bacterium. Lineage (GTDB taxonomy): Bacteria > Muiribacteriota > Ozemobacteria > Ozemobacterales > Ozemobacteraceae > MWAR01. Next base: position 5,155 of record CAZQYQ010000136.1, read on the forward strand.
AGGCCTCTCCGATGATGATTTCCTTGTGTACCCATGACTGGAGCCAGGGGAATTCTAAATTGATCGGCTTCGCGACGTGGAAGGATGCGGCGCGAAGCGAATCGCCGAATCTGACGGAACCCTCATACCCGCGTAAAAAGTCATCGCCGCCAAGGTTCAGATCATCCGGCCGTCTGATGTTGTTTTCCTTGTCGTCCTCGGCCGCCCAGCCTCTGAGAGTCGCAACAAAACCGGACTGCCCCAGAGGGATGTGCTCGCTCCAGCGGATACCAAGAGAATCATACATCAGCTCGCCGCCCATCATCGCGGTGCCACGGCGCCAGGAAGCCGAGACTTCACGGCCCTTTCTCGGGAATATCCCCCAGAAGGGTTCGGTCCTGATCGCACGATGATAGAGTGTCGTATATAACGAATGATCGCGGCCGACCGTGGGCACCTCGCCCCTGTCGGGGTATTCCGCAATTCCCCGATGGATCAGGTTCGCGCCCACCGTAACGGACGTCGAAAGGCTGAACGGATAACTCAGGCTCAGGTCCTGCGAACGAACACGTTCGTAATAGGAATTTGACAGATAACTCTTTCTGACGACGCGATCCTGAGTGCCGGCGTTGATTTTGAACAGGTCGATGCGATGCTGATAATTGCCGGTGTAGCCCCAGTTCTGGCTCTTGAAACCGAAGGTCGGGGAAAATTCCAGCCGGTCGCGGTCCAGCCGGTCGGCCCGGTAGCTGTACACGCCGAACACCGCGCCCTGGTCGTCACGACTTATTTTCGGCAGCCAGTAGGAACTCCGGTATTCGGATTTGTAGGGCGTGCTCAGGATGTTTTCCGGAAGATGTGTTCCCGTCAGGGAAACCGGCTGGGAAGCTTCGGCATGTTCGCGTCCGAAAAGCCCGAGGGCAATGCTGGCCGTGTCGGAGGAGATGTGCGTTTCCAGCCAGGCAGGGGCGGATGAGGTTTCAACATCCACGATGATCGGTCTGAACCCGCTGTTCTGCAGGGTGATGATGATCGGTTTCCCATTTTCCTGGAACGTGTAGTCCCACACCCCCCCCGGAAGCCATGTCAGCTGCACGGCGGCGGATGCGCCCGCGACGATGCGATGGAGCTGAAGAGAGCGGCTTTGGGTTTCTGCGCAGAAAAGCGTGTCGTCGCCGACAACGGACGGATACCTCATGACGCCACACGTTGAATGCAATACTTCGGGAGCCGTTGCCAGCCGCAGCCCGTCGCTTTTGTCGACCGCTCCGGCCGCAAGCGGAACCCGCAGCAGCTGACGATTCAATCCTTCCTGCTGGATGAAGAGCAGGCTGCCCCGCCGCATGTCGATGGCGACATCCAGCGGCCTCTTGTAAGCCGGAAAGACGAACTCGTCGCGGGATTGTTCGGCCCGGGAACTCTTCACATGAGCGGAAAATTCAGGGACCGGGGCTGACTTGACGCGCGTGCGCCCGTTCTGGATGTTCAGATACCAGATCCGTCCATCGACCAGGCAGAGGGGCCTGAAGCTGCCCTGTTCCTCGATGACCCTCACCGGGTTCCCCTTCTGCGGGACCGCCCAGAGAGCCAGACGCCTCTGGCGGAGGTCGTTCATTATATATTTTCCAATGTATATGGTTCCGCTCGCCGGGTCAACGAGAAGCGAAGGATGAACGTTTTTCAGCAGCACCTTCGCGTTCCGCCTGGCGCATGGTTTTCCGGCATCGAGATGCCACAGGTCATAGACTTCTTCGCGACGCCTGGCCGAACTTACCCATACCCAGCCGCCGTTTCCGGGAAGAGATCGCAGACTCTGATAAAAACGGCCGCCGCCGAGTTCTCCGGGTGAAACACCGGCAATGGGACCCGTGCAGTCATGCTTTTCGCATTGAATCCTCACCTGCTCATGGAACGCCCGGAACGCCTCTTTCAACGACATGCCGAACGCCTCTCGGAACATCTCGTCAAATCGGGCGGGGTTTCCCGCGATTCTCTTCAACAGATGGTATCCGGCATCCGGTTTCGAACGCTGATGCAGAAAGTTCATCAGCGCATGGGCCTGAAAACTCATTTCTTCCCTGACAAGGTCATCGCGACTGTTGATCAGGGAAAGATCGTTCATCGAATACATGCGCCCGTTGCGGGCCATGTCGTAAAGCCGGCTGATATGCAGGGCATCCATGGGAAACGCATTGTACAGAGCCAGGCCCTCGATGAACCAGGGCGGCATCGAAAGCACGCCCAGCCGACGCCTCAACGCCGTTTTCGCGGGTCCGAGGGTGCGCAGGATCATGATGTTCGCAAGCCGGAGCGCGAATCGGTCCTCGAACGAGTAGCCGCGTGTACTGAGCGCCCCGATCTCCTCGGTCAGCCCGAGCGTGATCGTGTCGAAATTCGGATCGGCGGAGCTGCTCTCGCGATCATCGTGATCAATCAGAAGGACGGAAACCTCAAACCCCTTCTGATCAGGAAACTGTGCCATCATGCGGTGCTTGACGCCTTTGAGCGTCGCCATGACGCGCGGCATCACTTCGCTGCATCTGTCGGGAAAGTAGACTCTGAGCCCATCATCCGTCGTGATTCTATACTTGCCGCTCAACCGGTAGACGTCATCGAGTTCGATGGATTCGGCCGGAACGGAGAGCAGAACGGCACACAGCAAAAAAAGGCGGATCAGCAGCGAAGCTCCTGATTTATAATTCATATTATACATGATTCGTCCTCAAATGATCTCACCTCAGCCCATGGCTTGTTTCTGTCGCCAGGCGCCGTTCTTTCCGTTTCTTCTTCCGTCGGTGATTCCGAAAAATTCCGCGCTAACGCTCTGTTTCCCGCAGATCTCCTCCCAGCCTTTGATGAGGGCCGGTGCGAGCGATACCCGAAAACCGGATTTCGGCTGGATCGTGATACAGTCTTTATCCGGCGTCGACACCTTGAGCTTGAACGGGATCAGGCCGGGATTCGCGCGAAGCAGCTTCATGAGCTGGTCGTAGGTTTCCTTGTTCGCGGCCTGGGGCGGGATCGAGAACGTCAGCGCCGCTGCGCCGTCCCTGTTGAGATCAGCCAGGGTCAGGATCTGTTCGGCGTTCACCTTGATCTCGTCGCCCTTGAGTTCGCTTCTGACAACCATGAACAGCGGATCTTCAACAATGAGATTCTTCGAAGCCTCGGAATAGAGCTTCGGAAACACCGTCACGTCCAGAGCCTCGTTGTCCGCCTCCATCGCGAGAAATGCCATGACGTCGCCTTTTTGTGTCGTGATCCGCTTCAGCCCGGTCAGCATGGCCGCGATTCGGTACACACCCTCCCCGGCAGCCTCGAACTGGCCGAGGCCCCGCGTGGAAAACAGTCTGCCGATCGGCGCGACTTCGGAAAAGGGATCGCCGGTCAGATAAAAACCGAGCGCTTCCTTTTCCGCCGTGAGCCGCTCGCGCTCGCCCATCTCGGGAATATCCGGGGGCGGCGGCTCGGCTTCGAGCACGTCTTCGGCGTCGCTTCCGAGAAGATCGAAAAACGTTGTCTGGCCGGCCGATTTGTCTTTCTGCACTTTCTGGCCGCTTTTCAGCGAGTCGCCGACCATCGCCAGAAGCTGGCTGCGCCGCCATCCAAACGAATCCAGCGCGCCGGCCTTCACGAGGGATTCGAGCACGCGGCTGTTGAGAAGCTTCGTATCGACGCGCCTGGTGAGATCGCTCATGCTCTTGAACGGCCCGCCGCTGTTTCGGGCAGCGACGATTCCCTCGATCGCGGCCGTTCCGCACCCCTTGATCGCCGCGAGGCCATACCGGATCCCGTCGGACTCGACCGTGTACAAAACATGGCTTTTATTGACGTCCGGCTGGAGAATCTTGATCTCCATCTCTTCGCATTCATCAATATACTCTGCTATTTTATCAGTATCGTTGATTTCGGAAGAGAGAACAGCCGCCATGAACTCCTTCGGATAATGAGCCTTTAAAAATGCCGTGTTATAGGTGACGACGGCATAGGCCGCCGAGTGCGACTTGTTGAATCCATATTCCCCGAAACTGGCCATCATGTTGAAGACCGACTGGGCGCTCTCGCGGGCAATCGACTTTTTGACAGCGCCTTCCACGAACATTTTTCCCATCTGGTCCATGGCGTCGAGGTTCTTTTTCGCCATCGCCTTGCGGAGTTGGTCGGCCTGTCCCATGGTGAAGCCGCCCATGACGTTCGCCGTGTGCATGCATTGTTCCTGATACAGAAACACGCCGTACGTGTCTTTGAGAATCGGCTCCAGGTCAGGGTGCGGATACACGATTTTTTTCCGTCCGTGCTTGCATTCGACGAAATCATCCACCATGCCGGACCCCAGAGGCCCTGGCCGGTACATCGCCAGCAACGCGACGATATCCTCGAACACGTTCGGCTTGAGCCGGATGATGAGCGACCGCATGCCGTCCGATTCGAGCTGGAACACGCCTTTCGTCAGACCCCGGCACAACAGATCGTAGGTGCCCTTGTCGTCGAAGGTCCGAACGCTCAGGTCAACGTCAATTCCATGCGTCTGCCTGATGAAATCGAGCGCCCGCTGAATGACGGACAGCGTCTTCAGCCCGAGGAAGTCCATTTTGAGCAGCCCGATCTTCTCGATCGCGTTTTTCTCGTACTGCGTGACGATTTCGTTCGATTTGTCCTTGAACATCGGAACGATATCGTCAAGCGGATCCCGCGAGATCACAACGCCGGCGGCATGAATGCCGGTATGGCTCACCACGCCATCGACGGTTCTGGCGATTTTGAGAAGCCGCTTCTGCTCTTCCGTTCCGTTTTCGAGGATTTCCTTCAGCTCAGGAACCTCATTCAGAACCTTCTTCAGATGCGTTCCCGGTTTTTCGGGCACCAGCTTCGAGATCCTGTCGACCTCCGGAAGCGGCATCTCGAAAACCCGCCCCACCCCGCGAATCGCCTGCTTCGCCAGCATCTGGTTGAACGTGATGATCTGGGAAACCTTCGCCCGCCCGTATTTTTCAACGACGTAATCGATGATCCGCTGTCGCCCTTCATCCGAAAAATCGATGTCGATATCAGGCATGCTTATGCGGTCGGGATTCAGAAACCGCTCGAACAGCAGGCTGTATCGAATCGGGTCCAGATCCGTGATCCAGAGAAGATAAGCGACGATCGAGCCGGCCGCGGATCCGCGCCCGGGCCCTACGGGAACGCCTATTTCCTTCGCGTGGTGGATGAAATCCCAGACGATGAGAAAGTAATCGCAGAATCCCATCCGCCTGATGACGCTGAGCTCGTATTCGAGCCGCTTGACGGCGACTTCCCGCTCGGATTCGGGATACCGTCTCGGAATGGCTTCCCGGCACATCTCTTCGAGATAGCTTTCCGATGATTTTCCTTCGGGAATCGGGAAATTCGGAAGGATCGATTTGCCGAGCTGCAGCTGCACGTTGCAGCGTTCAGCCACCCGGAGAGTGTTCGAGATGGCGTCCGGAAACTCCTTGAACAGCTCCGTCATGAGCTGGGGAGATTTCAGGTAAAACTCGTGCGACCCGAACTTGAACCTGCCCGGATCCTTCATGAGCGCCTGCGTCTGAAGGCAGAGCAGCACGTCATGCGCTTCCCAGTCGTCGGCTCCGATGTAGTGGCTGTCGTTCGTGGCGACGATTTTCACATCGGTGGAGCGTGCCAGCGAAACGATTTTGGGCAGAACCTCGATCTGTTCGGAAAGCCCGTGATTCTGAATCTCGAGATAAAAGTTGTCGCGCCCGAAAATATCCTGATACCGCCGAACGGCCTTCTTTGCGCCGTCTTCATCGCCCCGGCACAGCCTCCAGGGAATTTCGCCCTGCAGACAGGCGCCAAGAGCGATGATTCCGTCGTGATACTTTTCCAGGAGCTCCCAGTCGATGCGGGGTTTGTAATAAAATCCTTCGGTGTACCCCAGCGACGAGAGCTTGGCGATATTCTTGTAGCCCACATGGTTCCGCGCCAGAAGAACCAGGTGAAAAAGCGGGTTCCTGTCGCGGTCTTTTTCTTTCACGAACCGGCTGCCGCCGGTCAGATATGCTTCAAACCCGAGGATCGGCTTCACGCCCTTTTTGAGCGCATTCTGGTAAAAGTCGATCGCCCCGAACATATTGCCATGGTCGGTGATCGCAATCGCGGGCATGCGGTACCGCCGTGCCGTCTCGATAATCGAGCCGACCGAGGCCGCTCCATCGAGAATGCTGTAATGGCTGTGAACGTGCAGGTGTACAAAATTCGTGTGATACATGATTTTCGAACTCGTATTATAACAAACGGGCTGCACTTCTACTACATTCATCCGCAAACAAATCAGCCGACCCTTTCGGGCCGGCTGATGAGGTGTTTCTGGTGATCAGCGGATCAGAAATCCTTGATCCTGTCTGCGAACTCCGGATGATCGATGAACGGGTTGCGGTTATGCTGGATTCCATCGATTTTATTGTTGCGATCGAGCTCAATGGCATCAACCGGGTCGGATTTGTTCCACTCCCGGAGAACCGCTTCGACGGCGTTCGGAATTTCCTTGTTGTAGCGAACCGAGAAGTAGAACTGGGCCCGTGCGATATTCCCACGGAAAGCCGGCCGGACTTCGAACGTATGCCCGTCGCACTTGCTGCCGCCCTTTGCCCAGGTCGGGTTGCTCACCTGCACCGCGCCGGTGTAACCGGACAGCCGGATC
>CAZQYQ010000137.1:0-11791 GCA_964597625.1 uncultured bacterium
GATTGGCTGCGGGAAAGGGAATGGTGGTCGAGTTGTCTTTCACGTGCAGACTCAACGTTTCATTACTGCCGTTGGGATCGAGCACCATTCCTGACTGAGTCAGCTTCGTGGGTCTTGAAGCACGGGCAAGCTCATTTCTGAGCAGGGAAAGCCCGTTTCGAATCTGCATTGTCGTGTGGTTGTTCCATTGTCCGATTGCCTGAACGCGTGAAACGGAGCTGAAAATCTTATAGGCCGCACCCATCAGCATGGCAAGAACGCTTGCCGCAATGAGCACTTCCAGTGCCGTAAATGCGGCTCTTGCTGCCGGGAGCCGTATCGGCGTCGATCTTGAATTCACATTGTTCCTCGTTCCCCTGCTGATGGAAGGGAGCTTTTCCTCAAGTATATCAGATGAACCCTGTAAGACCGAAAGTTGAGATCAGATGCCTTTTTCCTTCATGTAATCCTCCATGGTCTTGCCTTCTTTTTTCAGCTTTTCCTCCAGCTTGCCCTGGCCGGGGAGTTCGCCCTTCTTCTGTTTTTCGATGATACTGGCCTTGATTTCTTCAAGAACCTGTTCGCGCTCTTCTTCTGAAGTTGCGTTTTCAAGTTTTGAGCGCGCTTCGGCGATCATATCCTCGACTTTTTGTTTTTCTTCCTGAGTGATTTTTTCAGATCCGCTTCCCATAAGCTCCTCAAGGTCTTTCTGGGAAAAGTCTCCGGCTTCGATTGTGTCAAGAAGCTTCTCTTTGTTTGAGCGGTTGAGATAATCAAATTTGTGTGTGATCACAAACTCCTCATTCGGGTCTCCGACATAGTCGAGAGCCCGCATATACACTTCAGCGGCCTTGTCTTTCTTGTTTGCGATTTCATAGAGAAAGGCAACCTGGAGCATCGGCACTTTCTGCCATTCCTGTCCTGCGAAAGACTTCTGAAGAGCCTGTTCATAAATTTCCGTGGCTTTCTTCAACTCATCATAGTTTTTATAGCGAAGCGGCGGATTGAGGCGAAACGCCTGATAAAGAGTAACGGCAAGCTTAATCTTTTCGGGGCTGTCCTGGTTTTTCAGATAAACGGAGAACTTGCTTTCGCCTTCCTGATTGAAGGCTTCCTGCAACTCCTTGATCTTCTTTTTGAAATTCTTGAGTTTCTCATTGTAATCCGGATCTTTTTCTTTTGACGGCCGAGACCGGGCGACGATATCAAAATTTTCCTTGGAAGTAAGAAAGTCCTTTTTCTGAAAGAGCATTTTTGCATAGATATAGCGAAAAACGGCGTTGTCCGGTTCTTTTTTCAGCGCCTCAAACATGATATTACAGGCGTTTTCAACATCCTTGTTCTTGAAGGCTTCTTCGGCTTTCTGATACAGCTGAAGTGCTTCCGGGTTGGATGCTGCGGCAAAGGCCACACAGCTGCATATCAGAGAAAAAATGACAACGAAAAAGGTTGGCCTTCGTCTGTTCATCATTGATGACTCCTCAAAAGAAAACGATTCTATCGCTCCTGTATACTATCACAACTCTAAAACGGAGTTCCAGCTGTTGAGATTGTCGTATTCTCACCGAATAGCAATCGGTCTGGTATAATTCTCCCCATGGCCAAAGACGATGCATCGAAAAAATCAGGCAGCTGGTGGGCTTTTTTTCTGGCGATTCTTTTTTTTGCCGGACTTCCCATCAGCCTGCTTCGGCTTGGTGAACGTTTTGTTGCCACCCAGGAAAAAACACGCCTTGGCCAGCTTCACCTGCAGCGGATGGAGCGGAATCTGTTCCGGCTGAAGCGCGAAGGTGGAGATCTATTTCACATCCAGCGCGAAATGAACTCCTTGTATGGACTGATCAAAGAGGATGAGTTTTCATCCGAATCGATTCTCCGATCACGATCAAAACTCTCGAAATCACAGCTGAGTTTCATGCGCATATTCTTTTTTGATGCCACTGGAGAGTTTATTTCATTGCCCGGCCAGACAATAGAATATAAAAGTGCGATGAAACGTATCTATTCCGCACTTGTCGAACCGGAAATGACCGGGAAAAGTGATCTTCTCGTGAAGAGCAGATCTCTCTTTCAATCTATGTTTGGAAATATTGATACATCTGATATGGTGTATCAAAAAGGGAACTTGACGCCGGTTCAGATAAAATCTCGCCCGGGATATTTTTATTGGAATACTTTTTATAAAGCCTCTCCAGGTGAGGAAAAGTCGGCCAAAAGCAGGAAGGTGATCTCTGACAACGGGGATGCCTATGCAGGCGGCATGATCGCATTTTTCGAGGAGCAGGATATCCCACGGGATCTCGCTCTCAGGGAGTTACTTGGGAGATTCAACACCGACGCCGGTGCGGATGAGGGCTACGCCCTGTGCGATTTGGAAACCCCGTCCAAAAGTTACGGCATCAGAACCGTCAGCAAGCGTCTGTCTGCAAGTTCAAGGCAAATATTCAGACGGGCGTTGGGCCTTCGCAATTCATATCAGAGGCAGAATCAGGATAAAGAGAGCCTGATATCCATTGTTTCACTTGATGCCGGCCGGATGGTCCTGGCCATGAAACGGCTTGAGTCCGGGTTGGAGTGGCATCTCAGATTTTCTCTGGAGCTTTTGTCGGGGCTGATTCTTGTGGTTGTCGGATACTGGTCGTGGCGCCTGCATCTTTCCGGAGAATGGCTCTATGTCTCTATAAGGCACAAACTTGTCGCCCTGTTTCTCTATGCAACGGCTATTCCCGTTACGGCCCTGATGCTGTTGGGATACCAGTATATGCTCGACCGAAATCAGGTCATGGTTCAGGAACGGCTTGTACAACTTTCCGGGCTGATCGAGAATATTGATGACAGTTTTCAGGCCGCCGTCAGATCGCTCGAACAGCTGTACCGAAAAGTTTCCCGGCTCCCTGCCGTGCAGCGCGGGGATATTTCACAGGTAAATGCCCTGTTTACGCGCATGAAAGACGCGGAGCTGCTTACCCAGGCATTCATGGTTGATTCGAAAGGCCGGTTGCAGCTGATGGAGATGTCCTCGCAGGGGAAAGATCTGCTCGGCAAGCTGATCCCAACCCTTGCACGCAAAATATTCCAATCGAGACTGGGCCAGAACGAAGAGGACCTGAAAGCGAAAGTGTCGGACGTGATGGTCGAGTCGCTGACCGACAGCGTTTCGGAGTTTATGGCCGGGAAAGGGTCCCAGAAAATATTTGGCGAGCTTATTGAGTCGAATGACAAGATCATCGAGTTCATGCTGGGGAAAAATGGGAATCTGATGTATTCGACATTCCTCTGGGGCGAAGGGCAAAAACAGCCTGCAAATCTGTTGTTGATCGTTCATCGGGCAAGATCGTTTGCGGAAAAATATCTCGAACGGCTTGTCGGCCGGAATCATCGTCAGCCAGAAAACGAAAATCCTGTACGACTTGCCATTGTCTCCAGGGTGAACGAAAACCATATCTATCCCGTTGATTATACAAAGTATCTGTTTGTTCGAGAGATGTCAGATAAAGTCGGTTCAACGGAGACGCAGCATAACAGCGTAGAGGAAATAGGGGGAGAACCGTATCTCGTTGTCGCATCGCCGCTGAAAAAAATGCCGGATTTCATACTGATGGCCATGTATCCAAGACGGCTCATTGACGACGTGATTCGCGGGATCAGCCTGAAAATTGGTTCAATTGCAGTCGTGAGCGGATTTTTCGCCTTTTTCATCGGCCTTCTTCTTGCGCGTCACTTTTTGTGGCCGATCAACGAACTTTCTGCAGGTGTGTCGGCCATTGAACAGCGGAATTTCAAGCACGTGGTGCCCTCTCTTGGGCGTGACGAGTTCGGGGACCTTGGAATGACATTCAACAGAGTAATTGCAAATCTCGAGGAAATGCATATCGGAAAGATCGTTCAGGAGACACTTTTCCCGAACAATCCCATCCGCAAAGGGGAATATGATCTTCACGGGGCCTCGGATTCCGTGACAGAGCTTGGCGGGGACTACTTTGATTATTTTGTTGTGAATGATCGGTATATCATCGTTGTCATCGGGGATGTGACGGGGCACGGGGTGCCTGCTGCGCTGTTGATGGCGATGGCCAAAAGCGGCGTGGCGATGTTATCGGCCGATGAGTCTGTTCAGGTTGTTCCCGCTATGGAGCGGCTCAATAAGATGGTATTTGAGACGGTGAAAAGAAAACGTCTGATGAGTTTCTTCTATGCAGCGGTAGATACCGTTACAAACAGAATCGAAACAGTCAATGCAGGTCACTGCTTTCCATTCTGGTATCAGGCTTCGACCCGGACCGTCAGCGAGGTTGAAAATCAGGCATTTCCCCTTGGCGCACGCCAGAAGGCCGATTTTGCGAATGTTCCCGTGTCGATGGCTCCGGGCGATTGTCTGGTTCTTTACACCGATGGAATTGTTGAAGCCCTTGATAATGAAGGAAAATCAATCGGATACGACAGGCTGGGACGAATTGTTGGCGATTCCTGCTCCACCAAAACAACATCTGCGGAAATTCATGCCGCCATCCTTGCAGGTGTGAAAAAAGTGACTGGATCGCGACCTGCCGAGGATGACGTAACATTGATCGTCATAAAACGATTCATCGGTTGACATTCCCTTGAAACGCTGCTAACATGAGCAATTCTGGTCAAGTTTTACAGGGATGGATCGGTATCCCTTGAAAGGCAGGGATTGCTCGCGGCGTGGCCCTGATCAATGACGCAGTGATCGCCGAAGTTCGTGGACGGATTGACATCGTCCAGTTCGTGGGCGAGTACGTACGCCTTACGCATTCCGGTCGCACTTACAAGGGACTCTGCCCGTTTCATCAGGAAAAGACAGCCAGCTTTTACGTAGTTCCTGACAAACAGATCTTTCATTGTTTCGGATGTTCGAAAGGCGGTGACGTGTTCCGTTTCCTGATGGAGGCCGAGCACCTTACGTTTCCGGAGGCGATCCGTCAACTTGCACGGCGCGCCGGTGTCGCCATTCCGATCGAAAAAGACCCGGAATACGAGAAAAAGGCCCGGGTTTTTCAGATTCTCGATGAAGCCGCCCGTTTTTATTCCAGCCAGCTCAATCAGGCAGCGGGAAAGCAGGTTCGTGAGTATCTCGCGCGGCGCGGAATCTCTCCCGAGACATCCACTCGGTTTCGTCTCGGCTATGCCCCCGACTCCTGGGATTCCCTCGCCCTGGCGCTTGGCAAGGGCGCCGAGCGAATACAGCTTCTTGAGAAGGCCGGTCTTGTCAAGCAGCGTGCGACGGGAAGCGGCTGTTATGACACGTTCCGGCACCGGCTGATTATTCCGATTGCAGATGCCCATGGCCGGATCGTCGGTTTCGGCGGTCGCGTGCTTGGTAAAGGGGAAGAGCCGAAATATCTCAACAGTCCTGAGACGGACGTTTTCAACAAGCGGAAGATGCTTTTCAATTTCCGCGAAGCCCTTCAGCCGATCAGACGCAGCAACTCGGCCATTGTCGTCGAAGGGTATCTCGACGTCATCAGCCTCGTGCAGGCAGGCATCAACAACGTCGTTGCAACGCTAGGAACGGCTATCACGGCCGATCAGGTGGCTTTGCTGGCCCGCAACTGCGAAACGGTTTACTTCTGCTATGACGCTGATGAAGCCGGCCAGCGGGCGACGGTCCGCGCGATTTCCCTGCAGCGTGATACGCCGCTGACGGCCAAGGTCATCACATTTGACGATCCGAAGGATGATCCGGACAGCTTTGTCTGCCGCGAGGGCGGCGAACGGTTTGTCGAACGAATTTCGGCTGCCACGGATATTTATACGTTTCTCGTGGAAACTCGAACACATGGAATGAAGCCGCCGCTCGAGATTGCGGTCAAAGAACGGCTGGTTCGCGAATTCAAGGATCTCATCCCGGAAATTCACAGCCCTGTTGCGCGCAGCGAAGTCATCAAGACAATTGCACGGCTGATTGATACTGAACCGGGAGTGCTTGAAATCCAGTTTGCGAATCGCACGTTCAACAGGATGGAAGGCAGACAGGCCGTTGCCGGTCGCTCCCGTCCGACGATCGATGGTATTGTGCGGAGGCAGGAATGGGTGCTCAAGCACCTGATAGAACATCCCGAAGAGCTGGATCGCACGCGGGCCCTGCTTGCGCCGGCCGACTTCACCGACTCCCGGCTTCAACTCTTATTTACGGCTGTTTGCCGTTTACAGGAAGCATCGGGTGGGAAGTCGCGACCGGCGGACATCGTTTCCGCGATCGACGATCCTGAACTCGCCTCTCGTTTCAGCGAGCTTCTCATCGAACTCGAAGAGAAGCCCGAGGAACCGTTTCTCGAATGCGTTTACGGACTCGTTAAAAGCCGATTGAAGCGTGAATCGGAAGAGCTTCAGGCACGAATCCGCACTGCCGAGCGGGACGGTCACGAGAATGAGGTTGCAAGCCTGACACAGCAGCAACTCGAGCTCCGTCGAAAGATGGAGGCGCTCAATCAACGGAACACTGGACCGTAAGGAAACAGACATGAAGACTTCTTCGTCACCCCAGGCCCCCTCCAAGGCCTCTGCAAAAAACGCCAAAACGACTGCAGCGGCTGCAGCAGCTGCGATAGCAGTTTCTGCAGCTCAGGCAGCTCAGGTTTCCCCGGCTGTACCGGCTGCTCCAGCTTCGGCGCCCGGTGGAAAGTCCCTCGAAACGATCCGGGCCGAATTGATCGAAAAAGGCAAGAAGCAGGGGTATCTGAGTTACCAGGAGATCAACAACGCCCTTCCCGACGGTCTCGATACGGAAGCATTCGAAACCGTCGTTACCGAGTTAATGGAAGCCAATGTCGAGCTGGTCGATGACGACGAGATCCAGCTCAAAGAAAAACTCCGGATGCCGGAGGAAAAGAAAGACGAAAATTATACCGAAAAGCAGGAAGATTTCGACGATATCGATGATTCGGTGCGCGTCTATCTGCGGGAAATCGGTAAAATCAAGCTTCTCACGATGCAGGAAGAAGTCACCCTGGCGAAGCGCATCGAGCATGGCGATCAGGAAGCTCAGAGAAAACTGATCGAGGCGAACCTGCGACTGGTTGTGTCGGTCGCGAAAAAATATACCAAACGTGGCCTCCTGTTCCTGGATCTGATTCAGGAAGGCAACCAGGGCCTGATTCGCGCCGTCGAAAAGTTTAAATATCGCAAAGGATATAAATTCTCGACCTATGCCATCTGGTGGATCCGCCAGGCGATCACCCGTGCAATTGCCGATCAGGCTCGCACGATTCGTATTCCGGTTCACATGGTCGAAACGATCAACAAACTTCGCAAGGCCAGCAGAAAATTGGTTCAGAAGCTGGGGCGCGACCCGGCGGTCGAGGAACTCGCGCTTGAAGTCGGTCTCCCGGTCGAGAAGGTCAAGAATATCATGAAGACCGCGATGGATCCGATCTCTCTCGAGACACCCATCAACGGCGAAGAAGACTCGCATCTGGGTGACTTTGTTGAAGACAAATCCGCGCTTCCGCCGGCAGAAACGGCCTTCAACAACATCCTCAAGGAACAGATCAACCGCGTTCTTTCGACACTGACAGAACGTGAATCGAAGGTCATCAAATACCGGTTTGGTCTGGAAGACGGCTGGCAGCGGACACTGGAAGAAGTTGGGCAGAAGTTCGGCGTCACCCGTGAGCGTATTCGTCAGATCGAAGCCAAGGCTTTGCGCAAACTGAGGCATCCGAGCCGGTCGAAAAAACTCAAGGAATTTTACATGGAATGACGCTTGCTTTCAGCGAAGGGGTATGATATACTTCTTTCGCTTCAAGGGCCTATAGCTCAGTGGTTAGAGCTGCCGGCTCATAACCGGCTGATCGCAGGTTCGACTCCTGCTGGGCCCACACCATCGAAATGTAGTCCTAGCCCCCATCGTCTAGCGGCCCAGGACACAGCCCTTTCAAGGCTGCGGCGAGGGTTCGAATCCCTCTGGGGGCGCCCCTATATCCGCCATCGAATGTCCATTCGATGGCGGTTTTCCTTTTCCCTCACATTCCCGGGGCAGATTTTTCTGGACCATGAATTAACTCACTGTACAACTTTGGAAGGCTCAAAAGCTCGGGCACTTCAAGATGTTCGGGCTTGAAGAGATCGAGTCGGGCTTGCCTTTGTCCTCCTGTATCGCTTTTCCCATCGAGTTTTCTCGGTCTTCTGGCCAGTTGTCGCGAAACGACCGGCGACAGCCGCAGAGGAGATCGCGACGAGGGGTCTGAACACTTGCCAGGACGACTGGCTTTTTGAGATACTGAAGGCCAGGAGCTGAAAATGGAACTTTCGGATCTCGGTTTTCTTCCCTGTTTCGCCGAACATTCACCCGTGGATGTCCCGACAGACTGCCGGATGGCGCGGGTGACCGCGGTCAATCGAGACAGTTTCCTCGTGCGCACCGAAGCGGGCGAAATGTTCGCTGAAGCTACCGGAAAGCTGCTGTACAATACCGAATCGGCGGCCGACCTTCCCTGCGTCGGCGATTGGGTGGCCGTGCACGTGCTCAACCAGGCCACGTTGGCCATCATCCACGCCGTCTATCCGAGGAAAACGTGGCTGCGACGCAAGGCTGCCGGCCGGAAGGTCGAGCACCAGATGATCGCCGCGAATATCGATACGGCCTTCATCGTCCAGGCCTGCGGAGCCGATTTCAATCTCCGGCGGCTCGAACGGTATCTGGCCATGGTTTACGAGGGCCGCATCGAGCCCGTGGTCCTGCTGACCAAAACTGACCTGCTGGCCCCGGGGGAGTTGGCCCGCTACGTCGGCGAGATCGAGGCGACGGGGATTCGCTGCCCGGTTCTCCCCCTCAGCAATATGACCGGGGAGGGCCACGAGCAGCTCGTCTCCAGGTTGCATGCGCGCCACACCCATTGCCTGATCGGTTCGTCCGGCGTCGGCAAATCCACGCTTCTGAACCGCATTCTGGGGCAGACCGTGTTCGAAACACGGGAGGTGTGCGAGCACGACGGGCGGGGCCGGCACACGACCACCCGCCGGCAGCTGGTGCTGCTGCCCAACGGGGCCCTGATCGTCGACACCCCCGGCATGCGCGAACTGGCAACCATTGGCAGCATCTCCGGCATCGAGCTGAGCTTCGCAGAATGCGCGGAACGGGCGAAAACCTGCCGTTTCTCGGACTGCACCCACACCAGCGAGGTCGGCTGCGCCGTGCTCGAAGCCCTGAAGACGGGCGAACTGAGCGAGGAGCGGTATCAGAACTATCTCAAGCTGATGAACGAATCGGCCTTCAACCAGATGTCCTACGTCGAGCGCCGGCAGAAAGACAAGAAATTCGGGAAAATGGTCAAATCTGCCCTGAGACAGCTGAAGAAAAACTGAATCGGCTCTCAGAAAACCTGTCACCCAGTTTCCATATCCGTGGCCCGTTTTGCGGTATTATTTTGATTCATCAAAGCATGACACGCGCAAGGGCAATCGCTTGGTTCCGTTCGATGAGAACTGGCACTTCCAGGCGTGGCGCCTTGCGATGAAACGGTGTCGGCGTCCGTCGCCGGCAGCCCGGTTGAGCAGCCTCTTCCCTCGTCATCGTGTGGTTCGGCTGCTCCCCGAAAAGCCAGAACGCTCCCGCGAACGATGATTTCATTTCCTCCATTGCCGCCAGGCGTTCTTGAGGTTCGCAAGAAAAGCAATATCGGACAAAACATTTCCCGCATGATCAGTTATCATGAAGCGGTCGTCGGGAACCGGACGGGACACTTGATCGCGCGCAGGCTCCTTCCGACAACAACCGGTGAACCCCCAAACGGAAGCAGGAGCGATCGATGCTCGACATCGGACAGACCAAGCTCGTGATCGATTTCATCGAGGAACATCTCCCCGAAAAACTCGATCTCTTCCGTATCGCCCGAGAAACCCACGTTTCCCCGTTTCATCTCCACAGGTCATTCTCACAAATCCTGGGCCTGACCATCCATGACTATCTCAGAAGACGTCGTCTGACAGAAGCAGCCAGGATGCTCATGTTCACGGATACGCCCATCATCGAGATCGCCCTCTCGGCCGGATACGAGAGCCAGCAGGCCTTCACGAGAATATTCAAGGCCATATACAAATACCCGCCGAACGCCTTCAGAAACGGTCAGGTCTTCTATCCCCTGCAGTTGCGATTCGATGTTGGCGAATGCGACCGGCTTCTCGGCGAAAACGGGAGGGCTGCCGCCTGGAAGGCCCGTTTTGCCCGCGAGGACGATATCCCGCAATGGATGCGGCTGGTGCGGCTCGTGGTCGACGGCTATCCGGTCCTCGATGAGGAGGAGTATGTCCGGATCCTGCGAACAGCCATCGACCGGAATCAAGCCTTGATCGTGAAGGATGGCGGCATCGCCCTCGGGATCATTCTCTTTTCCCCGTCCAACGGGCGAATCGATTTCCTCGGCATCCATCCGTTGTTTCGCCACCGGGGCATCGCGAAACTCCTTCTCGACGAGGTCGTCGCCGCATTTCCCCGGGGCAATCACGAAATAAGCATCACGACGTATCGCGCAGGGGACATGGCCGACACGGGATATCGGAAAACCATCCAGTCACTCGGTTTTATCGAAGCGGAGCATCTGGTCGAATTCGGTTATCCCACGCAAAAGTTTCTTCTCAACACGGCTTCACTCCAGAACGACAACTGATCCACCACTTCCCCACGATGGATTCTGCTTCCGACGCAGCAGCCATCGCGAATTTCGGCAATTTTTCAAGGAGAACACCATGTATTCCGATTTCAAGACCATCTCTTCCTATTATGACGCCTTATATGTAAAGGAGTGCGAATACGCTCCGGAAGCGGCCAAGGTCAAGACACTGCTGACCAGACACGGCGTTTTGGCCGGGGCCGATCTGCTCGTCCTGGCCTGCGGCACCGGCGGGCATATCCCATACTTCAGAGATGATTTCCACGTCTCGGGGCTGGATCTCAGCGAGGACATGCTTGCCAAAGCCCGGGAAAAGTTTCCCGACATCCGGTTCCATCGGGGCAATTTGATCGATTTCGAGTTGAAGGCGGAATTCGATGCCATGATCTGTCTGTATGGTTCGATCGGGTTCGTCAAAACCGTTTCCAACCTTCGCGCCTCGATGCAACGTCTTCGCGCACACCTCCGCCCCAACGGCGTGGCGCTGATCACGCCCTGGAGCACGCAGGAGAGCTTCCAGGATCTCATCGTGGCGGATGCCACCAGCCTTGCCGACGTGAAAATCGCCCGCATGGAACATGTCCGCCTCAAAGAATCCAAGATCGTGGAAGTCACGTTCCATCATCTTGTCGGGGAAAACGGCGAGGTCACCTACCACA
Source organism: uncultured bacterium (assembly GCA_964597625.1). Lineage (GTDB taxonomy): Bacteria > Muiribacteriota > Ozemobacteria > Ozemobacterales > Ozemobacteraceae > MWAR01. The sequence goes on from CAZQYQ010000137.1 coordinate 11,270, forward strand.
ACCAATCCATGGAAATCGGTCTGTTCTCCCGTGATGAGTATCTCTCGGCCATGAACGATGCCGGCCTCACCGTCGTCGAAGAATATACGGGCCCGGAAGTCCGAGGGGGTGCCTTCATCGGCAAACGCGCCGTCTCGGGAAAAACCCTCACTTCATGATGCTCGTTGCGAAAAAAACCGGCAGTTCACCGGCGAGGTTTGGATCGAAGCCGATGTTGGAACCTCGATATAGAACTTGCATTCCTGCTCATCGGGATCGTTATTTTGCGAATTCGCACAGGAGACCGGTGGAAATGAATTCGGTCGAGCAAAAAGTATCATTCAATATCGTTCGAAGATGAGATTGCTTCGTGGGCAGTTCCTGCTTTCCCGAACGAGCCATTCAGACAGACTGGTCCAGCAGTTCCCAGGATAAATTGTCGGAACTTTTTTTTCTGGATCTTGCGGGTTCTGTACCCTCGTGTTAAACTTGATTATCTTCGTCCGAAAATTGAGAAAAAGGGGAGTATGTAGATGAAGAGGT
>CAZQYQ010000138.1:0-11742 GCA_964597625.1 uncultured bacterium
ATCGGGGAGCCGATCAAGGCATCCGGCGATTTGGAAGCCGCCTCAAAGGCCGGCCGGGCAACCCGCATCATCTGTGATCCCGGCGTGGTTTCGGCCATGGCTTCTCCCGAGGCCTTTCTGCCGCTCTCCGGTCACCCCGGCGCATGTGAGGTCGCCGATGATCTGTGTGTCGGAGAAGACCTTCCCGACAGACCGGATTCCAGGCCGGGCAGTCAGACACCGGGAGAACCCGCCGCAGAGCCGCATCCTTCCAGCTCCGCCTCTCCCGTGCAGACGCGAAGCCGCACAGCGCAAAACTATATATTGTTTATTATTTTAATCCTTGCGGCCGGTCTTCTCTTCTCCTTTTCCCGCATGCTGACCCATTCATATCGAGAGCGTGCCGCAGCCCGGGAGCGGGCCGAACTCCATCATGACTTACGCCTTGCCGCCTCGACAAACGATCCGGTAATCCAGATCGCGAATCATCTCCTGATCATGCTTATGAAGGATCTTCCATCGGAAACAGCGAGGGCCGGATCGGCCGAAGGCCGCATCGCCCAGGTTCAGGAACGTCTGCAGCAGGCGAAGAGGATCTATCCAGCCCTTTCCTGGAGCATCCTCAGGCATCTCCCCGATCGGGACATCGATTGCAGCGCCATTTCGCTTCGGAGCACAGCACACATCGAATCAGCCGGTATTCCCCTGGAAGGCAGAGCGTCAGAAACGGCCGCTCTTTTTTCCCGGATGAAAGCGGTGTTGATGAATGGATATATCGCCGGGGAAGCGCAGCTCCTCATTCAACCGCTGATATCACGCATGTTCCACATGTCTGGCGAACAATCCTGCCTCATGGCCTTCGAATCCTTCGGGCACTTCAGCCAGTGCGAACTGTTCGGAACAAGCGGGTATCTGATGTGGGAGCCGATCGTTCATCCGGGGTGGTGGAACGAGTATCAGAAGCTGATCGATGCGGCACCGGACAGCAGGACACCGGGGGCTCGATGGTGGCAGGAGATGTTGGGCGGCGTCATTCTGTTCCTCCCGTTTGATGCGGTGAATGAATCGGCCGGTCTTCAGGCAATGACGCAAACGATGCTTGCCAGGGGCACCCGGCTTGCGCTGCTTTCCAGGGATGGTTCGATGCGCAGGGCGATCGGAAGCGACACGTTCACCATTCGTCCGTCGGATCAGAATGCCCTCGTCGTTCGACGCCCAACCAATCTGGAAGAGTATCCGGAACTGGTCGCCGCGCGGATGATTTTACAGCCTCCACGCTGGATGAGCATCCTGGAAAGTGCTCTGTCCGGACTTTCGTATCTGCTTGCCCTGGCCGCCTTTGCCATGCTGATAACCGGCATTCCATCCCGGATTGCGGCCCTATTTCCAGGAAGGCTTGTCCCGCTGCTTGCGGCAGCTTTCACCCTCACCTTGCTCCCGTCGCTGCTTTCCGGATGGCTGGCGGGCGAACGGCGCATGATCGAACGGCAGGCCCGTCTGTTCGATGAGACATCCGATCGCCTTTCGACGGCGTTGAACGGCCTGGATGAAGGCATGAGCTGGTATATAGGTCAGAATATGGCCGTATTCCGCCATCTTTCAACAGGACCCGATATCACGTCTCAGCTCGAACAGATCGCAAGTCTCACGGACAAGACTCTGAAAGAGGCTGCCGGTCAGAAATTTCTGGACGATTTTTTCAAGCGGGGCTGGGAAAGCGCTTTGTCCATGGGGGACATCCACATTCTCGGTCCGGGCGGCATCAGTTTTCTGAACGCGGTGAAGAATCCCGATGGAAAAACTTCGCTTCTGAGAGAACTCTACGGGAGCGTTCATTCCCAGGTATTGAGGCGGCTGTCACCGGCATTCGCAGCATCCGAGGCAAACACCGATGAAAAGAAACGCATTCTCGAAAATCTGAAAGGCGAGGAAATAAAATATCTTCTGCTTTCGATGCTGCCCGCTTATGATTTTGCCAGTATGATGTCAGCTCCTGTCCAGTATCACCGCCTCGTCTGGGGCCTGAATTCCCACGAATCATTCCGTATTCATCTCCAGGACACAAACGGACGGCCGCAGTATGCTCTTCAGGGTCATCTGGCTGACGACACCCTCCTTCACCAGCAGCTGCGCAATCGATGTGAAGCCCCCGGATCCCCTGGCACGCCGGTCATTTCGATGGCCCGAAACAATCCTCGCCTCACCCTGCCGTTTTCCACTCTCATCATGCGGTTCTCCGAAAGGGAGAACAGAATCACCGCTGACCTCAACTCGCACCTCGCCCACCCCGTCGAGGCGGCGGCGGATTTGCTCGCCGGAACAGCACAAATGCCCGTTCACACCCTTCTCGAGCACGACAGCGAGACGGATCTTCTGATGACGCAACCAGGGATCAGGCAGCGCGAGTTTCTTCTGAAGGCCAGACTGCCATATTCCCGGCTTCTCGGCAATCTGAGCAGAGAGGCTGGCATCAGGCGGGGCATGCTGATTCTCATATTATTTCTTAGTTTATATATGGCTCTCCGTACAGCGTCACGGTTTCTGAAGCCGGTCCAGTCTCTCAGCATTGCTGCCGGAGAAATCATGGAAGAGCGGTTCGACACCCGTCTGCCGACGGACCGGCAGGATGAATTCGGCGACCTGGCGCTTGCGTTCAATGCGATGGCGACGGGCGTCGAGGAAGGCCGCCGCCTCCGTGTCTTCGTTTCGGATTCGGTCCGCACGGCGGCAGGCAACGAATCCCGAAGCAAAGCAGCCATGGCCGGGGAATCCCGATCGGCGGCAGTTCTGTTCGCGGCGCCGGCGGATTTCAGCCGTCTTCTCCAGGAGGAGGCGCCGGAAGTCATGATTTCCCTGCTGAATCGCTATCTGTCGGAAATGTCCGGGCTCATCCGAAGGAATGGCGGCGAGATCGACAAGTTCATCGGAGAAAAGATCCTCGCCGTTTTCGATGCGGAGCGCCATGGCGGGCTTGAAGCCGCCTCGCGGGCCGCCGCCCAGGCTGCGACCGGGATGCGCGAAGCGATGAAGGGCCTCGAAGGGAAACGGCCGCTTTCCCTCGGGATCGGCATCGTTGCAGGGCCGGTGCTGGCCGGCATCATGGGCACGGCCGAAGTGCGTCTGGAATACACGGTGATCGGCGACACGGTCAATACCGCCGCCCGGCTTTGCGATCTTGCGCTGAAGAGCGGCGGCGGAACGGTCATCGACGGCACCGTTTCAGCGGCTCTGCACGGCAGACCGATGTCGTCCGTCGGCGAGATTCTCGTGAAAGGCAAGGCCCGGTATGTCATTGCCTTCCGCCTTGACTGAGGCATATCGCTGATGAACATCGATGAGTGCTATACTTTCCCTCATGCTCGCAACTACAACGAAGCATGAGGTGCGGCCACAGGGGAAGGGCACCGGACGATGCCCACGGGTGATGAGAGAAACGCAGAATGACGATGACTGATCGGCCTGTCCCGCGAAGGGCCAGGGTGGTTTCGCTCCTCCTGCCGCTGCTTCTGACCCTGCTCCCGCTGCTGTATATCGGGCATGATCTCGATTTTCGCCGCGAGCAGGCGGTTTCCGCCACCGCTGAATCCTGGAAGGCACGCACCGATTCGATCGCCCTTCGATGGGAACGTGCTTCAAAGCTTTCCTTCTGGGCCGAAGTGCGGGCGGCCCGATTCAAACGCGGCCTGGAACAGTTCCTTGAACGTGAATCAAAGGCGGCCACGGCCCCGGGTCCTGCGTTGCTCGGCAGCCTCGCATCCGATGCGCGGAAAAACAGCAGGCTTGCCTCTCTTCCCGAGCCCCGGCTCTGGCTGTTCGCCCTGCCCGGGACCAGCTCCGGACAGCCGAGAATCTGTTCCGGCGCCGGCCTTGAAAGCACCTACGGACGCCTGCTAAGTGGGATATTTGATGTTATATATCAACGCGAGCAGCCGCAATCCGGTTCATCAAAGCCTTCGGCCTTGAATCAGACGCTGGACCGGCTTTTCGGTTTCGGCTGCTCATCGGAGCTGTTTTCGCCGGCGCTGCGCGGTCGGGCTTTCCCGGTCATCTTCCAGGGAAACCACGCTCTTTGCGTGTGGAACTTCATCATCGCGGACAACCGGCCGGCCGGTGCATTTCTGATGCTGCTGCCGTCCGGCCCGGACGACCACGCAACGGCCCGCCGCGCCTGCTTCGCGAACTGGCGGCGCATTGCCGGGAGACAGCCGGTTGAACCGGTATTCATCCCCTTCCCCGTCTCCCCTGCCCCCGCGAAGAGCCGATCTTTCGATCACTCTGCCCGGAAGCGGCCGCCCGTTTTCCCGATCATGCCCACATCGTCGGTGCTTGCCGATGATCCGACGGTTCGCCGGTTCATCCGTGACCGGGCACGGTCCTTTCAGCTGATTCCGGCCCGGGAAATGCGGCGGCCGGACCGGACGGTGCCTGAATCCTGGGCTTCCCTGGACGGCAACCTGCCGCTCATGGGCGAAATACGGCTTCCGGACGCCATGATTTCGCATGTATACACGATTCGCCCGGGGCAGCAGGCGCGGTGGTGCACGCTCGACCTGACAGCTGGCGGGGCCGGACTTCTCATCGAGCGGTCGCCCCCTGCCGGGACCGGTGCCGACACCGGCCCCGGCACCCAAACGTCCCTGGTGATTCTCTGGACCACGGCGTGGGGGCTGATTCTGCTTCGATTCAGCCTCACCGGTCAGATTCCCTCCTTCGGCATCGGCCCGCAGCTGGGATTCTGGTTTCTGTGCCTCGTGGCGATCCCGCTCATCACGGTTGTGAGCGAAACCCGCAACCTGCAGGAGGACCTGAAACGCAATCTCCTGCGCGAATGCGATCAGGAGTTGAGCCAGGCGCTGCGCGAACTCGAAAACGAGAACTCCCGCCTGACCAGCAGATTCATCGAAATCTGCCACCGTCAGCCGGTTGCGATGAACCTGCCCGCAACGTTCAGGGATATCCAGTTGTCAGGGGCATCGCCGACACGGCTTCTCAACCAGCTCTGGGATGACCTTGCAAAACAGGGAATTCCTGTTCAAAGCCTGCTTGTCTTCGGCCATGGAGATTTTCAGCCGAGCCGTCATGATCCGGGCATCCCGCCCGAAGTCTGCCGGACCATAGAACAATTTTTAAGAGCCCCGGCAGACCAGATTCTTCAGGAGGATTCACCGGCTCTTGCCGCGCGATTCCCCGCGAAAAAGAGCGACAGCCACATCCAGATCGGCAAAATCGTGAATGCGGACGGCCGTGAACTGGCCCTGCGCAACAGGCAGGCGGGGGAGATCGGCGCAGCCGGGAAGCGGCTGTTCAAGTTCCACGAGTTCCTGCGGATCGCCGGTGAAACCTGGTTCATGTATGTGGTCACCTGGGAGCAGGGACCCGCGTTTGCCCGCCATATGCGCACGATTCTGCCGCAAATCGCCTCCAGGCACGGAATCGATATCGAAATATCGAGGCAGACGCCGGATGGCGTGAAATGCATCGCCCGTTCCGGCCCGCCCCTTCAGGCGGGATCGCCCGGCACGCGCACGATCGGCGACTGGCGGGTCACGTTCGAGGCCAGCCGCTCGAATCCGGAGTTCCGCTACACCGCCCGGGCGTCTCTCCTTCCTCTGCGACGCCGCCTGGATGCGGAATGGCACCGGGCCCTGACGAGCGTAACCGGCAACCTGCTGCTGGTGTTCCTGTCGGGCGGTCTCATCGCCGCCTGGCTGACCAGCCCGCTCCGCCGGATGGCGGTCCGGCTCCAGGCGGTCGCGCACGGCCACCTGGACCAGAAGCTCTGTATCGAGCGCCGCGATGAAATCGGACAGGCTGCCGCCACTCTCGACTCCATGATCGACTGGCTCCGCGAACGCCAGGCCATGAGCCTTTTTGTTGCCCCGCAGGTCCTGGAAGCCATTTCCGGGCAGGCCGACAGTCATGAAACCGCGAAGAGACGGAGGCTGGTGGCACTCGTATCCGATATCCGCAACTTCACGACCATTTCCGAGTCGCAGCCGCCGGAAGACGTTTTCCGTGCGCTGAATCGCCATTTCCGTGCCATGACCCCCTCGATAAAAAAGCATGGGGGTGTCATCGACAGATTCATCGGCGATGCGGTCCAGGCCGTCTTTTATGATGAACCCGGCTCGCCGGATTCGGCCGAACGTGCTTTGGATGCCGCGCAGGAGATGATGTCGGCCCACCGCGCGCTGCAGAACGACCGGGCCGCGGCCGGCCTCTTCACTTACGAGATCGGAATCGGGCTGGCGACCGGCACGGCGGTGTGTGGAGTCATGGGCGATCCCCACACCCGTCTGGATTTTTCCGTGATCGGCGACCCGATCAAGGAAGCTGCGGCTCTCGAGGCCGCTTCAAAATCAGGTTGCGCGACAAGAATCGTCTGTGATCCGGAGACGGCCGCCGCCAACGACGGGTTATCAGGATTTTTGCCCGTTGCCGGCCACCCCGGCGCACTCGAACTCGCCTTTTCCTCCGCGGCGGCTTCCGATATCAACGCAAACGTCGGGGCCGGGGAGAATTCCGCTGTGACGTCCCCGGAGACGGCGCACATCCTGCCTGGTTCCGGGATCACACCGGCTTCGGGGTTCGGTCCCCGCTCTTTCCGCTTTGCATCCTTCTGCCTCCTCGTTCTGGCGGCGGGCCTTCTCGTGCAGTTCGACGGGCTGCTCTCCGGCGGCCGGCATGAGCGTCTGACGGCCGGCGAGGCGGCGGAGCTTCAGCACGACCTGCGGCTTGCCGGCGCAGCTGGCGACGCTACGTTTCAAGTATCTATCCATCTACGTAATACGCTTCTGACGGTGAACGCTGATGAAACAGGCATGACCGGCAACCCTGATTCCCGATGCCTTCTGTTCGCGAAACGGCTCAGGGAGATGCGGAACCTGTATCCGGACATGGGTTGGAGCGTCACCCGACACAACCCCTCCCTCGGCTCCGCCCCCTCTGCCACGCCGTTCGCGGATTCGACGCTCATCGACTCGTCCGGGTTCCCGTTTGCCGGGTTCTATGCGGAAACAACCGCCCTCTTTTCTCTCGTGAAAACCTATCTTGTCCTGGGAGGACTCGCTCCTGACGACGAAAGGAACATTGGTTCGATAACCGCGCGACTGCTCGGCATGACTTCGGCCAGAGCGGGCTCCATCTGGTTCGCGGCCTATGGAATCTGCACGCAATGTTCCGTTCGCGGCGTGAACGGATTTCTTTTCTGGATGCCCATCGTTTCACCCACCTGGTGGGAAAATCGGCGACAGGTGCTTGAAGCGGGCAAGCCGACCCGGGAAGCGCGGAATGACTGGAGGAACGGTTTGTGGGGCGGAGTTCTCGTCTTTCTCCCGGCCGATTGTCTCACGGATGAAGCAGGTTGTCGGGCAATGGTCGACACCTTGAAGCGGCGCGGGACGAGACTTGCATTTCTTCCCCCGGACGGTGGACTGGAAGCGGCCATCGGACGCGAGTCTTTCACCGATACGCCATTCATCCGGGAATCCGCAACCGGGCTGAGCAGGCCATTCGATGGCTGGATTCAGATGCTGGCCCCCTCTCCCTTCGAGCGGTATCCGACCATGCTTGCCGCTCGCGCCATTCCGCCCGGGCCGGTCTGGATGAGGAGACTGGAACAATCGCTGTCCGCCATCGCACTGCTTCTCATCGCCGGTGGCCTGGCAGGCTTTCTGTTCGGCATTCCGTCGGGAATCCGCGGTTTTTTCCCCCATCGCCTCGTTCCTCTGCTCGCCGCAGGTTTCACCCTGACCCTCCTGCCGGCACTGCTTTCCGGCTGGATTGCCGGGGAACGCCGGATCAGCGAAAGACAGGCACGGCTTTTCGCTGATACCTGCGAGCGCATGTCGGGCATCCTGTCGGATTTCGACAAGGGGCACCGCTGGTATCTCGGGCAGAGCCTGGCACTGATGCGGCATCTCATCAACCGCCCGGCCTTTATCAACACCGTGTCGGCTCTTGAAACCCTGCCTCCCTCTGAAAAAGCCTCTGCAACCCGGCTTCTGCTCCTCGACCTCTACTTCGAGGCGCTTGAACTCGGCGTTTCCTATTCGAGCAGCCAGATTCTCGGCCCGAACAGCCTGAGCGAGTTCGATTTGTCAGCCGTTCAACATGTCGAAGGGGATCGTCTTCAGGAACTGTTTTCATGCCTGCATTCCCCGGCGCTCAACCGGCTGTCGCCGGCGTATGCGGCAACGAAACCGGTCACGGATGAAAACAAACGCCTGTTTGAAGAATTGAAGAGCGAGGAACTGAAAAACCTCATGCTCTCCTTCCTGCCGCCGGCAGACTTCGCCGGTCTCGTGAGCTCTCCTTTCGCATACCAGCGGGTCCTCTGGGGAATCAAAGCGCATGCCTCGCTCCGGGCGCACATTCCCGGCAGGGATGGCAGGCCCCGTTATGCGTTCCAGATTTACACGACGGATGATGCCACCATCATGCATCAGCTGCGCAACTGGCTCGCAACGGGAGCATCCGCACTGGATACGGGATACGGGCCGGCTCAGAAGGCCGCCGGGAAAACAGGCAGGGATCCGGACATTGTCCTTTCGGCGACGGATCGCGGCGTGCGCATCACCACGGTATTTTCTTCCTTCTGCAACGTGTATTCGCTGCTCAGCCGGCATGTGGACATTTTTTTCGCTCAGCACCCATCACCGCCGGCGGAATCAACGCTCGACACGCTCGCCCAGACGGTTCCCATGCCCGTACACGCCATGACCGATGACGACGATGGAGGCCACCTGCTTGTCACGCTGGGGGGAACAGAGCTCCCCGAGTTCATTCTGAAGGCACGAGCCCCGTATGCGCATTTTACGGCTGCCCTTGCACGCCAGGCCGTGACAGGACGGGCGGTTCCGGCGGCGCTTCTGGCTCTCTCCATCTTTCTGGCGATCCGCATCGCGCAAAGGTTTCTCGAGCCTCTGCGGACATTCGTGAACGGCGCGAACGGGATCATGCAAAGTCGGTTCGACACCCGCCTGGAGATCGATCGGGCAGACGAGTTCGGAGAGCTCGCGCACGCATTCAATGCAATGGCTGCGGGCGTCGAGGAAGGCCGCCGGCTGTGCCGGTTCGTCTCAGACTCCGTGCGCACGGCTGCGCGCGACGAACTGCGCAACCAGGCCGCAATGGCCGGGGAACATCGTGAAGCCGCCGTGCTGTTCGCAGGCCTGGCCGGCTTCGAGCGGCTGGTCCACGACATGCCGCCCGAGGCGCTGATTCCCCTTCTCAATCGTTATCTGGAAGCCATGTCCGGCCGCATCAGGGACAACGGCGGCGACATCGACAAGTTCATCGGAGAAAAGATTCTCGCCGTCTTCGATGCCGAGCGTCACGGCGGACTGGATGCAGCCGCGCGGGCTGCCATCGCCACGGCGGCGGAGATGCGGGAGGCGATGCAGGAACTCCGCGAGGAGCTTCCGCTTCAATCCTCCGTCGGAATCGTCGCAGGCCCGGTGCTCGCCGGAATCATGGGCACTCCCGAGGTCCGGCTCGAGCACACCGTCATCGGGGACACGGTCAACACCGCGGCTCGTCTGTGCGACCTGGCGCTGAAGAGCGGTGGCGGCATCATCACCGAAGCGAGAGCCGCCGGGGCCGTTTCAGACCGCGCCATGACGCCGGTCGGCGAAATATCCGTCAAGGGAAAGGCTCGTCAGGTCACCGCCTGGCGCCTGAACTAAGCCATCTTCGGGGAAAATCGACAGGACGATATTGAAAACCCGGCGCGTTTCCACTACGATGCAGCCTGATGAGCAACGATCCCGTTCAATCCCCGCAATCGCTCCTTAAAGTAGCGAGATGGATCATCAGGATTTTTTTCTTCCTCGGCTTCCCGTTCCTGCTCATCGATTTCGCCGGCCAGTACGAGCTCCAGGTTCAGGAAAAAGCCCTGGCCGACGAACGGTTCGCGGCCCTGGACAAGACGCTGATACGGTATCAGCCCTTTGCGCTTCCTGAATACTTTTTGAAGCGCTGGCTGACGGAAACCGCCAGGAAAGCCGAAGCATCGGGCACTCCTCTTCCGGAACTCGAACGGCGCCTCAGGCAAGTCGAGACGCGATTCCCCGATCTGTTCACCTTCACGGTTTTCGACGGCTCTGATGAGATGATCGAGCGGCCAGGCACTCCGCAAAAACGTCGAGTTTCAGAACTCCTGCTGGCCACGTTGCGTGACTTTTTCGGCGGGCAGGTGAATGATGAAGAGCTCAGACGCCATCAGAGTGTATTCAAACCATTCCTTGGATTTCGCCAGCGAATGCTGTCTTTTCAGGGCGGTTCCGGGTGGCTTGAAACATCGCATCGCCCCACAAACACCTGGTTTTTCTATTTCATCGGCAGGAAGTTTTCCCTGTTCGCAAACGTTCATCAGGCCGGATACCGCCCAATGATGGCGTTCCGTGGCCTCCTTTCCCGCGACCGGCCCGACGGAACCCGGCTCAATCTGATCGATATGAACACCCTGACGGTTACAGGGCGGGGAAATCCGGTCTGGCATGAAACTCTCAAACGCCTTGCCATCGCTCATGAACGCGAATCGGGAAATCATTTTCAGGAGGCGGATCGGCGATGCTCCTTTCTGGCGCTCGATGCCAGGTTCCGGCTGATCGCCTCCGAACCGACCACCGCGGAACACGGCCTCCGGCAATACCTCACGCTTTTCCGGATCACCGCCCTCACTCTTTTTCTGGTCGTTCTGGGATTTTCCGCCCTGCGAAATTATGATAGTAAATATTATATTTCAATCCGCTGGAAGCTGCCCGCCCTTTTTCTGTATTCGACCGGGCTTCCCCTGATCGTCCTCGGCATCATCGGCAGCATCTACCTTCAGGAACACCGGCGGGGACTCACCCAGGATCTCATCGAGAAAATCCGTGAAAAGCTTCTGAGCTTCGACAACCACCTGACCGTCGCCTCCCGGATCTGCCAGAACGAACTGAACCGACTGCTGCAATCGTTCCGGCTCGACACTCCGGAGGGCATCGCCCGGATGAGAAAAACAATGACGGCCTATAAGTCCAGGCGGAAATGCCAGACCGTGATCGTTATCGACGCGAAGGGGCGGGAAATTCCGATCGACCCGCGTCATACTCCTTCCAAGGAAGACCGGAACGACATCTTCAAGGCCTTGATCGTCGGAACACTGCGCGAGCTCGGCGGTGAACCGACGGAAAATGTCGATAGCGGCCTGGCGCAAGTCGACATCGTCGCAAAAGCTCTTTCACAGCAAAGCGCGGATGATCTCATCGATTCGATCGTGGGGCTGCAGGGAACGGTCTATCCGCAGATCGTCGGCCTTTCGAACGGGTTCAACTACGTCAATGTGACCCAGGCGGCGGACCGGCGGCCATCACACATGTTCCTGATCGGCTGGTCTCTGGAAGAGTTTCTCGAAGGCTATCTGGAAATGATGATTCCCTTCAAACCCCTCGAAGATGGAAGCGAGTGGCTGGCCCTGAATACCCGCCCTCGATGGGACTTCATCGGGGGCGGCCGGTATCCCGACCGAACCCCTCTCGTCGCGCGCGAGACTTATGTGAAATATCCCGATCGACCGCTGTCCAGGTCCCTGAATGCGTTCATCGAAAGTGTGAGGCGCATCAATACCTTTTCGACCACAACGGTTCGCTACAAGGGCCAGAATTGCCTCGTGGGCGCGCTTCCCGGCATTCAGCTGAAGGGCGTCCTCGTCGTGGTGATTCAACCGCTCGAGAGCATCGAACGAGCCATTGGCCTTCTCAAGCAGAAGCTCTTCGTCTT